>CANRDX010000006.1 GCA_947629485.1 uncultured Clostridia bacterium
TGATGTTTCGACTGCGCTCAACATGACAAATTAGAATCCAACCCCCATCAGTCACCTGCGGTGCCAGCTTCCCCCTTGCAAAGGGGGAAGCCCTCCCCCGTTTACGGGGGAGAGTGTCGAGCGAAGCGAGACAGGTGGGGGGCAAACCCCCGAAACATGTTGAATATCACCCCAAACGGACGAGAAGGGCGGCAAGCTCCCTTTCACGGAGGCTGAGAGAATACAAAAAGTCGGCGGCGTCCTTCTTCCCCTTCAAGAGGGAAAAGAGGATATTCATGATCTTTCTCCCCTCTCCGCCGAAAAGAGCGATACCATGTCCCGATACGATCTCGCGATAGATGGCGTCGTCCTCGGACATGGGTGCCTCAAACGCCGTCTGAAAGCCGCGGGCGGCAAGCTCCTCTTTCTCCGCCCCGTCCTCCGAATAGACGACGCGCGAAAAACGGGTGTAATGGCGGTCGTCGTAGCGCACGCCGCCGAATTCCGAGAATATCGCCCCGCCGATCGAAAATTTCCTTGCGCCCGTTTTGGCGGCAACGCGCTTGATCAGCCTCAGATCGTAGGGCGCCTCTCCCTCTTCCGCGCTGAAAACGCGCTCCACCCGCGCCTTTTGGAGCCTATCGTGGATCCCGACGGGCGCAAGCGCTTCCTCGCCCTCCGCAAGCGGAAATTCGGCAAGATACCAATAGATCTTATCGGCGAGATTGGGGTCGTCTGTAAATCGGAGAGCGGCAAAATCGTATTTCATAGCGATAGGCACATTATACTATAAATTCCGCGAAAAAACAATTGACTTTTGCAAATTCGCGGCTTATAATGAAGGTACAATTTCATTTGATTTATCCGTCGTGGGTGCCGAAAGGCTGAGATGATACCATTGGAATCGGGCAAGGCAATGCTTGCACGAAAGAACGGGATTCGGAAGACTTTACGCCTGCGCATATTTTGCGGGCGTTTTTTATGCTCCGAAGGCGGATAAAAGGAGGTTTTATGTTACAATTTTCCCTGCTTTCGACGTATACGGGCACGATACCTAACGCCGACGGCGATATCGAGAGCTATCTCTACCCCAACGTCTGGACGTCGTACGCAAAGAGCGCGCTTTCCTCGGTATTCCTCTGGTGCTTCGTGGCCCTTCTCGGCGTGCTCCTCATCGTGGGCGCCTTCGTCATGTGGAAGAAACGGGAGACGATGAAGCGCTACCTCGCCGTCGCAGTCTCGCTCGCCGTTGGCTTCGCGCTCGCCGTCATCATCACGATGTTCTCCCTCGAAATCATGGGGATGCGGGAGGAAGGCGTCATCTACGATCTCGTCCTCTACCCCGCCGTCGTGCTCGGCGCATGCGTCATCCTCTCGGCGGCAGGCGCGTACATCTCCTACCTCTTCGGGGAAAAGGCATTTCGCGTCGGGAAGATCGTCGCCCTCTCCGTGACGGGCGCGGCGCTCATTGCCATGCTCATATGCCTCGGCGTCTACGGCGCGGGTCAGGATAGCGATATCACCTCTCTCGACAATGCGCTCCTCTACGTCTCGGCAATCGTCCTCATCGGGCTGCTCGTGTTCTTCGCCCTCTTCTTGGGGAGAAAGGAGCCGAACGGCTTCGATTCCAAATCCATCTCCTATGCCGCCGTCTGCATCGCGATGAGCTTTGCGCTCTCGTACATCCGCATCTTCAAGTTGCCGCAGGGCGGTTCGGTCACCATCGCATCCCTCTTGCCCCTCATGATCTACGCCTATATGTTCGGCGTGAAGAAGGGCGTCTTTGCGGGCTTTATCTACGGTATTTTGCAGGCGGTGCAGGATCCGTGGCTCATCCACCCCGCGCAGTTCCTGCTCGACTACCCCATCGCCTTCGCCTGCATCGGACTTGCGGGGCTGTTCGCGAACGTGAGAAAGCTCGATAAACTCCCGCAGATCCAGTTCGCCCTCGGCGCGATCGTGGCGAGCGCGATGCGCTTTGTTTCCCACGTCCTCTCAGGCGTGTTCGCCTTTGCGGATCTCACGGGCGACCCCGCGGGCGCTTGGGCGTACAGCCTCGGCTATAACTCCTTCGTGTTCGTGGATATCGCGATCGTCATCGCCGTGGGCGTCGTCATCTTCTCCTCTCCCGCCATCGTGAAGGCGGTGCGAAAGTTCCGCCCGAACGAGAAGAAAACGGCAGATGAGACGCAAAACGATACTACCATGTCCGAAGAGAAGTAGTTCCGAACAACAAACCGCCGCCCCGAGGCTGTGCCTCGGGGCGGCTTATTCTTTCTCCGATCTTATACGAATTGCAGCACGTCCACCAAAATGGCGAAGGCGAAGAGAAGCACGATCCCGACGGCGTGAATGACGGCCTCCACCTTACGGGAGATCGGCCGCCCGCGCACCCATTCGATGGCGGTAAACACCACTTTACTGCCGTCGAGCGCGGGAATGGGAAGCAGGTTGACGACGGCGAGATTGACGCCGATGAAGGCGGCGATCTCCAAAAATCCGCGGAATCCGCCCGCGGAAACGACCTGCGAAGTCGTCGTGATCGTCGTCACAGGCCCGCCCAGAGAACTCAGCCCGAGCTTGCCCGTAAGCAGTTCCCCGATGACGCGGAAGATCGTCCCCGCGATCTTGAAGGAATACACGATGGCGCGCCCGATCGTCTTGAAAAAGCCGAAATGGTACGACGTCGTATCGAGATCGTAATAATCCTTTCCGTCCGCGCGCGTCACGACCCCGACGCCGAGCGCCGACCACACCCCTGTAAAATCCGAACTGTTGCTGATATTTACGTCGTTGCGGAGCATGATCGTCGCCTTTTCGCGCTTGTACCCGTTTTCCGTCTTTCTCGCAACGACAAACGTGACCGTCTCGTTCTGTTTTTTTCCGTCGAGCGCGCGGGAGATATCCGTCGTAAGATAGAGATCCTTCCCGTCCGCGCTGATGAGGATGTCGCCGTCGCGGAAGGAGAACTCGGCGGAATACTCGTCGGTGACCGCCGCGCTCTTCACGATCACAAGGCTCTGCCCGTAGCAGGCGAAGAGCGTCGCGATCAGAAGGAGGGCGAGAAGGTAGTTCATGAACGCCCCCGCGACGAGCACGACGATGCGCTTGAAGGGCGACATATGGGTGAAGAGACCGTCGTTGGAATATTTCAGCCGCGCATGCTTTCGGGGCTTCTCTTCGCCCTCTCCCCCGCTCTGCACCTGCGTCTTGATATTCTCGTTCGCAGCGGAAAGTCCCGCGTTCGAAGGCTCTGCGGGCGGCAAGCCCTCCCGTAAAGGCTCCCCGGGCGAAGGCTCTTCGGGCAAACCTTGCTCGGGCGAAGGCGCTTCCGATACAGGCTCTTCGGGCAAACCTTCCTCGGGCGGCAGAGCCGCTGGGGAAGCTCCCGCCTCGCCTGTCGTCTCCTTTTTGCACTCCTCAAAGGGTTCGTCTTGCGCCGTCTTTTCTTCCTTCTCGCTCTCCGTGCCCTCCTCGCCCGCAAAGGCGCAATAGCCGCCGAGCGGAATGAGCCTCACGGCGAACATCTCCCCCGTTTTCTTGCGCTTGCGCTTGAAGATCGCAGGCCCGAACCCGATGGAAAATTCGTCGATCTTGAATTTTAGGAGCTTGCCGACGATGTAGTGCCCGAACTCGTGGATGGTGATCATGACGAGCAGGATCAGAATGGCAAGCAAGACGGAGCCGATCGTGCCCCATACGGAGAGAAGATCATTTGCCATAGATATGCGTAGCCGCCGCCCTCCTTGCCAACGCGTCCGCCTCGGCGAGCGCAGCGTAGCTCTCCGCTTCCGCGCGGGGAATGCGGCAGAGCGCGTCCTCGATAGTTTCTGCGATCTGCGGGAAGGTTATGCTGCCCGCGAGAAAGGCTTGCACGGCGACCTCCGCCGCCCCGTTGAGCACGGCGGGGCACGTTCCGCCCCTTCTTCCCGCCTCGACCGCCAGCCCGAAGCAGGGGAATTTATCGCGCGGAAGCGGGAGAAAGTGCAGCGCGCCCAACCGTTCAAAGTCGAGCTGCGGCGCGCAGGGAAAGCGCTCGGGATAGGTGAGCGCAAGCTGAATGGGGACGCGCATATCGGGATAGCCGAGCTGGGCGATCGCCGCGCCGTCCTCGAAGCAGACGATGGAATGCACGATGCTCTCGGGGTGCACGACGGCCTCGATCTGCCCGAACTGCGCGCCGTACAGCCATTTCGCCTCGATGATCTCGTAGCCCTTGTTGAGAAGGGTCGCGCTGTCCACCGTCACCTTCGCCCCCATCTTCCACGTCGGGTGGCGGAGCGTCTCCTTCGCCGTCACGCGCGCAAGCTTTTCCTTTTCCATATGGAGGAAGGGGCCGCCGCTCGCGGTGAGCACGAGGCGGGAAAACTTCCCCTCGCGCCGCATGCCGAGCGCCTGAAAGATGGCGGAATGTTCGCTGTCCACGGGAACGATCTCCGCGCCCGCCGCCTCAGCCTCGCGCGTCACGAGCTGTCCGCCTACGACGAGCGATTCCTTGTTCGCCAGCGCGACGCGTTTTTTCGCGCGGAGCGCGGCAAGGGTATACGAAAGCCCTATAAATCCGCCCGCCGCGATAAAGGCGACGTCGCAATCTGCGAACAGATCCTCGGGCATGGGCGCCCCGTTTTTTGCGCAATAGGAAATTTTGGGCGCGAACTCCCCTTCGAGCGCGCGCAGCCCTTCCTCGTCGTTTCCGCAAGCGAGCGCGCTGAAAGAGAAGAGGTCTCTATTGCGCCGCACGACGTCTACGACCCCTCTTCCGATACTTCCCGTACACCCGATCAATGCGATTTTCAACATGCTATCCTCATAAAATACGCCCGCCGCACGGCGGGCGCAATGCCGTACTCTATTTTATGCGGCTCAGCCGAGCAACATGAGTTTCCCCACGAGCGCAATACAAATGATAAGCCCCGCATAGAGCGAGGAATCGATGCGGTCGAGCACTCCGCCGTGCCCCGGCAGGATCTTCCCCATGTCCTTGATGCCGAGCTTGCGCTTGATCGCGCTCTCCACGAGGTCGCCGAATTGCGAAAACGCCGCCGCCAGAATGCCAAGCCCGAGGAAGAAGACGAGATTGACGGGCGAGATCGCAATGTCGCGGATGAACTGCGGCGCCGCGCCGATATTGTCGAGCTGCATGATCCCGTAGTACATGAAGAAGATGACGATCGCGCCGATCGCGCCGCCCACCAGCCCGCCGAACCCGCCGACGATCGTCTTGTTCGGGGAGATGTTGGGCGCAAGTTTTGCGGGCAGTTTCTTGCCGAACAGCCTCCCGAAGAGGAAGGCGAAGGAATCGGCGAAGGGCGCGACGATGAACACGAGCATCACCGCAAGTTCGGAGTAATAATAGAGGTGGTTGCACACCGTGAGCACGAGAAGGAAGAAGGAGGGATAGGCATAGCAGAGAAAGGCGTAGCCCGTCGATTCCAGCGTCACATGCCTGTGCGAGAACACGAGCAGAGAGGCAAGCACCGCCATGCCCGCGATGAGCACGATGAAGGTGAGGTGCATGGAGTAATTTCTTCCCCTCGCCTCGGTGATGTCCTGCCCGGGCAGCCCGATCCCGAGCACCTTCGTATAATAGAAGTCGCCGACGGCATACGTCGCGATCACGGCGAGCGCGAAGAAGATGACGACGATCTTCTGGGAGATGTGCAATTTATTGCCGAAGGCGCGCAGCATTTCGCCCGTGCCGAAGAAGGCGAAGATGAGGATCAGTCCGTCGAAGAACAGCTCGCTCACAAAAATTTTCAAAATAAAAAAGACGGCGAGGACGAGAATGTACACCGCGCCCGTTATACATCTGAGTTTCAAACTTTTTCGTTCCGCAAGCTGCTCCGGATTTTCCATATCACACCGCAAAGATCAAAGTTTTCCGAACCGCCGATCCCGACGCGCAAACTCCGCAAGCGCACTGTCGAAGGCTTCGTCGGAGAAGTCGGGGAAATAGAGGTCGCTGAAATATAGTTCGGCGTAAGCCGCTTCATACAACAAAAAATTGGAGAGCCGTTTCTCCTTCCCCGTGCGGATCAAGAGATCGACCGCGGGCATGCCCCCCGTCGAAAGCGCCGCGGCGAAATTTTCCGCCGTGACAGGCTCCCCTTTTTGCGCGAGCAGACCGCACGCGCGCACGATGTCCTGCCGCCCGCCGTAGCCGATGGCAAGGGAGAGCGTTCCGCGCTCGCCGAGCCGCGTCTTCTCCTCCGCCTCGCGCATGAGCTTTCTCACGTTTTCGGGGACGAGGGCGGGATCTCCGAGCGTCTTTAAGCGGATGCCCTTCTCTTTCAAAGGCTCTGCGTACTCCGAAAAGTACTCGCAAAAGAGGGCAAAGAGCGCGTCAAGCTCCTCTTTGGGGCGGGCGAGATTTTCGGCGGAGAGCGCAAAGAGCGTGCAGTATTCCACGCCGCACGCAAAGATATGATCGGAAAGCCCGATCATGCGCGTAAGCCCCGCGCGGTGCCCCGCCGCGCGGGGAAGCAGTCTCTTTTTCGCCCACCTGCCGTTGCCGTCCATGATGACGGCGACATGGCGGGGGATCTTCCCGCTCAAATGGTGAGAAGCTCCTTTTCCTTCGCGGCGACCGTCTTATCGATCTCCTCGATACATTTCTGAACGGCCTTTTCCACGTCGATCTCCGCGTTCTTCGCCTCGTCTTCGGAGATCTCCTTGTTGGTCTTCATCTTTTTCACGGCTTCCATCGCCTCTCTGCGCACATTGCGCGCCGCGACTTTGGTATCCTCGCCCGTCTTTCTCACCTGCTTGACGAGATCCTTTCTGCGCTCCTCGGTGAGTTCGGGGAAGACGAGGCGGATCACCGTGCCGTCGTTGGAGGGCGTAATGCCGATGTTGGAGGCGAGGATCGCCTTCTCGATCGCCTTCAAAAGAGATTTATCCCACGGGCTGATGACGAGACATCTCGCGTCGGAGACTGCGACGTTGCCGAGCTGGTTGAGCGGGCTCATGCCGCCGTACGCCTCCACCTGCACTTTGTCGAGAATGCGCGGATTGGCTCTGCCCGCTCTGATCGCGGCAAACCCGTCTTTGAGAACGTTGACCGTCTTTTCCGTTTTCTCTTCGAGCGTGAGAAAGACTTCTTCGAGATTTTCGTTCATATCATACTCCTTTTTCCCCTCTTGCGGGATTTTATTCGTTGTCGATGACCGTCCCGATCTTTTCGCCGCATACGGCGCGCACGATGGAATCGGGTTCGCCGAGCGCAAACGCCAGAACGGGGATGCCGTTCTCCATGCACATCGTCGCCGCGGTCGCGTCCATCGCTTTGAGTTCCCCGCCGATGACTTCGCGGAAGGTGAGCCTGTCGAACTTCTTCGCGGCGGGATTGAGATGGGGATCGCTGTCGTAGATGCCGTCCACATTCTTCGCCATGAGCAGCACGTCCGCGCCGATCTCGCAGGCGCGCTGGGCGGCTGCGGTGTCCGTCGAACAGTAGGGGTTCCCCGTCCCGCACGCGATGATCACGATGCGCCCCTCTTCAAAATGGTGAAGCGCCTTGCGGAGGATATACGGCTCGGCGACGGAGATCATGTTGAGGGCGGTCTGCACGCGCGTGGGCACGCCCCGTCTCTCGATGGCGTCCATGAGCGCGAGGGAATTCATCACCGTCGCGAGCATGCCCATCTGATCGGCGGTGGTGCGTTCCATCTTGGAACCCTGCCTGCCCCTCCAAAAGTTTCCTCCGCCGATGACGATCCCGATGTCCACGCCCATTTCATGGACCTTCACGATCTGGTCGACCACGGCGGCGACGACCTCTTCGTTGAGTCCGAAGCGCTGCTTCCCCGCAAGCGCCTCGCCGGAGAGCTTCAAAAGAATGCGCTTATATTTCGGCTCCATGCCATGCTCCTGATTTGATTTTTTCTCAGTATACCATAAGAAGGAAAAAAATGCAAGACTTTCCATAAGAATTATGGAAACCCTTCCCTTACGGCTCTGCCGCAGAAACCGCGTCATTCCGAGGGGCACCGCCCCGAGTGAATCCCCTCATACGCAGTCCGAAAGCCCTACCCCTCTTTGAGGGGGGAGGGTGTCACGGCGGAGCCGTGACAGGTGGGGGTTCTTGCTGTCCCTTTTAGGTCGCAAAACGCATTTCTGCACATCGGCACGGTGTGCCGTGTGCTGCGTTTTGCGGTGAGTGAGCGCATCGGAAGGCGCGAACGGTGACCGAGCGCGGGATTCTACCCGCGTGAGACAGTACCCGCGAAGCGGGGGAAAGGGTTTTAACCCCTCTGTCACTTCGTGACATCTCCCCTTTCAGGGGCGACAAGCCCCTCATTCGTCGCCAAAGGCGACATCCCCCCCCGCAACAAGAGGCATTCTTTTCGCATAACATATAGCATGCCGAATGAAATAAAGTACGATAGAGAGGCGGCGGTGCGGTATGCGCGGGAGTGGGCATATGGACGAAATCCTGCGTTCTACGATTATAGCGAGATCGGCGGAGACTGCACCAATTTTGCCTCGCAATGCGTCTTTGCGGGCGCGAAGATCATGAACTACACCCCCGTTTACGGCTGGTTCTACCGCAATGCAAACGACCGCACCGCCTCGTGGACGGGCGTGGAATATCTCTATAACTTTCTCGTCTCCAACACGGGCGCGGGGCCGTTCGCCGAGGAAGTCCCCCTCTCCCGCGTCGAACGGGGCGATATCGTTCAACTCGGGCGGGAAACGGGCGACTTCTATCACTCCCCCGTCGTCGTGAGCGTTGCGGGCGGCACGATCCTCGTCGCGGCGCACTCCTACGACGTGTACGGGAAAACGCTCTCCTCCTATCGCGCCCCCGTTGTCCGCGCCTTGCACATTTTGGGTGTCAGAAAATGACCCTCCCGCACGCCTTTGCCGCAGAAACCGCGTCATTCCGAGGGGCACCGCCCCGAGTGAATCCCCTCATACGCAGTCCGAAAGCCCTACCCCTCTTTGAGGGGGAGGGTGTCACGGCTCCGCCGTGACAGGTGGGGGTTGGAGCTGCCCCCTTTGAAGGGGGCGGCTCCCGCGCAGCGGGTGGTGGGGGTTGCACCCTTGCCCACCCCTCCGAGGGGTGGGTGGCACGAGCAATGCGAGTGACGGAAGGGGTGTTTTAACAAAGGGAGTGACACCCCCTCAGTCTCGGCTTTGCCTCGACAGCTCCCCCTCGAGGGGGCGCCAAGAAACATTCATCCCGCTCATTACGCTTCATATTTTCATTATTTGTATGTTCATCGGCAAAGCCTCTCTTGAACCACGCGACGATCGCGCGGTTTTCGTTTAGACAAAAAAACCGCACCTCTCGGGTGCGGTTTTTCATACACTATCGTTATTTCTTCATGGCTTCGACTTGTTTTGCGACTTCTTCGGAGAGATCCTCCGTTTTCTTTTCAAGCCCCTGCCCCATGACGTAGAACACAAAACGCTTCAACGTAACGGGCACAACCGCCGCCTTCGACGCCTGCGCGATGAGATCCTTCACCGTCACCTTGTCGTCCTTGACGAATTTCTGTTCGAGCAGGCAGTTCTCCTCATAGAACTTCTTGATCTTGCCGAGCACGATCTTTTCCGCGATCGCCTCGGGTTTGCCCTCGTTGATGACCTCCTGCTTCAAGATCTCCTTCTCCTTTTCCAACGTCTCCGCGGAGACCTCGTCCGCCGCAAGATATGCGGGCTTGGAGAACGCCGTGTGAAGCGCGAGGTCGTGCGCGAGCGTCTTGGTGATCTCGTTTTCGGGGCAGGCGAAGTCGAGCATGACGCCCATCGTGCCGCCCATGTGGATATACGTCTCGACGAATCCTTCCGTCGTGTAGATGGTGAATCTTCTCACGGAGATCTTCTCGCCGATGATGCCGACCTGTTCGGAGATGAAGGTCTCCACCGTCTTTCCGCCGAGATCGGAAGCAAGCAACGCCGCAACGTCCGCGGGCTTTGTCGCCGCGATCTGCTTTGCGACCGTCGCGGCAAGTTCATGGAACTTCTCGCCCTTTGCGACGAAGTCGCTCTCGCAGTTGATCTCCACGAGCACGCCCGTATTTCCCTCGACATAGGCATACACGATGCCCTCCGCCGCGATCTTGGAAGCGCGCTTTGCGGCCTTTGCGATACCGCGTTCGCGGAGCAGATCCGCCGCCTTCTCGAAATCGCCGTCCGCGTCCACCAACGCGCGCTTGCAATCCATCATGCCCGCGCCCGTCTGTTCGCGAAGCTTCATAACGTCCTTTGCCGTAAACTCTGCCATTTTCTTATTTCCTCCCGATTATTCTTCCGCAGCGACAACTTCTTCGATATCTTTGGGCTGTTCGTCGCTCTCTGCCGTCTCTTCGGCGGCGGGAACGGGCGTCTCGCCCTGATTGGCTTCGATGACCGCGTTCGCGATGACCGACGAAATGAGCTTGATCGCGCGGATCGCGTCGTCGTTCCCGGGGATGACATAGTCGATGAGATCGGGATCGCAGTTGGTATCCGTGATCGCGACGATCGGCACGTGCATCTTGCGCGCTTCGGCGACGGCGATATCTTCGTTATGCGGGTCTACGACGAACATGATCCCGGGCATGCCCCTCATGTTTTTGATGCCGCCGAGATTTTCCTGCAACTTGCCCATCTCCTTTTTCAGCCCGAGGACTTCCTTCTTGGGGAGAAGATCGAACTCGCCGCTCGCTTCCATTCTTTCGAGCTTTTCGAGATAGTCGATACGGGAGCGGATGGTCTTGAAGTTGGTGAGCGTGCCGCCCAGCCAACGGGAGTTGACGTAGAACTGCCCGCAGCGCTCCGCCTCTTCCTTGATCGCGTCCTGCGCCTGCTTCTTGGTGCCCACGAAGAGAACGCTCTTGCCCTGCTTCACGGATTCGACGACGAAGCTATACGCCGTCTCGATCAGCCCCGCCGTGGTTTCGAGATCGATGATGTGAATGTCGTGGCGGGCGGCGAAGATGTACTTCTTCATCTTGGGGTTCCACTTTCTCGTCTGGTGCCCGAAATGGACGCCCGCTTCGAGAAGCTGCTTCATTGTGATAACTGCCATAATTCCTCCGTTATACCGCCCCCTTGCGCGTTTTTCCCGCCCGATTTCCGCCTATGAGATTTGCGGACACGGAGGGCGGCGCCCAAAGGGTGAGTATTGTCTGCTCGCAGACATAGCCGATTATACCATATCCCGTTTTATTTTGCAACTTCTTTTACGCGCGATACGGCAGTTTTTTCCGCAAGAAAAAGAATATTTTGCGCGCGCCTTTTTCGAATTTTGCCCAAAAGACGCTCTTTCCCGCGGATATTTCCCCGGAAACGTTTGAAAAAGCTCTCATCGTGTGATATAATAGTAGCAACTTTTCGAGGAAATACTATGGACATGCCTCTTACGCCCCAAATTTTGCCCGTGCTCCCCCTTCGCACGCAGGTCGTGTTCCCGAACACCACGGTGTCGCTCGAAGTCGGGCGCGGCATCTCAGTCGCGGCCATTGACCGCGCACGCGCAATGGACGACCGCATTTTTCTCACGCGCCAACGGACGGATAAGGAACTCCCCGGGGAGGAGGATCTCTCCTCCGTCGGCACCGTCGCGGTCATCCGCCAATACCTGAGGTTCAGCGGCGAAGCGGTCAGGCTCACCGTCGAAGGGCTGTACCGCGCGAAGGCGCAGGAGTTCAGCCACAGCGACGGGTGCGTGATCGCCGCGGCGGAGGCGGCTCCCACCGTCCGCGGAGACGAGGTAGAGGAGGAAGCGCACCTTCGGGTCATCAAACAGCTCCTGCCCGATCTCTCGGGCGACAACAAGGCATTGAAGGAAGCGGAGACGCGCCTTGCGGCCGTGAGCGACCCCGAAGTCTATCTCAACGTCGTGGCGCACTGCGCGGATCTCAAAGACGAAGTCAAGCAAAGTATCCTTTCCGAGGACCGCCTCACCGAGCGGCTCCAACTCCTCGCGGCAAGTCTCTACCGCGAGTGGACGGTCAAGGATCTCGAACACACCATCGAGCGCAAACTGCGGATGAGCATCAGCAAATCGCAGCGCGATTTCTATCTCCGCGAGCAGCTCAAAGTGATCCACGCCGAACTCGGCGACGACGAGCAGGAGAACGACGTTCTGCGCGAAAAACTGCTCGCAAAGGGTCTGCCCGCAGAGGTGGAGGAAAAGGCGCTCGCGGAGCTGGGGCGCATGGACAGAATGCCCTCCTCCTCGCCCGAATACACCGTCCTCCGCAACTACGCCGATTGGCTCCTCGACCTTCCGTGGCAGGAGCAGACGGAGGACACCGCCTCCCTTTCCGAAGTGGAAAAGATCCTCGAAGAGGATCACTACGGCTTGGAAAAGATCAAGGAACGCGTCCTCGAATATCTCGCCGTCCTCAAACTCACGGGCACGCTCAAAGCGCCCATCCTCTGCCTCGTCGGTCCGCCCGGCGTGGGCAAGACGAGTATCGCCAAGTCCATTGCGCGCGCGCTCGGGCGGAAGTTCGTGCGCATGAGTTTGGGCGGCGTGAAAGACGAGGCGGAGATCCGCGGCCACAGGCGTACCTACATCGGCGCGATGCCGGGGCGCATTCTCTACGAAATGAAAAACGCGGGCGCCGTCAACCCCGTGTTCCTGCTCGACGAAGTGGATAAGATCTCGTCCGATCTTCGCGGCGACCCCGCGAGCGCGCTCTTGGAAGTGCTCGATCCCGAGCAGAACTCCACCTTCCGCGACCGCTATCTCGAAGTGCCCTACGATCTCTCCAAAGTCATGTTCATCGCCACCGCGAACACGCTCGAAACGATACCCATGCCTTTAAGAGACCGCATGGAGATCATCGAACTCTCGGGCTACACGCAGCAGGAGAAGATCCAGATCGCCCTTCGTTATCTCGTCGCGAAGAAGCGCAAGGAAAACGGCCTCGGCGAAAAAGATCTTGCGATCTCCGAGAGCGCGATCGCCGCGATGATCGACGGTTACACGATGGAGGCGGGCGTGCGTTCATTGGAGCGCACCATCGGCGCCGTATGCAGGAAGGCCGCCGTCCGCGTCGCAAAGAGCGGGCGGGCAAAGCGCGTCCTCGTCACAGACCGCAATCTCGAAAAATTCCTCGGCGCCAAGCGGTTTTCGCGCGACGGCGAAATGCTCGAACGCGACGAAGTGGGCGCGGCGACGGGGCTTGCATGGACGTCCGTCGGCGGCACGACGCTGACGATCGAAGTCTCCGCCATGCGGGGCAAGGGCGACATCCTGCTCACGGGCAAGCTCGGCGACGTCATGAAGGAATCGGCGCGCGCCGCGATCTCCTATATCCGCTCCAACGCGGCAAAATACGGGATCGCCGAGGGCGATTTTGAAAAGAAGGATATCCACATCCACATTCCCGAGGGCGCGACCCCGAAGGACGGCCCCTCCGCAGGCATCACGATGGCGACCGCCATTCTCTCCGCGTTCACAGGGCGCCCCGTGCGGCGGGACATCGCCATGACGGGGGAGATCACCCTGCGCGGCAAAGTGCTTCCCATCGGCGGGCTGAAAGAGAAGGCGCTCGCCGCGGCGCGCATCGGCGTCCATGATATCATCATTCCCGAAGAGAATAAAAAGGACGTCGAGGAGATCCCCGAGGAAGTGAGAAAGACGCTGCGCTTTATCTGCGTCTCCGAGATAGACGAAGTATTCAAAAACGCCGTCGTGGGGCTGCCGCAATGAACATTCAGGCAAAATTTGTCACATCTGCGGCGTCCGAAGCACAATTTCTCACGCCCGAAAAGCCGATGATCGCCGTCTGCGGGAAATCCAACGCGGGCAAGAGCACGCTCATCAACATGCTCGCGGGGCAGAAGAAGCTCGCCAAGACGAGCGCCGCCCCGGGCAGGACGCGGCTCGTGAACTACTTCGACTTCGGCGATTTTCTGCTCGCCGACCTTCCGGGCTACGGCTACGCCGCCGTCTCGAAGGAAGAAAAGGCGAAATGGGGGCGGCTGCTCGACGCCTTCTTTGAAAAAAAGAACATCTGCCGCGTGCTCGTGCTCACGGACATCCGCCGCGATCCCTCGAAAGAAGATCTCCAAATGATCGCCTTCCTCAACTATCACATCATTTCCTTCACCGTGATCGCCACGAAGTGCGATAAGCTCTCCCGCATGCAGCAAAGAGAGCGCGTCCGCGCCGTTGCGAACGCTCTGGGCTTGGGCATGGATAACGTGATCGCCGTCTCGGGGCTTACGGGAACGGGCAAAGACACCCTCCTTTCCCACATTTCCGCCCTTCTCTGACGAAAACCGTCGTTTTTCGGAAAAAAAGCGGGCGCGGTGCGTCGCTCACAGCGATTTTCCCCCACCCATGTCCGAAATATAGCGATAAAAATTTAAGAAAAAAGCCCGCCGAACGGAACCGTTCGGCGGGCTTTTTTTCGATCATTCTGCGGAGAAGTCCTCTTTCCCCACGCCGCAGAGCGGGCAGGTGAAGTCGTCGGGCACGTCTTCCCACGGGGTGCCGGGCGCAATGCCGTTGTCGGGATCTCCCTCCGTTTCGTCGTACACGTATCCGCACACGTTGCAGATATACTTTGCCATAAGATTTCCTCCTCTATAATACTTTTCCGCGGCGATATGCCGCGCCTTTCAGCCCTTGATATCCTCGGCGATCTCGTCCGCCAGCGCGACGAGCGCCGCGCGCGTCTCCTCTTTCACGGCGGAAAGAATAGTCACCTTTTCGCCCACCCGCGTCATGTTTTTCATGCCGTCGAACTCCGCCTGCATGTATGCGCCCGCCTGCGGCGACCAGCTCCCGTTCTCGATGAGCGAGTATTTTCTGTTTTGGAAATTGTGCGCTTTCAGATCGCGCAAAAAGTTCTCCATGCTGACGAAAATGCCGTTGTTATACGTCGTCGTGGCGAACACGGAGTGCGTAAAACGGAACGCTTCGGCGAGCAGATCGCTGACATGGGTCACGGAAACGTCGTACACCTTCGTGAAAACGCCGTGCTCGGCAAGGCGCGAGGCGAGGATCTCGGCGGCGTTCTGCGTGTGCCCGTAGACGGAGGAATAAAACACTGCCACGCCGCACTCCTCGGGCAGATACTTGCTCCAAGTATCGTATTTTTTCAAAAACCACGCGAACTGCTCGCGCCAGACGGGTCCGTGCAGCGGACAGACGAGGCGGATCTCCAACCCCGCCGCTTTTTTCAAAACATTCTGCACCTGCACGCCGTATTTGCCCACGATGTTGAGATAGTAGCGGCGGGCGTCGTCGAGATAGTCGCGCTCGAAGTTCACCTCGTCGGCGAAAATGCTGCCGGGAAGCGCGCCGAAAGTGCCGAACGCGTCGGCGGAGAACAGGATGCCGTCCTCGGGAATGTACGTCATCATCACCTCGGGCCAATGGACCATCGGCGCAAAGACGAATTGCAGCGTCCGCCTGCCGACGCTGAGCGTATCCCCTTCCTTCACGATATGCACGCCCTCGCCCGAGAAGGGGAAGTAGTTCTCCAACATCTGCTCCACCTTGCCGTTGGTGACGACGGTCACGTTCGGATATTTTTCCATAAGGCGGAGGAAACTCGCGGAATGATCGGGTTCCATGTGGTGCACGACGACGTAGTCGAGCGCCCTTCCCCCCAGCGCGTGTTCGAGATTTTCAAAGAACTGCTCGGACACGGCAAGATCCACCGTATCGAAGAGCACCGTCTTTTCGTCGCAGAGAAGGTAGGAATTGTAGCTCACCCCGCGCGGAATGGGATACGCGCTCTCGAAGAGCGCAAGACGGCGGTCGTTCCCGCCTAAATAATAGAGATCTTTTTGCACTTGGATCACACGATACATCGCTTTCCACTTCTCCCGTTTTTCCGAATTATACCACATTTTCGCCGCGTTCGCAAGTCCGCAGCGCATGTTCCGGGAATTTCTTGAAAAAATTTTCTCCGCATTTCTTATTTTGATATTTATCGAAATAACATGATTTTCGCCATTTTTCGTCAAAATTTCCCCAAATCCCGCAAAATCTCCCTATATTAAACCCTCCCCCTCGCGTGCGAGGGGGAGGGTGTCACGGCTCCGCCGTGACGGGTGGGGGCAACCCTTGCCACCTCTATAAGGACGAGCGGGACGGGAACAACTACTTGGCGCCCCCTCCGAGGGGGAGCTGTCTGCGTAGCAGACTGAGGGGGTTGTCATTCTAAATACGTCATACTGAGCCTGTCGAAGTATCACCGCTGCAAGACCTGCCCCCTCTTTAAGGGGGCGGGTGGCACGGCTCCGCCGTGACGGGTGGGGGTGTCATTCTAAATACGTCATACTGAGCCTGTCGAAGTATCACCGCTGCAAGACCTGCCCCCTTTTTAAGGGGGCGGGTGACACGGCTCAGCCGTGACGGGTGGGGGTTGTCATTCAATACAAAAAAACCACCCTTGCGGGTGGCTCCTTCATTTCGGTTGCACGATCTCTTGCAAGACGTCGATAAAACATGGCTCGCCTACATAATATTCCTCGGCGCTAATGACAATAAATTCCTTCCTTCCCTGTATCACCGCCTTGTAGCTCGCGGTCTGCATGCCGCTGTCCTCGGCAGTTGAAACCGAATACTCGATCGTAAACGTCTCCCTCTCGATCGTCCCGCTGATTACGCCGAGTTCCACGGGATCGTATCCCTTGTAGTCGGGATTGATGCAAAACAGCAACGCCGCACGAAACATCGCGGTATCTCCCGTATATTTCAGCGAGAAGTCGTAATCGATGGTTTTCCCGCTCACAGAATCGTAGGTATGTTCTAATGAAAGTGTCTCCGCCGAGGGCCCCAAATCGACAAAGAATTCCGAAAGCTCCGCATTCATAAGCGCGATATCGGATTCTTCTTTGATAAGATTTTCCTCTAAGTAATAATCATTCCTTCGCGGCAAATAATAGCCGAGAAGTCCCGCCGTCAGAACGATCGCAGCCGCAGACCCTGCGATCAGCGGGATCCACTTTTTCTTGCTCGCTCGTCTCTCGCGGCAGTTTGCCGTCGCACGCCGCACAAACTCATCGTCCGCATCGCGCAACTTGTTCAGGTCGCTCTCCGCCTGCTCTTTCAAAAATTTTTTGATCCGCATAATTACGCAATAGTGACGGCGATCGCGTCGACGACCGCGGGATTGCGGTCAATTACATAAAATCCTTTGGAATCCACCAAAGCGTTGCAGGAAGCGACGTGGAGCATTCTCACCCATCTCGTCCCGGAGGAAAGCGTATAGAAGAAATTGGTATATCCGAAGGCGACCATCACGTGCGAGACTTCGGAATCGTAATACGAGTAGTGATCCCGCGTCTCCAACGGCTCGAAGTACTGCGTAACGTTGTACTTCCGCAAAAACAGTACGACGGGCTTGTCGATCGCGAACGCGTCGTACACCTTTGTGAGGGAGAGCGACCCGCCGCTCATACAGGAGCTGTACGAAAACGTCCTACCCTTGCTGTTGCAATACTTCGCCATGCCATCCTTGAATTGTTTTTCCGTCGCCCCCTGATTCACATTGCTGCCCACCATGTCGATAAAAAGCTCGTCGCACGCCTCCCGAACATATTTATCATCATAATTATAAAGATACGCCGATAAAAAATACTCGCCCGCCTCATGATTGGGGATCAGCTCCTCGTAGTAGCGGTCGAAATAGCCGAGGACGTTGCTCCCCGCAATGGCAGCGCAAGATCCCGCATAGGAACTAGTAGCAAATCCCGGGTGGCTCATCACCATTTTGTATTCGGTTTTTTCCCGCGAAACGTAATCGATATCCTCGCCGATCTGCATGGTCGAAAACTCCTGCTCCGTGCTGCGATATCTCGCCGCGCCGTCCGCAAGCAACGTCTCGGGAACGATCGAGGCAAACGCCGTGAACACTGCCGCGGCAAGCCCGAGGGCAAAAACCGATTGTTTTTTGACCTTGATTTTCATCTTGATCCTCCTTTATACCGTTTCACCTAAAAAGACGTTGCGGAATTTCTTTTTGTTACACATCGCTTGCAATTTTCTGAGAGCGCGGTGCGCAACGACGCGCGCATTCACGGGCGTCATGCCGAGGATCTCCGCGATCTCGGCGTAGGGGTACTTCTCCCAGAAATGCAGATAGACGATCTTCCTCGGCAGTTCGTCGAGAAATTCGAGGATCGCCATCGCCTGCGGGTTCACAACCGCGGCGCAGCCGTTCTCGATGGGCGTGAGCACCTCGCCGTGCTTGTGCCGCCACGCGTCGATCGCCAGGCGCGACGCCATCGTGGAGAGAAAGGACATCGGCTTTGAGACGGTCTCTTCAAGATCGAACAGTTTCAAAAAAACTTCGTGAACAATATCTTCCGCGTCCGTCTTGTTTCCGAATTTGCGAATGAGCGTGGCTTTGAGCGGCCCCGCATATTCGTTGTAGATCTCCTCGAATGCCGAACGATCGTATTTGATTTTCTTTAAGAGTTTATTGAACCGTTTGGCGTCCATAGCATCCGAAGCACCCTTTTTCCTCGGTTTATTGAATCATAGAAAACAGCCCGCGCCGCCGAACGCGCAAACGCGTGCTGTCTCGAACGGTTTTTTCCGCGCCTTAATGTTATAGGCCGTTTTCGTTCTTGCGGACAAGAAGCGCAAGCGTCTCGACATGGCGCGTCTGCGGGAACATGTCGAAGGGTTCGATGGAGGCGATCTCGTACATGGTACCCCCGTTTTCGCTCTTCACAAGTTCTCCCTGCTCCGTCTCGACGAGCGTCCCCGTCAAAAATCCGAGATCGCGCGCGAGCGTTGCGGGATTGCAGGAGATCATGAGGATCTTCTTGGGCGCATGCCTCAAAAGCACTTTGAGAACGCTGCGTTCCACGCCCGCACGCGGCGGATCCAAAACCACGGCAGTCTCCCCCTCCTGCCCGAGAAGTTCATCGAGATGCTCCTCCACCTTCCCGCAGATGTTCCGCATATTGGAAAGCCCGTTGCGCGCGGCGAGGCGATCGGCGCACGCGCTCGCTTCGGGGACGACTTCGATCCCGTATGCGAACTTGCACTTCTTCGCGAACATCGCCGTGAGCAGGCCGCCGCCCGAATAGCAATCGACGACGGTCTCCCCCTCCTCGACGAGGGAGAGGGCGCGGTCGTATAATTTCCCGCGCACGCTGTCGTTCACCTGCACGAAGGTATTCGCGCCCGCCTCGAAGATGATCCCCGAGTCCATGCACTCATAGCTGCCCTTCCCCACGATCGGCTTGAATTCTTTGCCGAACACGGCGTTCGTCGGCTTATCGTTGAAGTTCAGAAACAGGCTGTATTCGGGGAAAATATTGTCTAAAAGATGAATGAAGTAACCTATCCCCTTCAACTCGGGCACGGTCACGACGAGGGTGACGATATACTTTTTTTTGAGTTCTCTCACGACGATGTGGCGGATCTGCCCCGTCCCCGCGGTCTCGTCGTATCCGTCCAGCCCGCACTTATCCATAAACGAATGCAGTGCGGAGATCACGTCCTCCGCCCACTTGGGGTGAATGGGGCACTGCGCGATGGGAACAATGCGGTGCGTACGCTCCGCAAAGAACCCGACGACGTTTTCTCCCCCTACCATGCCCACGGGAAGCTGCAATTTATTGCGGTATCCGTATTCCTTGTCGCTGCGTTCGCAGGGGGAAACGGGCGCCGTGATCCCGCCGATCTTTTTGAGGACGTCGCGCACCGTCTCCGTCTTGAATTTGAGCTGTTCGCGGTATCTTAAATGTTGAAGCTGGCACCCTCCGCAGCGGCGAAACACGGGGCATTGCGGGCGGACGCGCTCCTCCGCGGGCGTGAGGATCTCCTCCGTTTTGGCATATCCCACGCCCCCCTTTGTTTTCAGCACGCGGACTTCGGCGCGTTCTCCGGGGATAAGATAGGGAATGAACAGCGTGACGCCGTCCGCGCGGGCAATGCCTTCGCCCTGCGTGCCGAACGCCTCCGCCGTGACGACGATGAGGTCGTTTTTCTCCATAGCTTACCTCCTGATCCTCGCAATGATTTTATTCACGGAAATCTGGCACAAGAACATCATCGCGTCGTAAAACGCGAAAAAGAGCGTGCCGCCGAGAAAGGCGACAAGGTAGAGATATTGCTTTACCCAATCATACCACATCGCGGACTGAAACCCGAGCACGCCCGCAAGCGTAAACCAGATGAGGAGCATGGCGCCGTCGAACCACGCCGCTTTTAAGAGAAAGGCGGGCGCATACCACGCCTTCTTTTTGACGTATTTCATCTGCAAGCGGTTGACGACGGGGTGCAGCCCGAAAAACGCCGCAAAGGGCAAGAGATTCATGTAGAAGGCAAACCCGCCGAAGAGCAAAGCGAGGAGGAGCCCGCCGAGAAAGGCGAGGATCTCCCCCCAAAAGAGATCTTTGGCGAGGGGCACCATGAGCGCGAACACCGCAAGAAGATACCCCGCCGCCATCAGAAAGCTCACGTAGGAAGCCAATGTGAGCGCGAGAGCGACCACCGCGCAGGAGATCGCCGAGAGCGCTATTTCAAAGGACTTCGATGGCCGTTTCACCGCGATCGCCCTCTCAGCGGCAGTTGCAACAGAGATTGAAGAGGCAGTTCACGCACATATAGGTATAGCACATCGTCGCGCAGGTCGAGCACCAATTCCCGCCCATCTGCCCGTTGCCCATCGCGGGATCGGGGTTCGTGTTGGGCGCGTTCCCCGTCTGCTGGGTGTATTCGGCGCGCGCTTTGAGCTTCTCGTATGCGGTGCGATATTTTTCGTTGCCGCTATCGAGCTGCATGGCGATTTCGAGCTGTTTCTTGCTCTCGTTCATCCAATTCTTCTTATAGAACACGACGGATTGCAGATAGTGCCATTCGGCATTCCTCTCGTTGAAGGCGTCGAGGAGCTGCTGGGCACGGTTCAGATCTCCGCTGCGAATGGCGGAACCCACTTCTTCGATGGCGTCGGCAGAAGTTTTCTCGGGCTGTTCCGCCTCGCGGCGCGCGTCCTTGATGTCGCTGTATGCCGTTTCCAGTTTATCGAGCATGCGGGCGGCGTTGTTGCCCGCCTCGCCGTCCTGCCACTTTTCCTCGTTGTACTTTTTTTTGAGCTGCGCATACCGCGCTTCGATCTCTTCATCCGTCGCGGTCTCGTCAAGTCCGAGAATTTTGTAGCTTTCGTCGAGCATATCGTTCTCCTTGATTTATAGTTTGCCCTGCATGGCGGAAGGCGCCTCGCCCCGCAATACGCGCCCCGTTTCGAGGGGGATCCCCCTCAAAATCACGTTGTCCGTGAGGTCGCGGTTGAAGGGAAATTCGATCTCCGCGAGGTGTTCCCGCATGGAATAGAAGAGGGTGTCGAAGAGGAAGGTAATCTCCTCGCCGTACTTTTTCATGAGTTCGGCGCGGTCGGTCTTTCCGTATGCGAGCGCGAAGGGGTTGTAGTTGTTCTTTTTGATGTCCTTTTCGTAGTCGTCGAGCGCGTCGATGAGATACACCCACTTCCCGAGCGCATAGAACAGCCCGCGCGTGTGGGCGGAGGCCCTCTCTTTCAGAAAATGATCGGAAAGCGCCGCCATCATCGCGGCGGAAGGCTCCGCCGCCATATCGGGGGAAGAGGCGCCGCCCTTCTCCGCAAGCTCCTGCTCTTTCAAATACTTTTCGACGAGGTCGCAGAGCGCGGGATATGCCTTTTTTGCGCGGCGGAATCCCCGCCTGAACCACAACCTTCTCGCCCGTCCCCTGCCGCCGTCGGCAATGTCGTCGGTGAGTTTATAGTAGACCAATATGGTATTGAGCGCGCCAAGCTCTTCGGAGAGCGCGTCGGGCTTTGCCATGAAACGTTTCTTTACGGTGTGCCCGAAGCACCCCCTGCGCTCGATCTCGATGTCTTTGCCCGCCATGTTGTGCAGGAGCGCGGAGAGGAACGTCACGTCATACGTAAGCCCTGCGCGCGCAGCATGTCCGCAAGAGGCGCCGATGCTGCGGCAAAGACCGCAATAGACCGCCTTGTAGAGCATGACGTCCTTCACGAACAGATTGGGGAAATCGTAGCGAACGTATCCGAACATTATTCCCCCTGAAAGAAGCCGACCTTGCGGTACACTTTGGAGAGCGTCTTGCGCGAGGCTTTATAGGCGCGTTCCGCACCCCCTTTCAAGATCTCGGTGAGATACCGCCGATCGGAGAGCAGCCTCTTCTGCTCGGCTTGAATGGGCGCGAGCACGTCGGCGACCGTCTCCCCCACGGCGAGCTTGAACTCCCCGTACCCCCTTCCCTCGAACGTCTTTTCCGCCTCCTCCACGGTACAGCCCGCAAAGGCGGAATAGATGGAGAGAAGATTGCTGACGCCCGGTTTCTCCTCCGAGGCGCGGATGCTGTTCTCGCTGTCGGTGACGGCGCGCCTGAACTTGCGGAGCACGGTATCGCGATCGTCGGAAAGAAAGACGGCGGCGTTGGGATTTTCGTCCGATTTGGACATCTTTTTCGCGGGGTCTTGCAGGGAGCGAATGCTCGCGCCGTCCCGCCTTATGAGCGGTTCGGGCACGCGGAAGGTCTCCCCGTAGCGGTTGTTGAACCGTATGGCGATGTCCCGCGCAAGCTCCACATGCTGTTTTTGATCGACGCCGACGGGCACGCAGTCGGCAAGATAGAGAAGGATATCCGCCGCCATAAGCACGGGATAGTCCATAAGCCCCATGTTGATATTGTCGGCATGTTTCGCGCTCTTATCCTTGAATTGCGTCATGCGGGAGGCCTCTCCCACATAGGTGAGCGTGTTGAGCACCCAACACAGTTCTGCGTGCTGGGGCACGTGCGACTGCACATAGAGCGCGCACTTTTCGGGATCAAGCCCGCAGGCGAGATAGGTCGCCGCAAGCTCGAGGGTGTGCCTGCGCAGTTTTTCGGGTTCCTGCCTGACCGTGATGGCATGCAGATCGGCGATGGCATAGAAGCAATCGTATTCCTCTTGAAGGCGGACCCAATTACGGATCGCGCCCGCATAGTTCCCTATGGTGAGATTTCCGCTCGGCTGAACCGCCGAATAGATGATTTTTTTGTTTTCGCCTTCCGCCATATCCGCTCCGAGACTGCTTTTTTCAGCCTATGATACCCCATTATAACATATTCCCGTGCAAATTGCAACGTTCCAAGCCCTTCCGAAGATGAAAATTCTGTCATTTCGCCCTCACATCTTCCTCATTAAGCCCCCTCCCGCCACCTTGCCCACCCGTTAAGACCTGCCCCCTTTGAAGGGGGCGGGTGGCACGGCGCAGCCGTGACAGGTGGGGGTTGGACTTCCGATCCCCCCCCGCAAAAAACAGCCGCCCCGCGAGCGGCGGGGCGGCGTTCAAACCATATTTTCCCGATCTATGCGTCCAAAAATTTGACGATCTCATCGAACGCCTTCTCCGCGGAGACGGCGGTCTTGAAGCGGATGGGCTTATACCGCACCGACTTGATCGGCTCGGGCACCTTCATCGCCGTGAGCAGGTGGATGCGCTTCACGCCCTTATACGAATCCTTCACGTCGTTGCCCGTGAGCGCATACAAAACGTCCTGCGGGAATTTATAGGGGCTTGCCGTAGAGAGCACCACCATAGGGTGTCTTTCAGACATGGTATCGTCCTTTATCTTCCCGAGGTATCTCTGCGCCACGCTCATGGCGACGCCCGTGTGCGTATCCATAGGGTAGCCGTATTCCTCGAAGAACTCATAGATGCACTCCACCGTGTCGTCCTCCGAGGTATAGTCGGCGGCGAAGGTCTCCTTCAACATATTCAGCTCCTCGGCGCGCACGGAATACCTGCCCGTCGCGGCGAGCGACTTCATGCGCTCCGCCGTGAGCGCGGCGTCCCTTCCCGAAGTTTCAAAGATCAGCCGTTCGAGGTTGGAAGAGACGAGGATATCCATCGAGGGCGACATCGTGCGGAAGAAGGGACGCTTCGCGTCGTAATTCCCCGTCTGGAAGAAACCCGTGAGCACGTTGTTCTTGTTGGAAGCGCAGAGGAGTTTCCCGACGGGAAGCCCCATGCGTTTCGCGTAATACCCCGCGAGGATGTTGCCGAAATTCCCCGTGGGAACGGCAAAGTCCACGCTCTGCCCCATCCGGATCTGCGAGGAAGAGACGAGGTCGAGATAGGCGGAAAAATAATAGGCGATCTGGGGAAGGAGCCGCCCGATATTGACAGAATTTGCCGAAGTCAGCAGGTACCCGCGCTTCGCGATCTCCTCGCGGCATTTTTCGGAGCGAAAGATCTTCTTCGCCGCAGATTGGCAGTCGTCGAAATTGCCGCGCACGGCGACGACGTTCACATTCTCGCCCTCCTGCGTGCACATCTGCAATTTCTGCATTTTGGAGACGCCCTCCTCGGGATAGAGCACCATCACCTTCACCCCGCTCACCCCCGCAAAGGCTTCGAGCGCGGCCTTTCCCGTATCCCCGCTCGTCGCGGTGAGCACAAGCAGCTTTTCGCCGACGCCCGCGAGCTTTTTCCCCTGTTCGAGAAGATAGGGAAGCGCGGCGAGCGCCATATCCTTGAACGCGCACGTCGGCCCGTGGAAAAGCTCCAAAAGATACAGCCCTTCGTCCGTTCTCACGAGAGGCGCGGGGTCGTCCCCGTCGAAGCGGGCATAGGCGGCGCGGAGCGCGGCAAGAAGCCCCTCCTTTTCGTATTCGTCAAAATATTTTCCGAGGATGAAAGCGACGCGCTCGGGATAGTCCATCGCGAGCATGGTATCCATCTCTTCCGCCGTGACGGGCGGAAACTGCACGGGGACGAACAATCCGCCGCCCGCCGCCATGCCCCGAACGATCGCTTCCGCGCCCGTTGCCTGTTCATTGCTTCTCGTGCTGATAAATTTCATATTCCGCCTTTTTCTCGCAAAATAGGTGAAAGTCCCGCGTCATGCGGGACAGTCGTCTTTCCGATCGGAAAAATACTCGGCCGCCGAGCGCTGCACGGCGCCTTAAAGATATTTCTTTGCAAACTCGGGAAGCTCTTCCTCCGCACAGCTGCAAGTGAGCCAGATTTCCAGCCCGCGGGCAGCGGCGACCTTCTCCAACATATAGAAGAGCTGTGCCATATCTTTGAGGGGCTTCCCCGCAATGCGCGCGATGCCGTCCACGTAGACGTATTCGTTGTCGTAGTTGGCAGCGATCGCCCCCTTGATGAACCCGCACAGCGCGTCCTCCCCCGCGATCGCATAATCGGTCACGTCGATGAAGCGGATATCGCGTTTGAGATCGTACATATACCTCTTCGTATCCGTAATGAAGATCATGTGCCCTTTGGCGACGGCGACGGTCTCGTTTGCCTTCTCGATGATGCACTTTGTCTTGCCCGTTCCCTTAGGTCCGCAAATAATCCTGAGCATGTGCTCCTCCTTGATTTCTTACTGTATCCATTGTATCATGTTTCCCCCCGCTTTTCAAGGGATTTGCGAAATTTGCGCAAAATATTTTGCCTCACCGAAGATCGGCGAGAAAGGCCTCGATCCTGTCCAGTCCCTCGTTGAGATCTTCCTCGGAGAGCGAATAGGAGAGCCGCACGCAGTCGTCCGCGCCGAAGGCGGAGCCGGGAATGACGGCGACTTTCTGCGTTTCGAGCAGCGCGTCCGCAAAGGCGGCGCAGCCGTCGATCGTCCTTTCCTTGCACTTCTTGCCGAAGACGCCCGAGACGACGAGCATCACATAGAACGCGCCGTCGGGAACGACGCAATAGACGTCCTTCATGCGGGAAATGCGATCCAGCATGGCGCGCCGCCGCCCCGCAAAGACGCGTACCATGTCCGCCACCTCCGACTCGGGCGAAGAGAGCGCTTCGATCGCCGCATATTGCGACATGGTATTGGGATTGCTCGTCGCATGGCTCTGGAAGGAGTCGATCGCCGCGGCAATTTCTTTGGGTGCGGCAAGGTAGCCTATCCGCCAGCCCGTCATCGCGTACGTCTTGGAGACACCGTTCACCGTGACCGTGCGCCGCTTCGCCCCCTCCGAGCACGCCGCAAAGGAGAAGGGCTTCACATCGCCGTAGACGAGTTTTTCATAGATCTCGTCGGAGAGCACGAAGATATCCACCTCTTCGCACACCTCGGCGAGGGCGCGCACTTCCGCCTCATTGTAGACCGCGCCCGTCGGATTGCAGGGCGAATTAAAGATGAAGAGCTTCGTCTTGGGCGTGATCGCCGCGCGGAGCTGTTCGGGCGAGATCTTGAATCCCCTCTCTTTTTTCGCCTCGATAAAGACGGGCACGCCCCCGCACGCCTTCACGATCTCGGGGTAAGTCAGCCAATAGGGAGCGGGAATGATGACCTCGTCGCCCTCCTCCACGAGCGCGAAACAGGCGTTGAAGATGGCGTGCTTCGCCCCGTTGGAGACGACGATCTGGGAAGGCTCGTATTCGAGCAGGTTATCCCGCAGAAATTTCTCGCACACGGCGCGGCGCAGCGCGGGAAGTCCCGCCGCGGGAGTATATTTCGTATAACCCCTTTCCAGCGCCTCCTCCGCCGCCGCGACGATATGCCGCGGCGTGGCAAAATCAGGCTCTCCCACGCTGAAAGAGATGACGTTCTCCCCCGCCTCCTTCATCGCCTTTGCTTTGGCGCTGATGGCAAGCGTCTGCGAGGGGGAAATGGCGCGAATGCGCTTTGCAAGTTTCATGATCCACCCTTCAATTTTCACGCTTCGTCCGAAGAAGCGAGTTTTCTCTCTGTGTCCGCACGGGCGAGCGCGTCGATCATTTCGTCGAGATCGCCCGAAAGGAAACCCTCCATGTCGTGAAGGGAAAGCCCGATACGGTGGTCGGTGATACGGCTCTGGGGGAAGTTATAGGTGCGGATGCGCTCGCTGCGATCGCCCGTCCCCACGAGGCTCTTGCGGTTGGCGGCTTCCTCCCCCGCCGCGCGGCTTCGGTACAAGTCGTACAGGCGGGATTTGAGCACGCGGAACGCCTTCTCCTTGTTTTTGAGCTGGCTCCGTTCGTCTTGGCAAGTCACCACGATCCCCGTCGGGAAGTGCGTGAGGCGGATGGCGGTCTCCGTCTTGTTGACCTTCTGCCCGCCCGCGCCCGAGGAGCGGTAGAGATCCACCCGAACGTCCTTTTCGTCGATCTCCACCTCCACCTCTTCCGCCTCGGGAAGCACGGCGACCGTGCAGGTAGAGGTATGGATGCGCCCCTGCGACTCCGTCTCGGGAACGCGCTGCACGCGGTGGACGCCGCTCTCGTATTTGAGCCGCTTATAGGCGTCCTTCCCCCCCACGAGCACGACGGCCTCCTTCACGCCGCCCAGCTCCGTCTCGTTCAAAGAGACGACTTCCCACGAAAGGCGGTGCTTTTCGGAGAAGCCGAGATACATGCGATACAGTTCATACGCAAAGAGCGCGGCCTCCTCTCCGCCCGCGCCCGCGCGGATTTCGAGGGTACAGCCCCGCTCGTCGTTTTTATCTTTGGGAAGAAGCAGCGTTTTCAGCTCTTTTTCGAGCGCACGCAGGCGGTCTTTGAGGGAAGAAGCCTCCTCCAAGAGCAGCTCCTTCATCTCCTCGGATTCCCCCGCCGCCTCTTCGAGCGCGGCGTTCATTTCCGCCTCCCCCTTTCGGTATGCGCGGTAGACGGAGACGATCTCTTCCAGCTCCGCGCGCTCTTTGGAGAGCTTTTTGAAACGCTCCGCGTCGGAATATACGGCGGGATCGGAGAGGCTGTTGCACAGCGCGTCGTAGTGCGCGGCGATCTCCTCGATGCGTTTCAACATCTTAAAACCCCAACTTGACGACGCGTTCCACGCCCGCAAGGTCCTTCACGACCATTGCGAAATCGCACCGCGTCTCCGCCTGAAAGATCTTGATGATCTCCTGCGCCTGCCCCTCTCCGCATTCGAGGATGAGCATGCCGCCCCGCACGACGTACCGCCCGATCTTTTCGGCGATCCTGCGGTAGAAGTCCAGCCCGTCCGCGCCGCCGTCGAGGGCGATGCGCGGCTCGAAATCCTTCACGTCTTTGGGAAGCTCTTCGATCTCTTTCGTGGCGACATAGGGCGGATTTGCCGTGATGAGGTTATATCTCCCGTGGATATTGTCGAAGAGATCGCTCTTCACAAACGTGACGCTCGCCTTGTTGATACGCGCGTTCTCCCGCGCAAGCTCCAACGCGCCCTCCGAGATATCCGAAGCCGTCACAACAACGTTCTTATCCTTCGCCGCCTCGCACGCCACGGCGACGGCGATCGCCCCGCTGCCCGTGCAGAGATCGAGCATACTGTCCCCCTCCGAGAGCGCGGAGACGGCTTGCCGCACGAGGATCTCCGTCTCGGGGCGGGGAATGAGCGCCCGCTCGTCCACTTTGAAGGTATAGCCGTAGAATTCGGTGTCCCCGTAGATATACCAGAGCGGCCTGCCCGTCACGCGCTGGTCGAACACGTCGAGCACGCGCTTTACGTCCCTTCTCGCAACGATGCGTTCCTTGCCGAGGTCGCTGCGCTTGATCCCCAGAGAAATGGAGAGGATCCACTCCGCGTCCGCCTCGTCGATCCCGCGGTCGGCAAAGCACCGCTTGATCCGCGCCGAAAGCTCGGAAAGTTTGCTTTCCGTCGCGAAGAATTTTTCGGGCACGCTCTCGTCCGCGTCCATTTCGAGCACCTTTTTGAAGGCGCCGATCGCGCACTCGATCATTCTGTCGTCAGGCTCGCGGGTGGTGAGCTTTTGCAGAAGGAACCCCGGCGCTTTGAGGGGCAGCACGAGGGGAGAATCGGTGTAGGAGAGCAATTTCAGGATCTCATAGGAGATGCCCGCCACAATGGGCAGAAGGAGAAGGCGCACCACGATGGAGAGCACGCGCTCCAAGACGCCCGAAATGCCCGCATAGCGGAAGAACATATCGAGGGGCACTCCCGCAAGCGCAAAGATGACGATGGAGATGAAGAGCACGATGAAAAGGAAGGTCGTGCCGCAGCGGTCGTGCAGGCGCGTGCATTTTTTCACGTTCTCCGTCGTGAGCGGAAGCCCGTATTCGTAGCAGTTGATGGTCTTATGTTCCGCCCCGTGATACATATACGTCTCGCGGAGCGACTTGAAGAGCAGGGTAAAGAGGATATAGAGAAAGAAGATGACGAGGCGGAATCCCCCCTCGATGAGGTAGTACCACAGCCCGTACATCGCGTCCTTGCCGACGGCGGGAGCCGCCTTTGCGATCAGCCCCGTAAAATACAGGGGAAGGAAGATGAAAAGCCCCACCGCGATCACCACGCCGAGGAGCACGGAGATCGTCATCACGATGTCGCCGAGGCTCACGTGCCAGCGGTCGGCGAGCCACTTGGAGAGCTTGCTCTGCTTGCCCTCTTCTTCGTCGGGAAGCACGGCTTCCGAACTGCGCAAAAGCGCCTTCATGCCGCTCACAAGGGAAGTGACGAAGTTGATGATGCCGCGCACGAAGGGGATCCTCGAAGCGCGCGAACGCTTTTCGGGCGGCGTAATACGGACAGCCTCATATTGAAGCTGCCCTTCGTCGTCCCGCACGACCGTCGCCATACTGCGCTTTCCGCGCATCATGACGCCCTGTATCACGGCTTGCCCGCCGATGTAGGTACGGTTTGTTTTTTTCTTCATTTTACACCAGAGATCAATAGCAAAACAGCCTCCGCAAACAGAGGCTGCCAATGTGCTTAAATACCGTATCTTTTCTTGAACTTATCCACTCTGCCGCCCGTATCGACGAGCTTCTGTCTCCCCGTGAAGAAGGGGTGGCACTTGCTGCAAATATCCACTTTCATCGTCGTGACGTCTTTGGTCGTGCCCGTCTTGAACGTCTCGCCGCAGGCGCAGACGACGGTAACTTCATGATATTTGGGATGAATGCCCTGCTTCATATCGTTCACCTCGCTTGGTTTATTTCTGTTTGCTTCTCGACTATTATAACAACTCTTTCCCCTTTCGTCAACTGATTTTGAAAGACAAACGAAAAAAACGCGAAGGAATTTGCCTTTCGCATTTCCTCCCCCTTTGCGCCGCGCGGCGAGAAATCTCTGCGCAAATCCCGTCAAAAGGCTTGCAAAAAGAGGGCGGGGGCGGTATAATATAGGGGTAAAACGCAGAAATTGCAGGAGAAGGTGTCCCATGAACGTGTGGAAGCTCGTCGGCCCGAAAAAGCTCAAAAGGATGGAAGCCCCCCTCCCGCCCCATGAGGACGGGAAGGTTCGCGTCCGCGTCACGAAGGTGCTCGTGAACAGTGTAGACGCCGCCCTCTACGCAGGCGGGATCCCCGCCGCATATCCCATCGTCTTGGGGCGCTACGCCGTGGGCGTCGTCTCCGAGGAGGGCGCGAGCGCCTATCTTCCGCGGGGAACGCGGGTGCTTCTGCACACCTTCCGCCCCATCGAAGCCGAGGGAACGGAGAAGTGCGATTTCACCGCGCAGGAATTCGATATCTGCGGCAGAACGGCAGACGGGTTCCTCTCCGATTTCGTCCTCGTCCCGCCCCGCCACATGACGGCGCTTCCCCCCTCCGTCAGCGACGAGCGCGCCCTTATTCTGCACCATGTCGCGATCGCAAAGGCGATCTGCGACAATCTCAACGTGAGAAAGGGGCAGCATGTCGTGGTCGTGGGCGCCAATCTCGTGGGGATCCTCACCTGCCAGCTCCTCATCTACCAGCAGATCGCGCCCATTTTGGTGGACTCCGTGGAGAGCCACCTCGCCTTTGCGCGCAAGTGCGGCGTCTACTATACCCTGCCCGCAGACGAGAACGTCGTAGAAGCGGTCGCCTCCGTCACGGGAGGAAGGCTCGCCGACGGCGCGGTCTATATCTCGACGGCGAACGGCAATTCGCCCGACCTTCCCTTCTCGCTCACGGCGCACGGCGGGAACGTCGTCGTCTACGGGACGAGCGGCGGCAAAGTGACGCTCGAACTCTCCGCCGCCCTGAAAAAACACCTCGCCATCTACTGCGTCACCAACGGCTACGGCTATTTGGAGACGGCGATCAACCTCATGGCGAACAGAGCGGTGGATCCCACGCCCTACCGCGCCAACATCGTCAAGGCGGCGCAGATCGAAACGCTCCTTGCCGACTATCCCCGCCGCAAGGATCGCGACGCCGACGAGATCAACTACATAGATATGCTGTAAGTCCGTGCCGTCCGCACGGTACATATGCGAAAACTCCGCCGCTTTCTCTGCGGGAGACTGTTTTTCTGCCTCGCCGTCGCCCTTTTCGCGCTTGCGGGCGGGATCTATCTCGCGGTGCGCCTGCCGCGCCTGCTTGCGCCCGTCGCTCTGGTCGAACGGGCGTTTTCCTTCGCAGCGGCGCTCACCGTGCTCTTCTACCGCGGTATCCCCGAAACGAAACTCGCAAAATTCGCGCTGCTCGCCTTCCTGCCGTGGGTGGGCGCGATAGCGGTGCTTTTTTTCGGCGGCGAAGCTCCCTCTCCCCTCCCCGTTCCCCCGCCCGCGCAGGGCGATCTCATCGAACGGGCAGCGGCGCTCTCGGAAACGCTCTGCGGGGCGGGCGCCGTGACCGCGGCGCCTCCCGTCTATTTTTCCGACGGAAGGACGTTCCGAAACGCCTTTCTTGCCGACCTTGCGCGCGCAAAACACCGCGTCTATCTTGAATTTTACATCGTCGCGGAGGGGAAATTCTGGAAGGAAATTTCCGCCCTTCTCCGAGAGAAGGCGCAGAGCGGCACCGACGTCCGCCTGATCATCGACGGGTTCGGCTGCGCGCTCACCCTTCCCCGCTCCTTCCGCCGCACGCTGAAAGCGCAGGGCATCAAGTGCGCCGTGTTCCGCCCGCTCCGCCTTGCAAGAGACGCGGCAAGGCGGGATCACCGCAAACTCGCCCTCATCGACGGGGTCTGCTACACGGGCGGGATCAACCTTGCCGACGAATATGTCGCGGAAAAGATCCGCTTCGGGCATTGGAAGGATTCCGCCGTGCGTCTCGAAGGCGATATTTCCGCCTTCTATGAGCTTTTCCTTCGGACATGGTATATGCTTCGTCCGTCCGAACGCCTCCCCGCACCCCCTACCTTTTCGGCGGGGAAGACGCGCGCCGCCATCTTCTTCGACGGCGCGGGGCGCTTCGAACGCGCCTTTTTGCGCCTCTTCCCCCTGCTCGCGGCGAACGCGAAAAGATCGCTCTACCTCTTCACGCCCTACCTCTCCCTCCCCGCCTCCCTTCTCGAAGCGTTGGAGACCGCCGCCCTCTCCGGCACGGACGTGCGCCTCATGATCCCGCATATCCCCGATAAGCGCGCCGTGTTCTTCCTCACGCGGGCATATGCGCGCGAACTGCAAAGAAGGGGCGTCAAGGTGCGCGAATATACCGACGGCTTCCTGCACGCAAAGACCGCCGTCGTCGATGGGCGGTACGCCCTCGTATCGAGCTGCAATCTCGATTTCCGCAGCCTCTGTTCCAACGCCGAATGCGGCGTGCTCTTCGAGGGCGCGGACGATGCGGAAGCGGATTTTCTCGCCTGCTGGCAGCGGGGCTGCGAAGTCCCGAAGGCGAACGTATTCTCCCGCTTTTTCGGAAGGGTGTGTATGCTCTTCGCCCCTCTCGTTTAAGAAATTCCTCCCAAAGGAGTCGCTATGAAATACCTCATCTGTTCGGATATCCACGGCTCGGCATACTATTGCCGCCTGCTCGCCGCACGCTTCCGCGAGGAGGGCGCGGAGAAGCTCCTTCTGCTCGGCGACCTGCTCTATCACGGCGCGCGCAACCCCCTGCCGCGGGAATATTCCACGCTCGGATGCGCCGAGATCTTAAATTCCATGAAGGAGCACATCGTCTGCGTGAAGGGCAACTGCGACAGCGAAGTCGATCCCCTCGTCCTCGACTTCCCTCTGGAAGCCGATCTTCTGCTCATGCCGCTCGCGGAACGGACGCTCTTTTTCACCCACGGGCACAAAACGCCCGCCCTGCTGAAAAAGGGCGACGTGCTCGTCTGCGGGCACTTCCATGTCCCCGCCTTCGAGGAGCGCGAAAATTATACCTACGTCAACTGCGGCTCCGTCTCCATTCCGAAGGAAGGCTCTCCCCATTCCTACCTCGTCCTCGAAGACCGCACCCTCTGCTGGAAGGACGTGGTGACGGGAAAAGTTTTCAAACAAGAGCGGATTTAGGGATATCGTGTCCGAAACAGCGGGCATCTTTTGAAAAAACAAACGCGATCGGAGCGGGCGGCATTTGCCCCTCCGATCTTAATGAGGAAGAAAAAAAGATTTCTCTTCCTACCCGCAAGAAAACCGCCCGATCTTCCCGCCTCGGGAATATATCAAAAGGCCGCCGAATAGAATATCCACAGAGCGTCTCCGCGAAAGACAAAAAAAGTGAAAAAATTTTTGTAAGTCCCTTGACATTTCTTCGCGAAGTGTGTAGAATAATGTTAGAAATTTTTATAAGGAGATATCATTATGAACTTCGATACTTTGTTCCATAAGCAGAACAAGATTATTCAGGTCATTCTGCTTCTCATTCCGTTTGTTAACTACATTACGGAAATCCTTGTCAGATGGTCCAGTTTCCTGAGAAAGGGCGGTGCGCTCCGTCTCGTCATCAGCATCATCGTTACGATCCCTACCGGTATCATCATCGGTTGGCTCGACGCGATCTGGACGCTTGTCTTCAATAAGCTCCTCCTCGAGTAAAGAACAAAAAAACGCCGCTCCCCTCGGAGCGGCGTTTTTTTATACTCCCCACTTGGCGCAAGAAGCCCCTCGGTGGAAGCCCTACCCCTTTTCAAGGGGGAGGGTGTCACGGCACCGCCGTGACAGGTGGGGGTAAGAGCTGCCCCCATTGAAGGGGGCGGCTCCCGCGCAGCGGGTGGTGGAGGTTGCCATTCTAATTACGTCACCCTGAGCGTAGTCGAAGGGTCACCTTATTTCTAAACCCGCAAGGGAAAGCCCTCCCCCTCGTGTTCGAGGGGGAGGGTGTCACGGCACCGCCGTGACAGGTGGGGGGTAAGAGCTGCCCCCCCCCGCTTGGCGCCCCCTTCGAGGGTCGCAAAACGCATTTCTGCACATCGGCACAGTGTGCCGTGTGCTGCATTTTGCGAGAAGTAGAGCGCACTCGCAGCGCGAACGGTGCCCGCCCCGTGCGCACTATTCTCTACTAAGCGCGGCACGAGCCGTAGGCGAAGTAACGCGGGATTCTACCCGCGTGAGACAGCTGTCTGCGTAGCAGACTGAGGGGGTGTCATTCTAATTACGTCCTGTTGCCCCTTATAAAAGACCTGCCCCCTTTCAAGGGGGCGGGCGTCGAACGAAGTGAGACAGGTGGGGGTTCCCATTCTAATTATGTCATGTTGCCCCGCCCGCACGTTCTATGTTGCCGAAGGGCGGCACGAGGGGCAACGCCCCGAAGTAGCTTGCCGAAACATCACCTTATTACCCCTCACGAAATTTTGTTTTGCAAAGTGCGGACTTCGTTTGAGGGGATTCTCTCCCCACTGCGTGGTCTCGGAATGACACGGTTCCCCAAAGCAAAACAAAATTTGTGAACCTATTTGTGAACCCATTTTCTAAATTTTTGCGTTAGCCCGAATTCATTTCGGGCGTGCGCGCCCCAATTTGGCAAGCCCTGTTGCCTTAATGTCTTTGAGAACAACCACGTCCAGCGGGCGATACGGCTTTGAGATGTACAAACTTAACCCCTCACGAAATTTTGTTTTGCAGGGCATGGACTTCGTTTAAGGGGATTCTCTCCCCCACTGCGTGGGGTCGGAATGACGCCGTAACCCCCTCGCAAAACAAAATTTGTGAACCCTATTTTCTAATTCTTGCCTTAGGCGGAATTCAGTTCCGCCGTGGGCGCCCCAAGTTGCCGAACCCTTTCGGCTTCTTGCCCGATGAAACGAACGAGAGGATGAGAAAATGAAGGCGTAAACGCCCATTTCCTCACGAAATTTTGTTTTGCGATGTGCGGACTACGTATTAGGGGATTCTCTCCCCCACTGCGTGGGGTTCGGAATGACACGGTTCCCCAAAGCAAAACAAAATTTGTGAACCCTTTTCTCAAATCTTTGCGTTAGCCCGAATTCATTTCGGGCGTGCGCGCCCCAATTTGGCAAGCCCTGTTGCCTTACTGCCTTTGAGAACAGAAACGCACAGCAGGCAATAAAGTTGAGAGATGTACAAACTTAACCCCTCACGAAATTTTGTTTTGCAAAGTTTGGACTTCGTATCGGGGGATTCACTCACCCCCGTTGGGGGTTCGGAATGACACGGGAACCCGCTCGCAAAACAAAATTTGTGAACCTATTTGTGAATTATAAATCAAACGCAATCGCCGTAATATCGTCGTTAAACGTGCCGCAAAAGTCTTTGAGCGCCGCCTTCAACCGTTCGATAAATCGTTCCGCATTTTCCGACCGCTGCAAAATGGCTTCCACCCTTTCGAGCGAAAACTCCTCTCCCGCGGCATTTCTGCTCTCCGTCACGCCGTCCGTGATGAGCACGAGGATATCCCCCTTGTTGTAGCCGATGACACGGTCCTCGTAATCGAAGTCGGGGATCCAATTCGAGACGGGCGGCGAGCGCATATCGATCTCCGAGATCCCATACATGCCTTTCAGGAGAATGGGCGCGTTGTGCCCCGCGATGCAGTAGCGCACCTGCAATTTTTCCGCCTCGATGCGCACCGCCGCGGCAGTCACATACGAACGCTCGTCGAGGTTGAGTTCCTGAAATTTGGAATTCAGCCCTTTGAGCGCGCGCGCAGGCGAAGGCTCGCTCCTGTCCCAGCCCGCCTTGACGAAGGCGGAGAGCATGCCCGCGGCAAGCCCTTTGCCCGAGACGTCGGCGAGAAAGCCCATCGTACAGCCCTCGGCTTCGTACACGTCGGGCAGATCCCCGCCGATCTCGCGGCAGGGGATATAGGTGAAGGAATAGGGCGTGCCCTCCTTCCCCGAAGCGGGGGGAAGCAGCCGCTGCTGAATGCTCTGCGCGGAGACCATCTCGCGCGCGATCTCCGTCTCATAGGCGTTGTCCACGATGCCGAGGAAGAACTTCCCGAGGGGCTGGACCTTCATGCGGAGGGCAAGCCCTCCCTCCCGATTGGAGACGATGATCTTGCGGAAAGCGGTCTTTCCCGTGGCGGCGACCTCCGAAAAGAGGTTGCGCAAGGGGCAATAGGCGCACTTCACGCCCTGCCCGCACTCCTGTTCGCGCTCGCGGCAACCCGTCACTTCTTTGAGCGTTCCCCTCGTCTTTTCCGCATGGAAATACTCCCCGAAGGCGCGGTTCATATACCGCACTTTGAGGTTTCTGTCTACGACGATCGCCGCCGTGGGAATGCTATTGAGAACGTCGCGGTAGAGATTTGCCATTTCAGCCCCGATACATTTTGAGTTTTCCGTGCACGACGCGCGCCGTGAGTTTTTTGGAAGAGAGCAGTTCCCCGTCGAGCTGAATGCTCTCCCCGTCCGTCTGGACGATCTCCGCCTCTTCGCAGAGGATATGTTTTACGATTTTGAGCTGCGGCGCCTTGCCGTGCATGAGTTTGACGAGATAATAGGGGATCTTCCACCGCTTGGGCTGTCGGGCGAGGATGAGGTCGAGCTTGCCGTCGCCGAGCGAGGCGGGCGGGCAGAGCGGGATCCCCCCTCCGAACTGCGTGCCGTTGCACACTGCGGCGATGAACGCCGTAAAGGAGAATTTTTCGCCGTCCGCGCACACTTCCACGCGCTGTCCGCGGTAGTGCATGAGGGAAGAGATCAGCCCGCGGAAATATTTGCCGCGATCGCTCCCCCGCTTCATGCGGTAGCACCGTTCGAGAACGTCCACGTCGATCCCAAGCCCCGCAATGTTCATACTGCGAAGTCCCTCCCCGCAGTCGATGAAATCGGTCTCGACGGGCGTCCCGCCGAGGATGAGATCGAGCGCCGCCGCCCCGAAGGGGATGTTGGCGGCAACCGCGAAATCGTTGCCCGTGCCCGCGGGGACAAGCCCCAACACGCATTTTTCGGGGTCAATGGAGGAGAGAACGTCGTTGAGCGTCCCGTCCCCGCCCACGGCGATCACGGTCTCGCCCGCGTCGGAAAGCTCCCTCGCGCGCGCCCGCAATTCCTCCCTGCTCTCGGAGATCTCGATCGCATAGGGCGTCTCTTGCGCGCACAGCCGCGCTTTCAGCTCCTCGGCTGTCTTTCGGGCGAATTTCGCATGGGGATTGACGATAAAATTCAGCATGTCTTCTCCGATGTGCAAAAGAGTTCGGATTTTATTATACATTATCTTTCGGGGAATTGCAATTTTTTTCGGAATTTGCTATACTGATTTCGGAAAAAACATTTTACGCCATGAAACTTCTTATCCCCGAACAACTCATCTCGCTCGCGAACCGCTGCCCCGCCCCCCTCTATCTCGTCGGGGGGAGCGTGCGCGACTTTCTCGCAGGCTTCCCTATCGGCGCAAAGACCGATTGGGATCTCGCCTCCCCCCTCTCGGAAGACGATCTCATCGCCGCGGCAACGGCGTGCCGCTTTACCGTGCGCGCCGTCTACCCCCGCACCGGCACGGTGAAATTGCAGGACGAAGAGGGCGTCGGCTACGAATTCACCCGCTTCCGTTCGGATAGCTATGTGCGCGGCGAACACACCCCGCGCGCGATCTCCTTTACGAAAGACGTTGCAACCGACGCCCTTCGCCGCGACTTCCGCGCGAACGCCGTCTACTACGATATTGCCGCGGACGCGTTCGTCGATCCGCTGGGCGGGATAGAGGATATCCGCGAAAAAAGGCTCGCCGCCGTGCGCGAGGCGGAAAAGGTGTTCGGCGAGGACGGGCTTCGGCTCATGCGGCTTGCCCGTATCGCCGCTGAAACGGGATTTTCGCCCGACGAAGAAGCGCTCCGCGGCGCAAGGGCGAACGCCGCGCTCATACGGGATATCGCTCCCGAACGCGTCTTTGCGGAGCTTATGCTCATTCTGCGCGCCGATACCAAGCACGGCGGAAAAGAGGCGCCCTACCGCGGGCTGTCCATTCTTCGCGCTGCGGGCGTTCTGCCCTACATTCTCCCCGAGCTTGCCGCGGGCGACGGCATGGCGCAGCGAAGCGACTACCATGCCCACGACGTGCTCGAACACTCGCTGCTCTGTGTGCGACATGCCCCCCTCGAAATTCGTCTCGCCGCCCTCTTGCACGATGTGGGAAAACCCTTCTGCATGGCGCGGGACGGCAACTTTTACGCCCACCCCGAAGAGGGCGCGCGCATCGCCGAGGAGATCCTTTCAAGGCTGAAAGCGCCCAAAAAACTTACGGCGGAAACGGCGTTCCTCGTCCGCATGCACATGCGCGATTTCGACTGCAAGATGCGCCCCTTCAAGGTGCGCCGCGAGATCGTCTCCGCGGGCGGGGAGCTTCCCCGCCTTCTCGCGCTCAAACAGGCGGATTTCACCGCATGCAGGGGGGATCTCTCCCCCGCGCCCACCGTCGTAAAATGGGAGAAAATTCTTTCCGAAATGAAGGAGGAGGGCGTCCCCTTCACGCTCGCAGAGCTTTCGGTGAGCGGTTTGGACTTGCAGCGCGAGGGCGTTCCCGCCGCGCGCACGGCGGAGGCGCTCCGAGATCTCTTGGATTGGTGCGCGGAAGACGGCTCGCGCAACGGCCGCGCCGCCCTTCTCGCCCGCGCCTCCCGATTTGCCCGCCCTTAACGCTTTCCCTTTCTTTCCCTGTACTTCCCTGTACGAAATTTTCAAAAACACTTGATTTTTCCGCGCGCGCGTATTATAATGAACTTTGTATGGAGGGAATTACGGCAGAGACCGCCCTTTCACACCTGTGAGGTATCATATGAGCAAGTTAAAGAAAGCTAATCTCAAAGACAGGGAAATGCTCGCTCTCGAAGATCGTCTTGTACGGGAGGGCAAGATCTACCCCCGCGCACACTACATGCCGCGCGGCCGCTTCCGCGGGATCCTTGCCGTCTGCCTTGCCTTCTTTTTCGGCATCTTTCTCTTGATCGGCGGGGTCATCGGCGTAGGGATCTACTTCGGCAGCTCCAAGAAGGTCAAGGATATCTTCTCCCTCTTCGGCATGAGCGAAGAAGAGTATCTCCAATATATCGACGGGAAATATGCCGAGATGAGCGTTCTTGAACTTGTAGACGATATCACGAAGAACGACTTCAAATCTCTTCGGTCCGTCACCCAATATTCCCCCTTCGTCAAACAAAAGGTCTCCGAACTCCTCACTCAATTTTCCGACGTGGGCATATCGCTCGATCTCAACGCCCTGCTCGACGCACCCTTCGAGACGATCGGCGATTTCATCTATGAACAAGGGGTCATGCAGGCGGAACTCGGCAAGGTGATGAAGGTGAACGGCAGTTCGCCCGCCATTCTGCTCGCCCTCTGCTACGGCGAGGAGAATCTCGACTACCAGATCGCCGAGGGCGGCGAGATCATCGTGATCCCTCCCCACGCCCCCGTCAAAGTCGGCGACCTCAACGACAATGAAGCGATGGATCAGATCCTCGGCTCCATCCGCCTCGGCAGTATCCTTGAACTCAACCGCAAAGACGTCAGCGAAGATACCATCAAGAGTAACGCCGCCATGTATGCCCTTGCATACGGCAAATACGGCGTAGATTATCATATCGGATACGACACGGACGGGAACGCGATGATCGTCTGCGACGATCCCCTCACCCTCGCCGACCTCATGCCCTCCGACGACGGGGGAAGCGTCTCCCTGCTCGACGATCTCGAACTCGGCTCCCTGCTCGGCATCGACATCGGCGTAGACGTAAACAGCGAAGAATATAAGAACAACTCCGCCATGTACGGCATTTGCTACGGCGTGCTCGGCGTGGACTTCGAGATCACCGAAGAAGGCTACGTCCGCATGCTCGACGGGCACGACGAGAAGCGCCCCGTCACCGTGAGCGCCCTTCAAAACGATTCCACCAATCTCATTCAGACCCTCGAAATCGAAGCGCTCCTCGGCACGCCCGATCAAGATTCGAGCGACATCATGTACTACGTCCTCTACGGCACCGCAGATCACTACGAAAAGACGGTCGCGGCGGACGGCAGCGTCACCGTTACGATGAAGGAGGACCCCGCGACGGGTCTGCCCTATCGCAAGAACACCGGTCAGGACCTTTCGGACGATGAATTCGTCAAAGAGATGAAGATCTCCGATATCATCCCCGCAGACGAGAATTCCTCGGGCATCATCAAGGCGATACAGGATATGACGATCGACCAGCTCAACGATCCCGCTGAGGTCGAAAAGCTCAAACTCGGCGACGTGCTCGACGTCAAAGAGGGCGATTCCAGCCTCATGCTCGCGCTGAAAGATAAGTCCATCGCCGAGCTGAAAGATCAGGATACCCTCAACGACCTCAAAATCGGCGACATCCTCGGCGATACCGAAGACACTTCCTCGCTCATGCGCGCCATCGAGGATTGGAAGGTCTCCGACCTCAAAAACGAGAACCGCATCAACCGCCTGCACATCAGCGACGTCATCGGCGGCGAGGGCGATTCCAACCTCATGAAGGCGATCGGAAGCTGGCGCATCGGCGATCTCTCCAAGCAGGATAAGGTCGATTCCCTCACCCTTGCCGACGTCATTGACATCGGCGATGAGACGACGGGCATTCTCGCCGCCCTCAAAAATACGCCCATCGGCGAGATCGGAAGCCGCGTCGAGACCCTTCGCCTCTCCGAGATCATGGACGAAAGCGAACTTGCGGGCAACAAGATCTTAAAACACCTCGCCGACAGCACCCTCGATACCCTTGCCGACGACGTGCAAGCCCTCACGATCGGCGAAGTGTTCGGCAATCAAGTCTATTCCTACATGGCGATCGAAACCCGCAACGGCGAACGCGTCGACTACGAATGGTTGGAATCGCAATACTTCGGAGAGACAGACGGCAAAGCGAACTATCTCAATGAAAAATATAACAAAGACGATCCGCTCTACCGCCCGACAGCGCTCCCCTCGGGAGACCTGTACGCAGATGACGGGACCCCCAAGTTCACCACGACGCTCTATATCGACAGCGAAAAAGTCACGCCCGCCTACTTCTACGATAAGGAAGGCAACAGCAAGGTCACAGAAGGCGTCACGGTGCACTACGACGCGTCCATTGCCCAAAGCAACCGCTTGCCCGAAGCCGTCCAAAAAACCCCGTATTACGCCGAAGAAACAATCAAGCTCACCCCCGTGTACGAATACAGCGTCTACGACTACAAAAAGGGAGAAGTTTCCCCCGACCGCCATGCCCTCGAAGATCGCGGCGGCACGCTCTTCTTCGACGGCCACGAAGTGACAAAAGACGCCTACGGCGACTACTCCTATCTCGATGCAAACGGCGACCGCGTCGATCTCGAACCGACGCTGGTCGGCTACACCGCAGTCGGCGGCGAAGTGACCCTCGAACGCGACGGCGAGGGCAAATTGACAGGCAATGTCCTCTACAACGGGCAGTCCTACAAGGTCTCGGGGAACGCGATCACCCTCCGCAGGGAAGTCTACGAGCTGTATGTCAACGAAGCGGGCGAAGTAAAAAATGGCACGGTCAAAGAAACCTATATGCTCGGAGACCAAGAACTCGACCGCTATCTCTCGGGCGTCTGGTACCTTCTGCTCATCGAAACCGACGAAGACGGCAATGTCATCGGCAACAAGACGGATACCCCCATTCTCGATGTAGACGGCCTCATCACGGGCGTCTCCTCGTCCATGCAGGATAGCACCTTCGCCGAGCTTTGGTTCCACGAACTCTTGCAGGATAACCCCTACGCAAGCCTCGTGATCCCCAACATCTTCCCGAATGGTATCACATTTAAGAGGAAGCTCCCCGACGGCAGCACAAAGGAAGATACCGCCACCAACCTCATCGAAATCAGACTTTCGGAGACGGTCGCGCTCGTCCGCGCTTTGTCAGATGAGCTTACGTTGCTTTCGGGCAAGGTTCCCGGCTTCGGCGGCTAAAATTTGTTGACACAGCGCAAAAAATCAAGTATAATAGAGAAAAGTCGATACCTTGCGCAACGCGCGCCCAAACGCGAAAGTTGCGCCGAATAAGTCCGGGAGGTAAAAGAGAATGCAAAAATACGAAATGCTCATTCTGCTCAAAAGCGATCTTGAAGAGGAGCCGCGCGAAGCCGAACTGAAAAAGTACGCCGACATCGTGGTCTCCTTCGGGGGCAGCGTGGAGGCGACCGAAAAGTGGGGCGTCCGCAAGACGGCATACCCCATCGCTTACAAGACGGATGCTTTCTTCGCGCTGATGAAGTTTGAAGCAGACGGCAAAGCCGTTGCCGAACTCGACCGCGTCGCGGGGATCTCCGGCAACGTTTTGCGCCGCATGATTACAAAAGTAGAGGAGAAGTAAGATGAACAAAGTGTTTCTGATCGGCAATCTCACGCGCGATCCCGAACTCTCCGAGACGTCGGGAGGCGTCAGCGTCTGCCACTTTGCGATCGCGGTCAACCGCTCCTACACGTCGTCCGACGGCGAACGGCAGACCGACTTCTTCAACGTGACCGCATGGCGCGGCCTTGCGGATACCATCGCAAGATACGTCAAGAAGGGAAGCAAAGTCGCTGTCTCGGGCAGCGTGCAGATCCGCAACTACGAGGACAATCAGGGCAACCGCCGCACCGCGGTAGACGTCATCGCGCAGGACGTGGAATTTCTCACCACCAAATCCGCCAACGGCGACGACTTCTACGACGCGCCCTCCGCGCCCGCGCAGCAAGCCGCGCCCGCGCCGAGCAATAAGCGCAAGCCCGCCCTCGAATCCTTCGACGACGACGGGGATATCCCGTTCTGAGGCGAAGAGGCCGCGAACAGTAAGCCGCGGCGCCATTAAAATTCCAATAAGGAGATATCATCATGGAAGACGAAGTAAAGGTCGCGTCCGAGGAGCAGGCAGAAGAAAAGGCGCCCCGCGAAGGACGTGAAAAGAGCGATAGAGACCGCCCCGCCAAGAAGGGCTTCAAAAAGCAGAACTTCAAGAAAGTCTGCCTCTTCTGTCAGGACAAGACCCCTATCGACTACAAGGATCCCGCAAAACTGAAAAAGTATATCGCCGAAGGCGGAAAGATCCTTCCCCGCAGAATGACGGGGACCTGCGCGACGCACCAAAGAGAGCTTGCAAGAGCGATCAAGCGCGCCCGCGTCGCCGCCCTTCTCCCCTTCAAAGGCGAGTAACCCAAAGCATCATTCTCGCCTTCAACCGCGAGTAAATTTTCAACCCCAAGCGCCGTTGTCCAACGGCGCTTTTCTTTTCCCCCGAGCTGCCCCCTTTGAAGGGGGCGGCTCCCGCGTAGCGGGTGGTGGGGGTTGCACGTTCCAAATTTGTCATTCCGCCCCGCCCGCACGTTCCATTTTGTCGAAGGGCGGCACGAGCGCATAGCGCGAAGTAGCGCAGTCGAAGTATCACCTTATTCTCGCTGTCCCTTTTAGGGAAAGTACCCGCAAAGCGGGGGAAAGGGTTAAAAACCCCTCTGTCACTTCGTGACATCTCCCCTTTCATGGGCGACAAGGCTTCCCCCTGTCCCCCGCGTCATTCCGAGCGAAGCGAGAGAATCCCCTCATACGCAGTCCGAAAAGCCCTACCCCTTTTTAAGGGGGAGGGTGTCACGGCTCTGCCGTGACGAGTGGGGGTTTTCCCCTCTCTTGATCATAAATCTTTTTTTCCATGTATAAATAAGTTGACAACGGTACAAAAAACATGTTATAATTCCTATCGAAAAGATAGGAATTACTTTTTCATCGGAGCAAAAACTATGTTTGTATATGCAGATCATGCCGCGACCGCCAAGATGCGCCCCTGCGCAATGCGGGCGTACGAGGAAGCGGCGCAAAATACCTACGGCAACGCATCCAGCCTGCACACTTTGGGGCAGCAGGCGAAGGATCTCCTCACTTCCTGCCGCGAAAAGATCGCCTCGATTTTGAACGCCGACCCGCGCGAAATTTATTTCACCTCGGGGGGAAGCGAAGCGGACAATCAAGCCATTTTCTCGGCGGCATATGCGGGCGCGAAGAAGGGAAAAAAGCGCCTCGTTTCCACCGCCATCGAGCACCATGCCGTGCTGCACGCTCTGGAAAAGCTAGCGCGCGAAGGCTTCGAGGTCGTCCTCGTTCCCGTCGCGCCGAACGGGATCGTCTCGGTGAAAGATGTCGAAAATGCGATCGACGAAAACACCGCGCTCGTCTCCGTCATGCTGGCGAACAACGAGATCGGCACCCTTCAACCGGTCGCAAAGATCGGCGAACTGTGCCGCTCGCGCGGCGTCCTCTTCCACACCGACGCCGTCCAAGCCGTGGGGCATATCCCCGTCGACGTTGCGGAACTCGGCTGCGACTATCTCGCGCTCTCCGCGCACAAATTCGGCGGGCCGAAGGGCGTGGGCGTCCTCTTTGCGAAGAAGGGCGCGCCGCTCGCCTCCCTCATCGAGGGCGGCGCACAGGAAAAGAACAAGCGCGCGGGCACGGAAGATGTCCCCGCGATCGCGGGCATGACGGCGGCTCTCGAAGCCTCTGTCGCAGACATGCCTGCCACCTCCGCGCTCTTGAAGCGTCTCCAAGATAAGCTCATCGACGGGATATACGAGAGAGTTCCCCATTGCAGTCTCAACGGCGACAGAGAAAACCGCCTCCCCTCCAACGTGAGTTTCTGTTTCGAGGGCGTCGAGGGCGAAGCGCTTCTTTTGTACCTCAACGACGAAGGGATCTGCGCCTCCTCCGGCTCGGCTTGCACCTCCGGCTCTCTCGATCCCTCCCACGTTTTGCTTGCGATCGGGCGCGTGCACGACGTCGCCCACGGCTCCCTCCGCCTCTCGCTCGGCGAAGAGAACACCGAGGCGGACGTAGACTATCTTCTCGAAAAGATTCCCGCCGTCGTCGCGCGGGTGCGCTCGTTCAGCCCCGTCTGGCGCGATCTCATGAGCGGCAAACGGCAGTTCATTCTGTGAAGGCGTCTCTCTAATATAGTTATCGTTAAATCGCGGAGAGGCAAAAAAGACGAGGAGAAGGAGCATTTTCGCAGGGAGCGTACTTTTTCGTACGTGACCGAGAAAAGCGCACCTTCGACGACGTATTTTGCAGCCTATACGCGATTCGTAAAATAAAAGAAGGTATTGGTATGTCTCTTTACAGCGAAAAAGTCATGGATCACTTCCGCAACCCCCGCAATGTAGGCGTCATCGAAGACGCCGACGGCGTGGGCGAGGTCGGCAACGCCAAGTGCGGCGACATCATGAAGATGTACATCAAGGTAGAAAACGGCATTCTCACGGACGTGAAGTTCGAGACGTTCGGCTGCGGCAGCGCGATCGCTTCCAGCTCGATGGCGACGGAGATGATCAAGGGCAAACCCCTCTCGGAAGCCCTCACGCTCACGAACAAAGCGGTCACGGAGGCGCTCGGCGGGCTTCCCGCCTACAAACTGCACTGCTCGGTGCTCGCGGAGCAGGCTGTGCAAGCGGCGATCCTCGATTACTACCATAGAAATAACATCGCATACGATCCCGAACAGTTCAAGTGCGTTTTGTGCGCCCATGAACACGACCACGGCGGGGAAGAAGAATGATCATCTCCACGCGGGGCAGATACGCCCTGCACATCATGACCGCCCTCGCGGAACGCGGGGAGACCGTCTCCCTTCGCCGTCTTGCCGAAGAGAGAGGCGTGCCGTATAAGTATGCGGAGAGCATCGTCCGCTCCCTTGTGAAGGCGGATCTTGTGGAGAGCACGAGGGGCAAACAAGGCGGCTACCGCCTCAAACGCGCCGCGGGCGACTATACGCTTGCGGAAATTTTGCAAGCAACCGAGATCTCCCTCGCGGCGACGGACTGCACGGGCGGGAAAGAACATGATTGCCCGCGCGCTACGACGTGCTCGACGCTCCCCGTTTGGCGCGCATTGGATCAGACGGTCAACGAATTTCTCTCCCGCTATACCCTTCTCGACCTTCTCCCGAAATAACCCCAGCCCCTTGCCCACCCCTTTGAGGGGTGGGTGTCTCGCTGTAAAACGGCGAGACGGAAGGGGTGTCATTCCAAATTCGTCATACTGCCCCGCGCGCACGTTCCGAATTCGTCATACTGCCCCTCCTCTTGAAGGCTTCCCCCGTCCTTCGCGTCATTCCGACCCCACGCAGTGGGGGAGCGAATCCCCTCATACGCAGTCCAACCCCTTGCCCACCCCTTGAGGGGAAAATTTTGCTTTTCTGTCAAAGATTGATAATCTTTGGCGCAAAATTTTCTTGGCATTTGCCCATATGCACGGGCAAATGCTGACCGTCCCGCGCGCACTATTGTCTACTAAGCGCGGCACGAGCCGTAGGCGAAGTAACGCGGGGGTCTACCCGCGTGAGAGGGTGTCACGAGCAATGCGAGTGACGAAAGGGGTGTCATACTAATAACGTCATACTGAGCCGCCGAGGGACGAGGCGTGTCGAAGTATCACTTTATTACAATGCGGTGACCCTTCGACTACGCTCAGGGTGACGTAATTAGAACAGCGGGGCAACATGACAAAGCAGAATTCCTATAACATAAAAAACAGCGAGGCTCCCCCGCTGTTTTTCTTATCCATTTTTACGCAATTTATCCGCGCCCCGGACCCATGCCGCCAAAGCCGCCGCCCGGCCTTGTTCCTCCTCCAGGAGGAGTGCCGCCCGGGTTTCCCATATTGCCCTGCGAGCCGACTGAGGTAATGACATTCGATACCGTAAACGCGCAAAGTTGGGTATCGCCGCCGTAGAGTTTGAAGCTCTCGCCCGTAACAAGCTCGGGGCAGGAGACGATGACCGATTGGCAGGCCTTTTCCACGGTAATATAGAAGAGCGGCGTACCGTCTTCCTTCGTCAAAGAAAGGACGGTATTCGCGCTTATCCTTTGATTCTGCGCATACGAAAGCACGTTCTGTTTGGAATTGCTCGCGGGCGTTTCCACCATACCGAGAGGCCCCACGGCGAAGAGATAGCCCCCGTCGATGAGAATTCCCCTGTCGGCGTCGAGCGATGCGTTGGCGCCCGAAGTCGGGCCGAACACGACGAGCGTGCCGCCCGTCATGTTGATGGAGCCGTTGGAATCCACGCCGTCGCCCTCTGCGTCAACGCAAATGTTGCCGCCGCGGATGAGGATATGTTCGACGACGCTCGTATCGTCGCTTGCGGCATTGATGCCGTCGTCGCTCGCCGTGATGTCGACGGAGCCGCCCTCGATCTCCACATAGCCGCCCTCTATGCCCTCATAACATTTCGTCACCGTGATATTGCCGCCCGTGATTTTTGTGAGAACGTCGCTCGTCAAGGCGTCGTCATAGGTGGAAATCGTGAAGGTCCCGCCGCTCACCGAGAGATTCCCGCTGTTCGCGTGGATCGCGTCGTCCGTACTGTCGATCGTGAACGTTCCGCCCTCGATGATGATGGAGTAGTCGCCCTCCGTCACTGTTATCTCTTTGTCGGGATCGTTTTCGTCGGGATATTCGATCTCCCCGACTTTGATCCCCTTGCACCCCTGCACAAGTCCGTAGAGCGAGCTTGCACCGTAACGGCCTGTTTCGTCGCTCGCGATCCGCTTATATTCGCCGTTCTGCATAATATATTTGAAATCGTCCGCGTCGATCCCGTACCGGGACATCTGCGTCTTGGGGACAAACGTGCCCGCCGTTTTGATATTGTAGTTGCCGCCGTCGAGAAAGACAACGGTATCGGCTTGGATGCCGTCGCCCTCCGTTTTGCAAGAATAGACGACGTTTTTCAGGTAGACATACCCCTCTGCGGTCGTGAACGCGGTCGTATCGTCGTCGCACTCGGCGTTGATGCCGTCCTTTCCCGCAGACAGCACGTTGATTTCACAGTCGGAAGCGGAGACGGAGCGCGCGGAAATGGCGTGATTTGCCGCCGTGAGCGTAAGCGAGCAATCGACGATCGCAAGCGCCTTGTCAACTTTGACGGCGTTCTTGCCGCCGCTTGTCACCGACAAAGAGCCGTCCCCGTTGAAGGAGAGCGAACCGTCTTTGATATGGACGGCGTTTTCGCCCTCGGCGGTGGAGACAATGGAATTTTCGCCGATGAGCGTGATAACGACCTCTGCGCCCTTGTTCGTCTTTCCGTCGAGGGCGATGCCTTCTGCTACCGTTATCGTTGCGCCGTCGAAGATGAGGTGCAACTTCAAGTTCTTTGCGCCGAAAGTGATCCCGCCGTAACTACCGCTGAAACGGTAAGTTCCATCCTCGGAAATCGTATATACTTCGCTCGAAGAATCGACTGTGGTTGCACCATCGGTAGAAGTATTTCCCGACAGATCGGAAAAATCTTCGTCGGAGAAATCCTCTTTCACGCCGCCCGTGACGTCCTCGGTGCCGTTCGCGGTCTCTCCCGTTCCGCCTCCGCCGAGGTTATCGCCGGGGTTATCAAACCCCTCTTCCCGTCCGCACCCTGCCAAAGCGCACAGGGAAAGGGCAAGCGCCAAAATCAAGATCTTGATCCGCTTCATAACTGCCTCCTGGGGCGAAAAATTTCCGCGTGTTCATCGCCTTTTTTTATTTTTTCACCATTTCCGTTTTTTGGGGCCGATCCCCGCCATGCGGTAGATACAGAAAATGGAGACGAATACAAAGAGCAAGACGGCAACGATACACACGATGCGCACCGGCCTCATCTCGTTCTTTTTCGGCTCGTTGTGCCTGTCCAGCGTCACGACGGAGGTATCTTTGGCGTCCTCCGTCTCCGCCCGAAGGTTGAGCGCGGAAGCGACGACTTCCTCCCCGTCGATCTCCTCTTCGGGAACGCGCGTCAAAAACACGATGGCGGCGCCGCTTTTGAGATCGCTCAAATAAGCCTCGGCGGAGAGATCGTCCCGCTCCACTTTGAGAATGCAGGCGTATTCCGCGCGATCGTCCTCTTCGCCCTCGCCGAGGGTGACCTTCACTTCGATAAGGCGGAATGCAAGATAGGTCTCGTCCCCTTCGAGCGCCTCCTCTACGACCGCCTCATACTCCGTCGTATTGGAGGAGGAATCGTAATCGTAGATGCGCGGCAGCATGAAATAGAGCACCACAAGCCCGATGTCGAGCACGAGACAGGCGATGATGGGAATGATGTATTTCAAAAAGGGTTTTATGTTCATGTTTCTACCTTCCGAAGAATTCGTCGTACACCGCGCGCACGGCGCGCTCGTAGCTGTCGTTTTCCACGCCGACGATGATATTCAGCTCCGAAGATCCCTGATCGATCATGCGCACGTTGACGCGGGCGTCCCGAATGCAGCCGAAGAGCCGCGCCGAGGTACCCACGTTGTCGCTCATTCCGTGTCCCACGACGGCGAGAAGGGCGATGTTGTCGGCGATCTCGATGCGGTCGGGCGAGACCGCCTCGCGGATCTCGTCGCGCAGCTGTTCAAACACGCCCTCTTTCAGATACGCGCTGTCTATGACGAAGGACATGGTATCGATCCCCGACGGCATATGTTCAAAGGAAATGTTGTGCCGCGCAAACACTTCGAGCACGCGGCAGGTGAAGCCGATCTCCTCGTTCATGTGCGATTTTTCGAGGAGAATGACGGCGAACGACTTCTTCCCCGCGATCCCCGTCACCACACGTCCGTCCTTTTTGCAGCGCGAAGCGGGAAGAATGAGCGTGCCGGGATCCTCGGGGCGGAAGGTGTTCTTGATCGCGATGGGGATATTCGCCTCCCGCACGGGGAAGATCGTCTCGCTGTGCATCACGTTCGCGCCCATATAGGAGAGTTCCCTCAGCTCCCTGTAAGAGAGCGAAGGGATCCCCACCGCCTCGGGCACGATGCGCGGATCGCAGGCGAGAAACCCGCTCACGTCCGTCCAATTTTCATAGAGATCGGCGCCCGCAGCGCGCGCGGCGAGCGCGCCCGAGATATCGCTCCCCCCGCGGGAGAAGGTGCGTATGCTGCCCGCCTCGTCCTCGCCGTAAAAGCCTGCGATCACGGCGCGTTCATAGCGGGAGAACGTCTCTTTGAGAAGGCGGTCGGTTTCCTCCTCGTCGAGGGAAGCGCCGCGAAATTTCACCGCGTCGCGCGCGTCCACGAAGGGCACGCCGAGAAGTTCCGCCATGATCCGCGCGGTGAGATATTCCCCGCGGGAGGCGGTAAATTCTTCGCTCTTCTCCTCTTCGATCTTCCGCGCGGTCTCTTTAAGGAGGGCGGAAATATCGAGGCGCAGCCCCAGCTCGCGCACAATGCCAGAAAAGCGCGCGGCGACGCGCGCATACGCATCGCCGACATGCCCCCTCTCTTTTACGTCGGAAGCGGTCTCATAGAGCAGATCGGTCACCTTTTCGTCGCCGCCGTATCTCTTCCCGGGGGCGGAAACGACGACGTATCTTCGCGCGGGGTCGGCTTCCACGATGCGCTTGACGCGCAGCATGGTGGTCCCGTCCGCCATCGAAGTCCCGCCGAACTTGCATACCTTAATCATAGCTTATCTCTCTGCCCTCGAAATGGTATCTCTTCTCGTTGGGGGCGCCGAGCGTGAAGGCATGCGCGGGCAGGCTCCCCTCTTTTAAGAAGGAAAAGAGATCTTCCCCATCGAAGGCGGGAAGCTCGACGCCGAGGCAGTCCTCCTCGGCTGCGGCGGCGCGCAGATCTGCCGCGCCCTGCACATATCCCGCCGTCCCGCCGCTCGCCCGCACGAATTCGGCGATCAGAGCGTCGCAGTGCGCCGCGGCTTTCGGGAAGTCCTCCTTTACGCGAAGCACGCTTCCCCGCCTCTCGCACTTCATGTTTGCCGAGAGGAAGGCGGCGAGCGCCTCGGCGTCCGTATCGCGCACAATGCGGTGGACGGGAAGAAGGCGCACCGCGTCGTCGTAAACGTTGACGAACTCCGCGAGCGTGAATCGCGCGGGATGGGTGGCAAGCTCTTCCCGCTTCAACGAGGGCTTCAACTCCTCCCAATACGCCTTTGCCGCCGCAACGTAGCCATTCCCCTCCGCGATCGCAAAGCACGGCTCCCCGCGCGAGTGCATCATTTCCGCCGCGAGAGAGGCGTACGGTTCGGGGACGAAATACCCCTTCAACTTCCCCCCGCCCTCCATGAGATCGACCTCATAGAGAAGTTCGAGATCCTCCTCGGCGAGCCGTTTGAGCAGCTTGTTCTTTTTGTCGCGAAAGAGGGCGACGGTATGCGGAAATTCGAGGGGCGTCTCCCTTCTCACGGCGAGATACGCCTCGTAATCGGCGGGCTTCACCTCGCACGCGGCGCGCACGGGAGCAGAAGTCCCCCGCGCAAAGGAGAACTGTTCGAGGTCGATCGCCGCCACAAGCCCCCTCCTCACGCCATAGGGCAGCGTGCGCTCCGTGAGGATCAGCCCGCGCGCAAGTTTCTCGACGGAATCGTTTTCGAGGGAGAGATACATGTTCTCGCGCAGATCCTCGGCGTGCGGCTCCTCGGGTTCGCCGCGCCAAACGTCGCAAACCAAAAAGCGGAGCGTCGAAGGCGCGTCCGAAACAGTGCGCGCCACGCGCTCCCAAAATGCGCGGTCCGCCGCGCGCTGATCGCATGCGGGAACGGGCCATGCCTCGCTTGTCTCCGCCGGAAGATACATTCTGGGGATACGGATACAGTTTTTCATAGGCTTGCATGTAAAACGACTGCAAGAAGCGCCCCGAAAAGAAGCGCGAGCAGTTTCAGGGGAATGTTGCGCGTAAACAGTTTTTTGAAGAATTCTGCGATCTTCACGATTTCTTGCCCTCCGCGTTAAATTCCTTCCAATAGTATTCTTTGAGGAAGCGTTTCAGCCCCTCGGAATCCACGAAACGGGTGATCTCGCCGTGCTTCACATAGGAGACGATGCCCGTCTCTTCGGAGACGATGATGGTGGAGACGTCGGCGACCTCCGTCACGCCGATGCCCGCGCGGTGCCGCGTGCCGTACTCTTTGGGATAGTCCTTTTGGGAGAGGGGCAAGAAGCAGCCCGCCGCCTGGATCTTGTCGCCGTAGATGATCATCGCGCCGTCGTGCAGGGGCGCCTTCGGAATAAAGATCCCCTCGATGAGCTGGCTGGAAATCTTGGCGTTCAGCGTCACGCCGCTCTCGATGATCTCTTTGGGAAGGTTCCCGTTGGAGAACACGATGAGCGCGCCGATATCGTTCTTGGAAAGGTTCTGGATCGCCTTCACGATGCCCGTGATATACTCGTCGGCGCGGACGGCGACGGCGGGCGCCTTTGCCGTCGTCACCGAGGAAGCCGTCATGGGCGCGCGCTTGCCCGCGTTCCAGATGCCGCGCTTCAACTCGACGTTGAAGAGGAAGAGGAAGAAGAGCGAGAGCACGAGGAAGAACATGAAGAACTCCGTCACGCCGACGGGGAGTGAGAAGAGCGTGATAAACGCCGCGACGACGATGAGGAAGAGATAGGCGAAGATGAACCTTCTCGCATTGTTCTCCCAGAGCGTCCGCAGGACGATGTAGACGATGACGCAGAGAAAGAGCGCCTCCACAATCATGATCCATTGGAACGTGGAAAAGACGTTTTTGATATTTTGCCATACTTGGGCGGGAGTCAGCATGCGTTCTCCTTGTTACACGGCGCGCCGGCCGCGCGCGATACGTTTTCTATCTACTTGTATTATACCTATTTCGCACGAAAAATGCAAAACCTTTTCTCCGAAAATTGCCCTATCCCAAAAATATTTTGGCGATCGCCGCCGAGAGCGCGCCCGATTTGGAATAGATCCCGCTGCGCATGTCCGCCGAGAGCTTGTAGAGGGCGAGGTAAAGCTCCTTCACGCGCGCCTTCCCCAACTTCGCCGCCGCCTCTCTGTTCTTCTGCACGGCATACGGCTTGATCCCGAGCGCCGCGCCGATCTCGGCGTCCGATCCCTTCATCGTCACGATCTCGGAGAGGGTGCGGAAGTGCGCCGTGAGCGAAGCGAGGGCGGCGTTCTCATCGTATCCCTTCGCCATGAGGTCGCCGAGGATCTCCGAAAAAGCCGAGGCGTTCTTGCGGGAAGCGGCTTGGGTCAGCTCGTAGATCTTGTATTCCACGTCTTTCGCGATCTCGCTCTCCACGATCTCGCGCGTGATCCTCCCCCCTTCGCCGAGAAGAAGGGCGAGCTTTTCCGTTTCGAGCTTCATGCGCGCCGCGTCGCAGTTGCAGTAGCGCACCATCAGGGTCAGCGCGTCGCCGTCGAAGGAGAGCGCGGCGCGCCGCGCGACGCCGTACAGCCACTTCGAGAGCGTCTCCTCGTCCTCCTTGCCGCAATCCACATAGGTCACGCCCCCCTTGCGTTTGAGGTCGCACCCCTTCTTGCCCGCGCCGCTGTTGACGACGACGAATACCGTCGAGGGGCAGGGCGAAGCGGCGTATCCCTTGATCACGCTCTCCCACTCCCGCTCCGTGGGGTAAAATTCGTACGCGCGCACCAGCCTCTTCTCGTCGAAGAAGGGAAGGGTGAGAAGCTGCGCGGGAAGGGAGGAAAGCCCCTCCCCTTTGAGCGCTTCCCCCTCGATGCGCACGTCGTTCAGGGCGGGATTCATAAGCCCGCAGGCGTCGCGGATCGCGCGCACGGCATGGTCGCGGAAATAGGTCTCCTCCCCTTCGATGAGATAGAAGGAGGCAAGCCCGTCCTCTTTGAGACTTTTTGCAAGCTGGGTAAACTTCATATCGCCTTGATTATACCACGTTGAAAGGAAAATTTCAACCCTCCGTCCGCGCCGCCCAAAAATAAATCGGCGCCTAAGGCGGGAGAGCCGTTCAGATCGGCCTCGATCGTCACCCCTTCCGCTTCGATCGCGAGCTTTTCCCGCGTCAGAAAGGTGAATCGCATCCCGCCCACGCAGAACGTCTCGCCGAAACAGACGTCGGTCTCGTTCAGCCCCGTGGGGATCTCGTCGCGCGCATAAATGCACCGCGCGGGCAGGAAGGCGGCGTGGTTGACGGCGGAAAGCTCGTCGTCCGCAAGCACGATCACCGCGTCCAGTTCTCCCCCGTACCGCCGCGCAAGGAATTCTTCGCATTCTTGTACGCCGATCTCCCCGTCAACGATCAAAACGTTCGCCTCCGCCGTGCGGATGAGCGCCGCGGCTTGGTCGTCGCGGGCATAGACGTAGATCCTCCCGCCCGAAACGACGAGATTTTCCGCCGCGATACAGAGCGCAAACACCGCCGCGAGAACGGCTGCGGCGGAGAGCCGCGGAATGACGGCGAGACGGAAGCGTTCGGAAAGGATAAGGCACGCCGAGAGCCATACGACGCCGCCCGCGCCGAGGGAAAATCCCGTCAGAACGAAGGAAAGATCCCCGAAGGCAATTACGGCGAGGAAGAGGGAGACAAGGCCCTCGGGCGCCGCAAGGAAGAAGGTAGCGGCGGGCGCGATCGCGAGCGCGAGCAGGGAGAAGATCAGAACGGTGAGGAAGAACACGGGAAGAAGCGGAATGAGCGCGAGGTTGAGCAAAAATCCCCACAGCGAAACATAGCCGAACGCGTCGAGAAGAAGGGGCAGCGTGAAGAGCTGCACCGAAAGGTTGGCGGAAAGGTAGCTTCGCACCGCGCGGGGCAGGTGGGGAATATGCCCGATCGCGCGCGAGAGCGGGCCGGAAAAGAGCGCAAGCCCGAGGCACGCGCCGAAGGAGAGACGGAACCCCGCGGATAAAAAGTCGGCGGGATCGAGAAGAAGGACGACGATCGCCGCAAGAGAGATGGATTGCAAAAAGTCGCTCTTCCTCCCGAAAGCGCGCTGCGCCCCTACCGCAGCGCACATGACGACGGCGCGCACCGAGGAGACGGAAAACGCGCAGAAGGCGGCATAGAGCAGGGCGAGAAGGGAGGCGGGCACGAAGGCGTACCGCTTGCACGGCTTTCGGAAAATAAGCATCGCCGCCCCGAACAGGATGCCGATATGAAGGCCCGAGACGGCGAAGATATGCGCGATCCCGCCCCTTCTCACCTCGTCCAACAGCCCCTCGTCCATGCCGCGGGAATTTCCCGTGAGCAGGGCATAGGCGACCTCTGCCTCCGCCTTCCCCATGCCCTCCGAGAGGCGGTCGTAGAGCGCGCTCTGCAAGCGAAGAAGAACGCCGCGCTCCCCCGCCCGCTCGTATTCCGCATTGGAGGAAGTGTACCGTATATCGCTGTAAAAGAGATATTCCGCATAGCTATCCGCAGACATGGGCAGCCCGTTTCTCGTCACAAACGCCTCAAACGTCACGATATCGCCCGCGCGGACCTCCTCCGAAGAGAGGTTCACCGAAAGTTTCCCGCCCGCGGGCACGCCGTCGAAGGAAAGATCCTCCAAAAGCGCCTCGGTATAGCCGTTCTTCACGGTAAACGAGCATACCGTGCCCGTGACCGTATAGTTTCCTTCTTCCGCTCCCCTTTGAAAATTTTCGGTGTAGAGGTGCGTCGCCGCCGCCCCGATTCCCCCGAACAATACGACGGCGAGCACGATCGCGCCCGTGCGCCGCAGGGAAAAGGGAACGAGCGAAAAGCCGAGAAAAAGGGCGCAAAACAGAAAGTCCGAGGGTCTCAGACCCCCAAACCGAATGCGCATATATAAAAATATCCCGAATATCAGCCCGAAAGCGCAGAAAACGAGCGGACGCAGATTGATGCGAGGCCGGCGATCGGGCGCGCCATGTTCCATAAGCGGTCCCCTCGGACGATCAATACACAAAATATACCATATCCCCGCGCCGAAGTCAACCCTTCGCCCCGCTCTCCCTAAAATTTTTCGGCGGAAGGGGGCGCCGCACCTGCCATTTTTTTAGCGCAAAAAAATTTTTTCACCTTTCAGGAAAAAAACTTGTCATGCAATTTGTATTTCCGCCTTGAAACGTGATATACTTCCTTATGAAAAGAGCGTCGAAGCGCGGCAAGCGAGCACGCTTTGAGAGTGAGGCGCAGGCAGCGCCCGCGGTGCGTGCGCCGCACGCGCAAAGCGTTGCACAAAGGAGTTACCCCTTTTTTTTGGGGGGGGGAAAAAGGAGGAGTTATGTGCACGGCGATCTCATTTACGGATAAGAAACACTACTTCGGCAGAAATCTCGATCTCGAAGGCTCCTTCGGCGAAGGCGTCGTCTACACGCCGCGGGGCTATGCGTGGAAATTCCGCGCGGAAAAAACGCCCTCTTCCCGCTTCGCCATGATCGGCATGGGATTCGTGCGGGACGGCGTCCCCCTCTACTACGACGCCGTCAACGAATGCGGGCTTGCCGTCGCGGGGCTGAACTTCCCCAAAAGCGCCGTCTATCTCGAAGAAAAAAAGGGCATGCGCAACCTTGCCCCCTTTGAATTGATCCCCTATCTTCTGCTCTCCTGCAAGGATCTTGCAGAGGCGCGAGCGCTACTCGAAACGGTGAATCTCATCCGCCTTCCCTTCGGCGACGGTCTCCCCGTCACCCCCCTCCATTGGATGATCTCGGATAAAACGGGCAGCCTCGTCGCCGAACCGACCGCGGAGGGGCTGAAAGTTTACGAAAACCCCGTCAACGTTCTCACCAACAATCCCCCCTTCCCCATGCAGCTCCAACGGCTGAACGACTATCTGAACCTCACGCCCTACGAGCCGCAGCCGAAATTTTCAAAAAATTCTCCCCTCTCCCCTTACAGCCGCGGCATGGGCGCCCTCGGGCTTCCGGGCGATCTTTCTTCCGCCTCCCGTTTCGCGCGCGCCGCCTTCACCCTCTCCAATCTCGTCTGCGGCGACAGCGAGGAAGAACGTATAAACGGCTTCTTCCACGTCCTCTCCTCCGTCGCCATGACGCGCGGTGCCGTCCGTCTCAAAGAGGATCTCTTTGAACAGACCGTCTATTCCTCCTGCTGTAACACCGACGACGGGATCTATTATTACACGACGTACGAAAATTCCGCCGTCTCCGCCGTAGACATGCGCCGCGAGAACGCGGAAGCGCAACAGCCCGTCTTCTACCCCATCGAGCACACGCCCCGCATCCTGTTCCGCAAACCGTAAAAAAAGAATTTATCGGCGAATTTCGGAAAATGCGGCAAAAACGCTTGATAAATTCTTTCAGGTTTGATAAACTGTAAAAAGAATTGGGGTGTCGCCAAGCGGTAAGGCAACGGACTCTGACTCCGTCATTCGTTGGTTCGAATCCAGCTACCCCAGCCATTTATGCACGATTTTAGCGTATAAAACGCCAAAACCGTGCATATTTTTATATTCCGACTGCCCCGATTTTTTGAAATTGGGGAAAAATTTGGGGAAAAACGCGGAGTTCTCA
>CANRDX010000007.1 GCA_947629485.1 uncultured Clostridia bacterium
TTGCTCGAAAATTTAGCTCTGTTTCAAGGAGAAAAATGTCTTTTTTCCTGTGTCTCGCACGAAGTCTTTTCGCTGTATCACATGGCAGAAGTGGACGACAGCCTCAAAGACGCGGTGATATCCGCCGTAAACGACACCATCAAGAATATGCCGCTATACGGGCAAATGCAAAAAATCGCATTGGGCTTGAAGAACAAGCCAAAAGCCGATTTGAAAAAAGAGATGCGTATTCTCCGCGACCTGTGCTGGTATGTCGATGAAGCGGTTCACTACTATTTCTATATGAAGCCGTCGAAGCCGTGCGGCTTTGCAAAGTTCCGACAAATTGCAAAAAATTACCTGACCGAAGAAACATATTCCGTCCTCGCGCCCCTGAACGATTTTGCCGACCTGCAACCGCTTCCAATTCCCAAGACGGCGGAGGAAGTGAGAAGCGGCAGAGGAAAATTCGCACCGCAATATCTGCAAAGTGAGTATTACAAGCAAGTCGAGCGGGAACTGAGTATGTTGGAATACATAATGGGGTTATAATTGTACAGAGAAAATCATGTGTAACACTACAAAAACGCAAAATCATGATCTTTCGGTAGCAGACGGCTTATATTTTCTTATGCCCGAACGCGACTTCTTGTTTTCGGTAGATAAATATTTGGCAACTTTCAAAGTATGGGGACATCTCTATTTTTATAAAAAGCAACTTCGCACTTATATCGGCTTTCACGTCAGAAGATATGAAAACGGTTTATTCATCACCCAAGCGGAAAAAGAATTACCGTTTTCAAAAGGAGATGAGATCGTCGCCATCGACGGATTGTCAATCGAAAAAGCTGCTGAAAAATTTGCCGTATTTTTTGATTGCGATTTGCCCGACCGTCAAGGCGAACGTTGGGAAACCGTCATAGCAAATGCCGACGTAATTACCGTTCGTTCCGAAAAAACATTCGACTACTCCGTTCGGACAGATATTAACAGAGGGATCGGAGAACCCTCTTGCGTATGCAAGTTTTTCAATAACGATTGTTACTACATAAAACTCACCAATTTCTTTGACGAAGGAGATATTTCGTCAATCGCGGATCATGCCTCAAAAGATATCACTTCCACCAAAAATCTTATCATTGATCTAAGGAACAACTGCGGCGGGAGCGATACCGTATTTTTGCCGCTTCTGCAATTTTTGCTTGCCGAGGACGATATAATGTGCGGCAAGCCGATCTTTACGGGGGAAGATGATATATTATATACCGAACGGAATGCAGACGGACGAATAAAGCTCTATAAAGAGTATCTCGAAAGCAGCACTTCCGACGAAGTTCGGAGGTATATTGTCGAGCGAATCGAGGAACAGACAAAAAACAAAGGAAGAGGTTTTTTACCTGCAAAGCGCGATGAATTTTTCTTCCCGACAAGCGGCACGCGCTATCCCGAAAAGGTCGTTGTCCTTACCGATTGTTATTGCGCATCTTCGGCGGAAAGTTTCGTGGAGATCGCTTCTCGTTTGCAAAAAGTGACGGTCATCGGTCGTCCCACAATGGGGATAAACGATTATGCCAACCTTACGGCGTTTGATTTCGGAGAATATGTTTTACATTACCCTACTTCGCGCAGCAGAGCGATAGATAGCGGAAAGGGCACGAGAGGCAAAGGACTTCAACCCGATATTTATGTTCCGTGGACGCCAAAAAATATATTTGAAGATACAGAGTTGTCCGTTGCGGCAAATTGGCTGGCAAAAACAAATAAAGAATAAGAATAGCAAAGACCCGCCGAAGGAGCGCAATGGAGCGCAATTCTTCCTCGGCGGGCGTTGTTTATCGCGGGAATTGAATTAGTTCTTGACAAATTTCGGGTTTCATGATACAATATTTTTGATTGGAGGTCAAATATGCTTAAAATCGAATTGAAAGTAGAAGGAATGCACTGCGGCATGTGCGAAGCGCATGTAAACGACGCCGTGCGCAAAGCCGCGCCCGAGGCGAAGGAAGTCAAGTCGTCCGCCGCACAGGGTACGACCTCGTTTCTTGCCGAAACCGATCGTTCTCAAACAGTGAAAGAGGCGATCGAAGAGCTGGGCTATCGCGTGACGGATGTGGCCGTCGCCGAATATGAGAAAAAAGGATTTTTCGCAAAGTTATTCAAAAAATAACCGATCGTCGTTTCGCAGAAAGGGGAAGATCATGAGGACGCACGAATCCGAAGAAATGTATCTTGAAACCATCCTTCTTTTGAAGGGCAGGCAGCCTGCCGTTCACGCCATCGACATTGCGGGCGAACTGGGCTATGCCAAGTCGAGCGTTTCGCGCGCGGTGGGGCTTTTGCATAAAAAGGGATACATCGAACTCAATTCATCCGACGAGATCCGTCTCACCGAATCGGGCATGAAGAAGGCGACGGATATCTATGAACGCCACCGCGTGCTGACGGAACTTCTCATGCGCATCGGGGCGGATGAACGGCTCGCGGAAGAAAATGCGTGCCGTATCGAGCATGTCATTTCTCCCGAACTGTTTGAGATCATGAAACAATTTGCGAAGAAGGCATAGCTCGCACAAGAGCTTATGTTACGAAAAAGGCGGGGGAGATATCCCCGCCTTTTTCTATTGAGTCTGTTTTCGTTTTCGGACGGTCTGCACGATGAGCGAGATGAGCAGGAACCCGCCGTACACCGCAAGCATGGCGGGGAGATACCCGCTGAAATCGATGAGTACATCGCGGAACGAGGAGCCGCGCCCGCTCGTAAAGACGTCGAGCTGTAAGATCTCCGTAAGCCCCGCGAAGGCAAATCCGACAAGTACAAGAAGCAAAAGCACGACGACGCGGCGTTTCCATGAACCCTTGTCGAAGAGGATCGCCGTTGTACCGAGCAAAACGCCGAGCAGCAGGAAGGCTCCGAAGTGCCCGAAGAGTTTTCGTATCAACGTCCCCCAACCGCTCACGCCCGAGCTGAACGACTGTTTGGAGACGACAAGGCGCAGAGTGAACGTTTCAACAAGTCCCTGCTCGGAAGAAAACGCCTCGTTATCGGAGACTTCGGCGGTGAGAACGGCGCCGTCGTCATTTGCCCGATAGGGAAGGATGATCGCGCTCTCCGAGATCTCGGCGGTCTCGGCGTCCGAGGTCGCAAAGCGGACGAAGTACTCCTCGGGCGTAGCCGAAATCATGAGGGGGAGCCACGTTCCCGCGGGAAGGCTAAGGCTGTATTCGTTTACTGTCTCGGTCGCGGAAAGGGGAAGATCGGTGCGCCCCGAAGCGATGGAAGCGCCCAACGTCTCATTGCGCACTTCTATCGTCACGGAGCTTGCGATCTCGGGGAACGCGGCGGAGTAGACGGTGACGACAGCGCGCCCTTTTTTATTTGCGGTAAATGCGCCCGAGAGCGCGTCGATGGAAAGAACTTCCTCGTCGGAACTCGTAAAAATCAACAAATCGGAAGAGTCGCTTGCGGGCATGGGTGCCGCGGAAATCGTCCCTTCGTCTCCGACGTACACGATGCCGTGCTGCATTCCATCGGGAAGTTCGATCGCAATGTCCTCGGGCGGGAGGGGCGCAACGCCTTCCGCAACTTCCAATTCTACCCGATCGGTCAGCTCTGTCTCTCCGCCCGCAAAGGGGACGTATTTGGCAAAGATCGCCGTTCTTCCCGCCGCCAAAGCGTGCACGACGCCGTTTTGGTCTACGGCGGCGATCTCGTCGTTTTCGGAGGAGAACGTAATGGGCGCGGTCGCGTCCTCGGGCGTCAGCGCCGCCGAGAGAAGAAGGGAATCGCCCGCTTGCACCGCGGCGCTCTTCGACCCGTCGGCAAAGGTGAGCGAAAGGCTCTCCGCCACGATTTCGGAAACGGAAAGTTGGACTTCGCGAGTGATCTCATCCTCCGCGAGAGAGGCGGTGATGACGGCGTCGCCCAATCCGCATGCGGTGATCTTCCCTGCGCGCACGGTCGCGACTTCTTCGTTGCTCGAACGCCATTCCACCTTGCGGTGATTGACGGAAGTATTTTGGGGCATGATCTCGGTTTGCAGCTGCGCCTTGCTTCCGATCGGAAGGGCGAGCGAGAGGCACTCTTCTTCATCTATGAGGATGCGAAAAGAGTCGGGCGGGACGTCGCGGCTCTCGTCGCCGCTCAAATCGGTGAATACGTCGTCTATGATATCGCCTACTGCGCCGCTGTGCTGGGAGGATACATTGCCGGGCAGAACGGATTCCACGCAGAGAAGCAGCATTTCCAGCACGGAAAGGGCGAGGAGAAGATATTTGAAAACGATTTTGGCTTTGCTTTTTTTCATGACGCTCCGCTTTCCTCATTTTATCATATTTTTGCGCGGATTTCAAGGGGCGCGGGCAAGATATTCGTCCGACTTAAATAAAATAATATGGTTAAACGGACAAAAAATAGTACTTTACAAATTTTTTTACACGTGGTATAATAAAAAAAACGGTCAAAAGAGGAATTATGCGTTGTCTTTATTGTAATTGTTCGGAGAGCAAGGTGATCGATTCCCGCTCCGCCGACGACGACAGAACGATACGTCGCCGCAGGGAATGCGTCGGCTGCGGCAGAAGGTTCACGACCTACGAGACCATCGAAGTCGCGCCCATCCTCGTCGTGAAGTCAGACGGGAACCGTCAGGCGTTCGACATGGGGAAGATCAAGCGCGGGATCATCAAGGCGTGCGAAAAGCGTCCCGTTCCGCTCGAAAAGATCGACCAACTCGCGGAGGATATCACGAAGCGGATCTATAACTCGATGGATCAGGAGATCTCTTCCAAACAAATCGGCGAAATGGTGATGGACGGATTGAAGGAACTCGACGAAGTCGCCTATGTCCGCTACGCCTCCGTCTACCGTTCCTTCAAAGATATTTCTTCCTTCATGGCGGAACTTCAAAGCATGATGGAAAAGAAGAGCGAAAAGAAGATATGAAGAAAACAGTTCGCGTCGGCGGTGTGACCCTCGGGGGAGGGCATATCGCCGTGCAAAGCATGACCACGGAGAAAACGAGCGACGTCGAAAAAAGCGTCGCTCAAATTCTGCGTTTGGAGCGGGCGGGGTGCGAGATCGTCCGCGTTGCCGTCCTCGACGAAATTGACGCCCGCGCCATTTTCGCGATCAAGGAGCAGATCCATATCCCCGTCGTCGCCGATATCCATTTTTCCGCCCGTCTTGCCGTGGTAGCGGCGGAAGCGGGCGCCGATAAACTGCGCGTCAATCCCGGGAATATGTCGATGGAAGATATCGCGCGCGTCGCAGACTGCGTGAAAGCGCATCGGATCTCCGTTCGCGTGGGCGCCAATTCGGGCAGTATCGAGCGTTCCTGCTTCCAAAAGTACGGCAGATCCGCCCGTGCGCTCGTCGAGAGCACGCTCGCCTATGCCGCGGCTTTCGAGCGCCTCGGAGTAGAAGATCTCGTGCTCGCGGCGAAGGCTTCCGATGTTCCCACGACGGTGGACGCCTATACCATGCTCGCGAGCAGGTGCTCATATCCGCTGCATATCGGCGTTACGGAAGCGGGAGCGGGGAGAAGCGGTGTCGTCAAAAGCAGCGTGGGGATCGGGGCGCTTCTCTTGAAAGGGATTGGCGATACGATCCGCGTCTCCCTTTCGGCGGATCCCGTAGAAGAAGTTTACGCCGCGCACGAAATTTTGCGCGCATGCGGGTTGGAGCGGGACTATGTGGAAGTCGTTTCCTGTCCGACTTGCGGCAGGTGCGAATACGACTGCATCGCCCTCGCGGAGCGCGTCAACGAACGCGTTCGCAGTGTGAAGAAGCGTTTGAAGGTCGCCGTGATGGGCTGCGTCGTCAACGGCCCGGGCGAGGCGCAGGACTGCGATCTCGGCATCGCGGGCGGAAAGGACTATTGCATGATCTTCGAGGGAGAGGAGCGCACGCGCGTAAAGAGCGAAGAGGCGGCGTGCGTCTTTCTCTCCCGTCTCGATAAACTACTCGAACAGGCAGAAAAGTAACGGATGAAGAGCAAACAATATCTCGAAGAAATCAGGAAGGCGGAGGGGCTTTCCCGCGCCATTCTCAAAAAAATCACCGTCGAGGGGAACGAAGCGGTCTTCTCCCTCGTTACGGATAAGAACTACACGCAGGAGGACGTCGCCTATGCGAGCGAGGTCTCTTCCCGATTCGCCTGCGGCATGAAGGCGACGGCGCGCGTCGTGAAATCGGTACCGAGCGAAGAGGGGGTGCGCCGCGCCGTGGCGGAGATCCTTTCCGTGCGCTTTCCCGCATTCGCGGCGTTCGTCTCGCCCGAGGATATCACCGTCGCGCTCGACGGCGCGGGAGGGCGCATCTTTATCGGGGTCAGCGACCTCGAACGGACGAAGGCGCAGGAGGACGGCGTGACGGACGCCCTTTCCGCCGAGCTTTCGAAAAGTTTCTGCGGCACGTGGTCGGGGGAATTGAAGGCGGCACGCAAAGCGCTCGGGGAGATCTCGCACGAGGAGATCGCCGTCGAACCCATTCTTGCCCCGCGGATGTTCGATATCGCGGATTACGCGCCCATCGACGGCGCGGAGCCGAAATGCGCGCTCTATATTTCCGATTTGGAAAAAAAGGCGGAGAACGTGACCGTCTGCGGCGTCATATCGTATATCGGGGAACGCCTTTCGAAGAACGGCAAGCCCTATTTTTCCATCACGGTATCTGACGGAACGGGGAGTCTTCGCGTCTCCTACTTCGCAAAGAAGACGACGGTGGAGAAGATCCGCGCGCTCGCGGCGGGGGACAGCGTTTGTATCACGGGCGATAACGAGCTGTTCAACGGCGCGCTCTCCTTCCGCGCGAAAGCGATCGACCGAGGGTCCGCGCCCGAGGGCTTCGTGCCCGAACAGCGCCCATCCCGTCCCGTTCCGCCCCGCTACACCGCAGTCTTTCCCGTTCCGACAGCTGATTTCGTGCAGGGGGATCTCTTCGGCGCTTCGCCGCTGCCGAAGGAGTTCACCGAACAGACCTTTGTGGTATTCGATCTCGAAACGACGGGCTTGAACAATTCGCCCGCGTCGGGCACGATGGACCGTATCATCGAGATCGGCGCGGTGAAGATCGAGGGCGGCGCCATCGTCGAGAAGTTTTCCTCGTTTGTCGCCTGCCCCGTGCGGCTTTCGGCGGAGATCGTGGCGCTCACGGGGATCACGGACGATATGCTCGTCGGCGCGCCCGATATCCAAAAGGTCGTCGCGGATTTTTATCGCTTTGCGGCGGGAAGCTGTCTCGTCGGCCATAACGTCCAATTCGATTCCAAGTTCATCAAGTATTACGGCGAGCGGGAAGGGTATCTTTTTGAACAGCGCCAATACGATACCGTCACCTTCGCGCAGGAGATGCTGCGGCTCTCCAATTACAAGCTCAACACCGTTGCGGAGCACTTCGGATTTTCCTTCAATCATCACCGCGCGTTCGACGACGCGTTCGTCACCGCGAAGATCTTCATCGAGCTTGTGCGCATGAAAAACGGGCTGCCGCGATAAAATCGCGTGCGTGCGGAAATTTTTGAAGAAATTCTCTCGGAAACGCTTGCATTTGCCGAACGGATATGCTATACTTTTTATGCTTGATCAATGAAAATGTGATTGAGAGCGGGTCGCCGCTCTCATTTCTTTATGGGTGGGGCATGAAAGTCAAACCGATCGACGAGATCATCGCATTCCTCGAACCGTACGCCTCGGAGACGGGGGTGGAGATCGTGGACGCCGCATGGGACGGGCGCACGCGTTCTCTCACGGTGTATATCGACAAAGAGGGCGGGCTGGATCTTGTCTCCTGCGAAAAATTTCACCGCGCGATCGACGCCCCGCTCGACGATCTCGATCCGACGTTCGGCGCGCCCTATACGCTCAACTGCTCCTCCCCGGGGCTGGATAGGCCGTTCAAAAAGCCCGCCGACTTTTTCAGGCACATCGGCGAAAAGATCGAAGTGCACTTCTACGCGCCCTACAACGGGAGCAAATACCGCGAGGGCGAGCTTCTCGGGTTCGAGAACGGGATCATCCGCCTGCGCGCGGGAGAGAGGGAAGAAGAGATCCCTTTGGAAAAGACGTCGAAGGTCTGTCTCTTGATCGAAGTCTGAATACGGCGGTCTCCGCCGTCGAATAAATATACGGGAGAAATTTTATGATCAAAAAGGATTTCTTTGCGGCGCTTGCCGATCTGGAACGGGAGCGCGGGATCAGCGAAGAAGTATTCATCGAAGCGCTTTCGAGTGCGCTCGCTTCCGCCTACAAGAAGCAGGTATTCGGGGAGACGGCGAACGTCGAAGTCCGCTTAAATCCCGAGAAAAGCACCATTCGGTTCTTTTTGAAGCGCACCGTCGTTGAGAATACGGACGAAGAGCTTGGCGACGGAGAGATCATGCTCGAAGACGCGCTCGAAATCAAAAAGAGCGCGAAAGTGGGCGACGTGCTCACCGAGGAATTCGAGCCGAAGGATTTTTCGCGTATCGCTGCGCAGACCGCAAAGCAAGTCATTCTTCAAAAGATCCACGAGACGGAGCGCGACAATACGCTTTCGGAGTTCTCCGATAAAGAGGGAGAGCTGATGAGCGGGCTTATCCGCAAGGTGGATATGCGCAACGTCTACATCGAACTCGGCAAGGGGCAGATCGAGGGGCTTATGCTTCCGCAGGATCAGGTCCCGGGCGAGCGCTACGAAGCGGGCGAGCGCATCAAAGTCTATGTCAAACGCGTCAAGAGCGGCGGGAGAAACGCGCAGGTGCTCGTCTCCCGTTCCGCTTCGGGGCTTGTAAAACGGCTCTTCGAGGAGGAAGTCCCCGAGATCAAGGCGGGGACGGTGCTCGTCAAATCCGTATCCCGCGAGCCGGGACATCGCACCAAGATGGCGATCGCTTCCACCGATCCGCGCATCGACGCCGTCGGCGCCTGCGTCGGGAACAAGGGCGCGCGCGTCAACGCCGTCGTCGCCGAACTCGGCGAGAAGATCGATATCATTCTGTGGAGCGAGAACCCCCTCGAATTCATCGCGAAGGCGCTTTCGCCCGCAACGGTCATCTCCGTCACGCAGGTCGGGGAGAAATCGGCGGTCGCCGTCGTGCCCGACGAGAAACTTTCTCTCGCGATCGGAAGAGATGGGCAGAACGCCCGTCTTGCCGCCCGCCTGACCGGTTGGAAGATCGACGTCAAGAGCGAATCGGCGGCCGCAAAGCTCGATCTCGACGGCGCGATCGAGGGCGGTACGGAGAACTGAATGAAAGCCGTCCCTGTTCGCACGTGCATTGCATGCCGTCTTGAAAAGCCGAAGCGCGAGCTTGTGCGCGTCGTAAAGACCCCCGAGGGCGAGATACGCTTGGATCTTTCGGGCAAGCTGGCAGGGCGCGGCGCCTACGTCTGCAACGACGCGGCGTGTATCCGCAAACTCGGGCAGAAAAAACTTCTCGCGCGGGCGTTCTCCATGCCCGTTGAGAGCGAGATCTACGCGCGGATCGAGGAGGAGTTTCTTGGCGGACAAAATTAACACCTACCTCGGATTCGCATTGCGGGCGCGGAAGATCACGCTCGGCGTCAATGCGATCAAAGCGGAACGCGGAAAAGTATATCTTTTGCTCGCCGATCTCGGCGCTTCCGAAAATACGAAGCGGGAGATCGGGCGTCTGAAAGAAAAATTCCAATGTCCGCTCTACTACATCGAGGATCTTGAAGGCAGGACGGGGAAAGCGTATTGTAAACTCGCCGCCCTGCGCGAAGAGGAACTCGCCCGCGCGATCGTCCGCGAATTCAATTAAAGCAATTCCCAAACGGAGGGAAGGAATGGCATACGAAAACATCGAAAAATTGAGCGCGCTCCAAAAGGATGGAGCAGCCGTCTCCTTGAAGGAGGCCATCGCCGTCAACGAGAAGAAGCTCTCCGAGCTTCTCAAAAAACTTTCCGAGTTTGAGGCGGCGGCAGCGGAACGGCGCGCCGCCGAAGAAGCGGCCGCGCGCGCGGAGGAAGAACGGCTCGCGGAGGAGAGGCGCATTGCCGCTGCGGAGGCGGCGGCGAAAGCGGAGGAAGCGGCGCGCGAGGAAGAAGCGAGAAAACAGGCCGCGGCGAAGTCCGAACCCGCACCCGCGCAGAAGGCCGCGGCGCCTACACCCAAACCGCAGGAAGCGCCGCCTGCCCCCGTCGAGCGCGCGCCGAAAACGGCGCAGCGTCCCGCGGCGGGCGCGCAAAAGACCTTCCGCCCCGAGCAGAGGACAGAGCGGCGCACGTTCACGCCCGCTCCCGCGCGCACACCCGCAGGGCAGAGGCCGTTCCCGCCCCGTCCCGCAGGGCAGGGCAGACCGCTTGGCGGCCCCCGTCCCTCTCTCGTCCGTCCCGTCGCGCCCGCTCCCGCTCCCGTACAGCGCAGAGAGCCGGCGAAGAAATTTGAAAAGACCTATGTCGAAAAATCGCGCGGGCCTGCCAATAAGCGCGCCCTTCAACGTCAGCAGGGCGCGAACATCGGCGATTTCGATAAAGAGAGCGGATACAGAAAGGCGCGCTTCGGCAAGAAGGTCAAAAAGGAAACGCAGACCATCAAGATCGACCACGCCGTCGTCACGAGCAAGGATATCCCCATCAAGGTGCTCTCCGAAAAGCTCGGCATCTCCGCCGTTGAGATCACCAAGCGCCTGTTCAGAGAGGGCGTGATGAAAACGGTCAACGAGTCGGTGGATTACGACAACGCGGCGTTTATTGCGCTCGAACTCGGGATCGATCTCGAATATAAGCCCGAAAAGACCGCGGAGGACGCGCTCATCGAAGAGCACGGCGTCGACGACGCGGAGAACCTCGTCGTCCGCGCGCCCGTCGTCACGGTCATGGGGCATGTCGATCACGGCAAAACTTCCCTGCTCGACTATATCAGAAAATCCAATGTCACCGCGGGAGAAGCGGGCGGTATCACGCAGAGCATCGGCGCGTACACCGTCTCTCTTCCCGGCGACAGAAAGATCACGTTCATCGATACGCCGGGGCATGCGGCGTTCACCGCAATGCGCGCAAGAGGCGCAAAGGTGACGGATATCGTCGTGCTCGTCGTCGCCGCCGACGACGGGATCATGCCGCAGACGGTGGAGGCGATCGACCACGCGAAGGCGGCGGACGTTCCCATCATCGTCGCTATGAACAAAATGGATAAGCCCAACGTGAATCCCGATAAGGTGAAGCAGGGGCTTATGAACTACGATCTCGTGCCCGAGGAATGGGGCGGAGACGTCATCGTCGTGCCCGTTTCCGCAAAGACGGGCGAAGGGGTAGACGATCTGCTCGAAAGCATCTATCTTCAAGCGGAGATGCAGGAACTTCGCGCCAATCCCGAGAGAAGGGCGAAGGGCGTCGTCATCGAGGCGAAGCTCGATAAGGGGAAAGGCCCCGTCGCGAGCGTCCTCGTGCAGAACGGCACCCTCCGCACGGGAGACAATCTCATCTCGGGGACGACGATGGGAAGAGTGCGCGCCATGATCGACGATCAGGGCAAGACGGTAAAGGAGGCAGGTCCCTCCACGGCCGTCTCGGTGCTCGGGTTGGAGGACGTTCCCAACGCGGGCGACGCGATCTTCGCCGTCGATCAGTCCCTGATGAAAAAGGTACAGGAAGAGCGCAAGAACAAGCAGCGCGCCTCCCTCGTCAACGATATCCCGGGCAAGAAGAGCTTTGAAGATATGTTCAAAGACGCTCCCGACGGCCTCGTCAAGGATCTCAACGTTATCATCAAGGCAGATGTGCAAGGCTCCGTCGAAGCGGTGCGCTCCTCCGTCGAGAAATTGGAAAACGAAGAAGTCAAAGTGCACGTCATCCGCGCGGCGGCGGGCGCGATCACCGAGAGCGACGTCTCCCTCGCCGATTCCGCGAGCGCGCTCATCATCGGGTTCAACGTTCGCCCCGATACGAAGGCAAAGACGCTCGCCGAACGCAGCAAGGTGGAGATCCGCATGTACCGCATCATCTACGAACTTCTCGACGAGATGGAAGCGATGATGAAGGGCATGCTCTCGCCGAAGTACAAGGAGACGCTCATCGGGAAGGCGGAAGTCCGCCAGACGTTCAACGTCACGGGCGTGGGCGTCGTCGCGGGCTGTCTGGTCGTGGAAGGAAGGCTGATCCGCGGCGGGAAGCTCCGCATTTACCGCGACAATATCATGATCGTCGAGGGCAACGCCAAGACGCTCAAACACTACAAAGACGAGGTCAAAGAGATCGCCGCGGGGCTTGAATGCGGCTGTGCCATCGAGGGCTTCAACGAGGTTCGTATCGGCGACTTCATCGAATGTTACCTCATCGAGGAGATCAAGGCATGACGAAGAGGACGGAACGATTGGACAGCGAACTGAGAAAGGAGATCGCGGCGATCCTCTCGGGCGCGCTCAAAGATAGGGAGCCGACGCTATCGGGGCTGATCAGCGTGACGGAAGTCAACGTTTCGCCCGATCTGAAAACGGCGAAGGTATATGTCAGCGTGTATTCCGATTCGTCGGAGAAGAGCAAGGCGTCGTTCGCGCTTATCCGCGCGAACGCGGGCTTTGTGAGAAGGGAACTCGCGCGCGTCATGCGGCTGCGCACCGTTCCCGAACTCACCTTCCTTCCCGACGAGAGTTTTGAATACGGCTCGAAAATGGACGAGCTATTCGCAAAACTGCATAAGGAAGAAGAATGAATTCCATCGAAGAAATCGCAAAAGTACTCAGACGAATCAAAAGCGCGGTGATCTTTACGCACATGCGGCCCGATGGCGACACGCTCGGGTGCGGCATGGCTCTTCATCGCGCTTTTTCTTTGATCGGCGTAAGATCCGAGGTCGTCAACGAGGGGGAGATCCCCGAGAAATTTTCCTTCCTCGAAGGAATGCGCGAGATCAAGCGTTCGCCCACGTTCGACGCCGAGGTTTTCATTACGGTGGATACGAGCGGAGAGGCGCGCCTCGGCGCGTTGGAGCCGCTGTACCGCGCGGGGGCGAAGAAAAAGACGACCGTCAACATCGATCATCACATCTCCAACGGCCGCTATGCCAAGTATAATTTCGTGCGCGATCGGGCGAGCAATGCGGAGAATGTTCTCGCGCTGATCAATGCCCTCGGCGTCGAAGCAAAGGGCGAGATCGCAGACTTTCTCATGCTCGGCATGGTGACGGATTCGGGAAGTTTTTCCCACAGCGACGTAGACGGGGATACGTTCCGCGCGGCGGCTGCCGCGGCGGACGGCGGGGCGGATATCTCAAAGATCTCATACGAGACGATGAAGCGGCAGAGCAAGGCGCGCGCGCAGATGTTTCTCGAAACCGCCTCGGCTCTTCGCTATTTTTCCGACGATTCCCTTGCGATCGCGCTCGTATCGCTCTCCATGCTGAAAAAATACGGCCTTTCGCCCGACTGCACCGAGGGGATCGTGGATTTTGCACTCACCATCGACTGCGTGCAGGTGAGCGTATCCCTTCTTGAAGTGAAAAAAGGGCAGTATAAGGCTTCCTTCCGCTCGAAGGGAAGGGTAGACGTCAACGCCGTCGCGCATACGTTCGGAGGCGGCGGGCACCGCCTCGCTTCCGGCTGCATGTTCTTCGGCGAACCCGAGGAAATTTACGATAAGATCCGCTATGCGGTCTTTCAGCACACAGAGGAATGATGACGGGTTTTCTGAACATCGACAAGCAGTGCGGCGACATGTCCGCATACGTCGTGAACCGCGTAAAGCGGCTCACGCATACGGCATGCGGGCATCTCGGCACGTTGGATCCGCGCGCCTCGGGCGTCCTTCCCGTAGGGCTGGGCAACGCGACGCGCCTCTTCGACTATTTTTTGGAAAAACGCAAGACGTATCTTGCGCGGTTCCGCTTCGGCGCGACGACGAGCACCCTCGACAGCGAGGGGGAAGTAGAATTCGGGGGAAGGGTGCCCGCCCTTCGCGAGATAGAAGAGGCGCTCCCCGCCTTTCTCGGCACCATCGCCCAGATCCCGCCGAAGTATTCCGCGCGCTGTCTCGGCGGCAAGCGCGGCTATGAGCTTGCCCGCAGCGGGGCGGAGTTTGAGCTTCCCGCGAAAAACGTGGAGATCTACCGCTTTGATCTCTTGGACGCGGTTTCGCCCGATGAGTTCGAGTTTGCGATCGAGTGCAGCGGCGGAACGTACATCCGCGCGCTCTCGCGCGATCTTGCGCTCAGGCTCGGAACGCTCGGTTATACCTCCGCGCTCCGCCGCACCGCGAGCGGCCCGTTCACCGAAGAAATCGCCGTTCCGCTCTCGCTTCTTACGCCTGAAAATTGGAAAGAATACATCATACCCACGGACATGGTATTGCCGTTTCCCGTCATGGAGGTCGATGATGTCCGTTTTTACAACGGCGTTCGTATCCCGTGCGATTCGTCCGACGGCGTCTATAAAATTTATCGCGGCGGCGAATTCTACGGCACGGGGATCGTGGAGGGCGGTGTGCTCCGCGCGGGGAAAAAACTATGCTGATCTTTTCCTTCGGCGAGCCGATTCCCGCCCCGTGCGCCCTCGTTCTCGGCGGGTTCGACGGTCTTCATATCGGGCACATGCGCCTTCTTTCGGCGGCGCGTAAAACGGGCTTGCCCGTTGCCGTCACAACGATGTACGGCGGGAAGGGCGTCTCGCTCTTCGTGCGCGAGGAGCGGAGGGAGATCTTCCGAAGGGCGGGCGTCGATCTTCTCATTGAGATCGATTTAAGCGCCGAGACCATGCGTCTTACTGCGGAGGAATTTTTGCGGGAATTGTTTTCTGAAATTTGCGCCCGCGCCGTCTTTTGCGGGGAAGATTTCCGCTTCGGCTTCGGCGCGTGCGGCACGCCCGCGCACATCGGGGCGTTCGCCTCGTGCCGCGTCGAAATTCTGCCCGTTCTCGAAGAGGGCGGAAAAAAAGTTTCCCTTTCGGCGATCAAGAAAGCGGTCGCCGACGGCGATATGAGCGCAAACCGCCTGTTGGCGTTTCCCTATTTTGTGCAGGGCGCCGTAGAACACGGGCGGCAGGTGGGAAGAAAATACGGTTTCCCCACCCTCAATCTTTCCCTTCCGCGGGAAAAACTTCTGCCGCGGGAAGCGGTCTACGGGGGATACGCCGAAACGCCGCAGGGGAGGTTCCCCGCGATCGTCAATCTCGGTTCCCGCCCCACGTTCGGCGTGGCGGAAAAGAAGATCGAGGCGCACTTGGCGGGTTTTTCGGGCGATCTGTACGGCGCGGAAGTGCGCATATTTTTTCTGGAATTCTACCGCGAGATCGTCGCGTTTTCCTCCGCGGAGGAACTCAAAGCGCAGCTTGCGCGGGATATTGAAAGAGCAAAGAGGTACACGGTATGATAAAATTCGGTCCGAGCGGGAACTGCGAGAGTTTCTACGCCGAGGGCTTCGAGCACACCGAGGACGCGGCGCGCTTCGTGCGCGAACGGGGACTTGATTGTTTTGAATACTCCTTCGGACGGGGTGTACATATGACGGAAAAAAAGGCGGCTTCCATTCGCGCCGCCTTTGAAAGGGAGGGCGTGGAGATCTCCGTCCATGCGCCCTACTATATCAATTTTGCCAATCCCGACGACGAAATGGCGGAAAAATCTTACGGATACGTGCTCGACAGCGCAAGAATGGTGCGGGCGATGGGGGGAAGGCGCGTCGTCTTTCATCCCGCGGCACAAGGCAAGGACGCGCGTGAGATTGCCGTCTGCCGTACGATGGATCGCCTGAAAGTTTTGCGCGACCTCATCTATGCGAACGGGCTTGACGACCTCATGTTCTGCCCCGAGACGATGGGCAAGATCGCCCAGATCGGCACCGTCGAAGAGATCGCAGAGTTTTGTTCGATCGACCGCGTTTTCACGCCCTGCGTGGATTTCGGGCATGTGAACGCGCGCGAACAGGGGAGCTTAAAGACGGCGGCGGATTACCGCGCCCGCCTTGCATACATGATTGACCGCCTCGGCTATGAGCGCATGAAGCATTTCCACGTTCATTTCTCCAAGATCCAATACGGGCCGAAGGGAGAGCTGAAACACCTGACGTTCGAGGACAGCGTATACGGTCCCGAGTTCGAGCCGCTCGCAAAGGTTTTGAAGGAGCTTGATTTGGAGCCGTATATCGTCTCCGAATCGGACGGAAAGCAGGCGGAGGAAGCCGCCGAGATGAAGCGGATCTATTTGCACTGTTCCGCTTTTTGAGGGGTCTGGCTGCCTTTTGCCGCCTTGTGCGAAGAAAAGAAGGATTTATAGACCCCGAATTTCCGAAAAACCGTTGACTTGCGCGCGCGTATTTGGTATAATATGGACATGCTATCCGAGAATTTGCGCAAAATATTCGACGAAACGGGAGCGGAAGCGCTCTTTATCGAAAGCGGTTTTCTTCGCAGATATCTTACGGGGTTTTCTTCGACGGACGGCTATGTCGTCGTCACGCCCCGCGAGTGCACGCTCGTTGCCGATCTTCGCTACTACGAATCCGCCGCAAAGCAGCTCCGCGGCAGCAGGGTGCGCGTTGTGCAGGGCGGGTGCCGCGAGGCGTTGATGTTGATCAAGCCCTATCATACGATCGGCGTTCCCTATCAACACGTCAGCGTTGCCGCGCTCCGTCTCTATGAGCGCGAGGGGCACGAGACGGTGGATTGCATGCCCGCGATCGCAAGGGCAATGCTCATCAAGACGCCAGAAGAACTCGCCAATATCGCCCGCGCGTGCGAGATCGCCGAGGACGCGTTCTTATCCCTTCTTCCCGAACTCAAAGAGGGAATGACGGAATCGGAGACGGCGGCGCTCCTCGAATACAAGATGAGAAGTTTGGGCGCGAGCGGAGTATCTTTCGATACGATCTGCGCATTCGGCGAGAACGGCAGCGTTCCCCACTACGAAACGGGAACGCGCAAACTGCGCTTCGGGGATCCCATTCTTCTCGATTTCGGTTGCAAATTCAATGGGTATTGCTCGGATATCACGCGCACCTTCCTTTTCGGCGACGACGGCAAGCATGAGGAATTCAAACTGCTGCACGCAAAGGTGCTGATGGCGCACGAGCTTGTCAAAGAGCGCGTCGCGGCGGGAATGACGGGCAGGGAAGCGGACGCGATCGCAAGGAACTACTTGCATTCCAAAGGGCTGAAAGACTGCTTCACGCATTCGCTCGGGCACGGCGTGGGCTTACAGATCCACGAGCCGCCCTATCTTTCGCCGCGCAGCGACGAAGCGCTCGAAGACGGCATGGTCTTCTCCGACGAGCCGGGCGTGTACCTTTGCGGCAAGCTCGGGATCCGTATCGAGGATACCGTGACCATCCGCGAGGGAAGGGTCGTTTCATTCATGACAAAAACAGACCGCAGCTGTCTGATTTTATAATCGCAACAAAGAAGGAGATTTGATATGGCACAGATTTTGGCAGGCGATATTCGTAAGGGCACGACGTTTGAATACAAGAGCGGCGTCTATACCGTCACGGAATTCCAGCACGTAAAACCGGGCAAGGGTGCGGCGTTCGTCCGTACGACGCTCAAAAACGTCGTCACGGGGCAAGTCCTCTCCGACGAGACCTTCAACCCCACGACCAAGCTCGAAACGGCGCAGGTCGAGACGAAGAAAATGACCTATTCCTACAACGACGGCGAGTTCTATTACTTCATGGACGACGAGTTCAATCTCACGCCCCTCAACCACGATCAGGTCGAGGACGCGCTCCGTTACATCCGCGAAAACGATACCGTCACCGTTCGTTTCCTCTACGACAACGCCTTCTCCGTCGAACCCGAGAATTTCGTCGAGCTGAAAGTCATCGAGGCTGAGCCGGGCGTCAAGGGCAACACCGCGACCAACGTGACCAAAGCGGCGAAGGTCGAAACGGGCGCCACCTTCCAGGTCCCCATGTTCGTCAACGAGGGCGACACCATTCGTATCGACACCCGTACGGGCGAGTACATGTCGAGAGTGTAACCATGAAATTCGTCGCACAGCGCGTTGTCCGTGCGGCGCTTTCAGTAGACGACGCGCCCGTCTCCGAAATCGGATACGGGCTTGTCGTTTATTTCGGCGTTAAAGTCGGCGACGCGGAAAAACAGGCGGAGAAGTGCATGGAGAAAGTCGCCTCTCTGCGCATCTTCGAGGACGAAGCGGGCAAGATGAACAGATCCGTGCGGGACGTGGGCGGGGAAGTTCTGCTCGTCTCGCAGTTTACGCTCTACGGCGACGCAGCACGGGGAAACCGCCCGAGCTTTACCGAGGCGGAGCGTCCCGAACGCGCCGAATTTCTCTACGAGTACGCGGCGGCATATCTTGCGCAGTGCGGCGTCCCCGTGAAGAAGGGCGTGTTCGGCGCGCACATGAAGATCGAACAGGTCAACGACGGACCCGTCACGATCGTCTATGAAGCGTAAAAAAGCCGCCGCGCCTTTTCCCGAAATAGAGATCCTGAAAAAGGCACACACTGAAAAACGCAGGAGCAGGCTATGAGTTTGTTTACCAAGATACGGTCGCTGTTCGCCCGCAAGGGGAAAAAGCCCGTTCTCGGGATCGCCCTCGGCAGCGGGGGCGCGAAGGGAATGGCGCACCTCGGCGCGCTGAAAGCCTTTGAAGAGGAGGGGATCGAATTCTCTGTCGTCACGGGCGCGAGCATCGGCGCGATCGTGGGCGCGCTCTATGCGAAGGGGTATTCTTCCGACGATATGATCGGGATCGTGGGCAGCCTCAACGCCAAAGAATTTTCCAAAAATCTCCGTCCCTTCGCCGATCTGGAATTTGCCGAACGCTTCCTCGAACAGTATCTCGACGGCGACATCGGCGATCTTCCCAAACCCTTCATCGCCGCCGCGACCGACGCGGCGACGAATCAGAGCGTCTTTCTGCGCTCGGGCAGGCTTGTCCGCGCGCTCACGGCGTCCGCGGCGATCCCGCCCTTTTTCAGGGGCGTGGAGATCGGCGGCGTAAAATATTACGACGGCGCGTTTTCCGACGCAGTCCCCTCCGACGCCTGCAAGGAGCTTGGCGCGGAGTTTGTTCTCGGCATCGATCTTGCGGCGTTCGCGCGGCAGGAAGAGGAGAAGGGCGGTTTTCGCCGTATTCTCGGCTCGGCGATCAATGCGATGACGCCGATAAAATACACGGAGGACTGCCGCTCGCGCGGCTACGAGTATGCGAATTTCATGCTTCGTCCCGACCTCGGCACATTCTCTGCGACAGACGTCTCCCATGCCGCGATGGACGCCATGTACGAGATAGGATATCGGGAGGCGAAGGCGCACATGCAGGAGATCCTCGCCGCGATCGAGGAGGTTTCCCGTGCGCGCAGAAAGAGATAGGCGCCCCCGCGACCCCGATAAACGGAGACGCAGGCGCTTTTTGATCGTTACCCTTGTTTCGGCGGGCGTCGTGCTTGCGGCGGCAGTGTTCGTGTACTTCTTCCCCATGCGGACGCTCTTGCCCGCCTTTCATTTTCCCGCAAGGGCGGAAGGCGAGATGCGCGTCCACTTCCTCGATATCGGGCAGGGCGACGCGACGCTGGTCGAATTTCCCGAAGGGGACTGCCTCTTGATCGACGCGGGCGACGGCTCGTTTGAACATGAAAATAAATTGGTTCGTTACATAAAGGGGATCTCTCCCGCCTCGCTCTCCGTGGTCGCGACGCATGCGGATTCCGATCACTGCGGCGGCATTGCCGAACTTCTCCCCTTGTTTGAGATAGAAACGCTCTATCTTCCCGCCGTCGGAAGCGGAGGGACGGAATATATCGAGATGCTCGAAAGGGCGGCGGAGGAGGGGATCGAGACGAAGACCGCCGCGCGCTATGCCGCGATCGGCGATCCGTCAGGCGCGTATGCCGTGTGCATCTCTCCCCATGTGAGCGGGGAGACGGACGAAAACGATAGCTCTGCCGTCTTTTATCTGTCCTATTCGGGCGTGGAGATCCTGCTCGGAGCGGATATTTCCTCCGCAAGGGAGCGGGCGCTCATGGCGGAATATGCGCTCTACGAGGGCATTTTCGATAGCGGCGATCTCCGCGTGCGTCTGGAAGACGTGGATATCCTCCGCGTCTCGCATCACGGCAGTTCCGCTTCCTCTTCGGAGGAATGGCTGAGCCTCTTGGGAGCGGACGTCGCCGTCATCTCCTGCGGCGCCGACAATCGCTACGGGCACCCCTCCGCGGCGGCGATCGAACGGCTCGACCGCCTTGTCGGAACCATCTACCGAACGGACGAGCTTGGCGATATCGTCGTTACGATCTCAAACGGAACATACGAAGTATATACGGATTACGCAAACTGAAAGGAGACGCCATGAAAATCACCACGAGCGGAGAATCGCACGGGAAGGGGCTTTTCGCCATTCTCGAAGGGATCCCCGCGGGCTTGAAGCTGGATATCTCATCGATCGACGCCGCGCTTGCCAGAAGGCAGAGCGGCTACGGCAGGGGTGCGCGGCAGAAGCTGGAACACGACAGGGCGGAGATCCTCACGGGCGTGAGAGACCGCGTGACTTTGGGCAGCCCTCTCACGATCGCCGTCCGCAACCGCGATTACGAAAATTGGAGATCGTGCATGGCGCCCGAGGGCTGCGACGTCTCCGTTCGCCGTTTGACCGCCGTTCGCCCCGGGCATGCGGATCTTGCGGGAATGCTAAAATACGGGCAGGACGATGCGCGCAACGTGCTCGAACGCGCCTCCGCCCGCGAGACCGCCGTTCGCGTGGCGGCGGGCGAGGTGTGCCGCCAACTGCTCGGCGCGCTCGGGATCGAGATCTCGGGCTATGTGAAGAGCGTCGGGACGGTCTGCGACGAGAAAGAGTATACCTTTGCGCAGATCGCAGAACGAGATAGCGAGCTTGCCATGCTCGATCCCGCTTTGGCGCAGCGCGCAAAAGAGGAGATCGAAGCGTGCAAACGGGAGGGCGATACGCTCGGAGGCGTGATAGAGGTGCGCGTCAAGGGGCTGAAAAGCGGATTCGGGGGCTGTATGACCTATGCCGAAAAGCTCGACGCCCGCCTCTCTTGGGCTTTGATGAGCATACAGGCGATCAAGGGCGCGGAAGTCGGGCTCGGCTTCGAGTGCGCGCGCCGCAGGGGAAGTGAAGTGCACGACGAGATCTTCCGCGAGGGAGAGGCTTTCAGGCGCGCGACCAACCGTGCGGGAGGGATCGAGGGCGGAATGTCTAACGGGGAGGAGATCGTCCTTCGCGCCGCCATGAAACCCATTCCCACTCTCATGCGCGGTCTGAATACCGTCGATACCGCGACGGGAGAGCCTGCGCGGGCGGCGGCGGAGCGCAGCGACGTATGCGCCGTCCTTGCTTGCGAGGCGGTGGCGGAGAGCGTCGTGGCGGCAGAGCTTGCCGCCGTCGTGTGCGAGCGGCTCGGAAGCGGCACGATGAAGGAGCTGTGCGAACGCTACGGGAGGCTGCCGTGAAACGCGTGACGATCCGAACAGCCAACAGGGAGACGAGCACGGTCGTCTGCGCGAAGCATGTCTTTCGGGAGCGGTTGGCTCCGATGAGAGAGAAACTTCTCAGCGGCGGCGGAATGATCTTCACCGATTCCAACGTCTTTGAGATCTACAAAAAAAAGATCGCAAGGTATCTCGGGGGCGTGCCCGTCTTTGCAATGCCCGCGGGAGAAAGCAATAAAACGCAGGAGACGCTCTTTTCGCTCCTCGAAGCGATGGTGGGGGCGGGATTGAGAAGAAACTCCGTGCTCATCGCGCTCGGCGGCGGGGTCGTCGGAGATATCGGCGGGCTTGCCGCCGCGCTCTACATGCGGGGGATCTCCTGCATTCAGGTGCCGACGACGCTGCTCGCGCAGGTCGATTCCTCGGTGGGCGGAAAGACGGCGATCGACTTCTACGGCGTGAAAAATCTGATCGGGGCATTCAAACAGCCCGACGTCGTCTATGCGGATCCCGCCTTTTTCGCGACGCTCCCCGCGCGGGAGATCCGCTGCGGTCTTGGCGAGATCGTGAAGCACGCCGCGCTCGACGGCGCCCTGTTCGATACGCTCTGCGCGGGGCGCGACGCCCTGTTCGATCTTGGATTTTTGGCGAAGATCGTGCCGTCGAATATCGCGTTCAAGGCAAAGATCGTAAGGCGGGACGCCCGCGAGAGCGGACTGCGCAAGTGCCTCAATCTCGGCCATACCACGGGGCATGCGCTCGAACTCTTCGACGGGAAGCTCTCCCACGGGGAGTATGTGCTTCTCGGGATCATATACGAAGCGGAGATCGCCGCGCGCAGGTGCGGCGGGGACAGAGACTATCTCGACGCATTGATCGCGCTTTGCCGCTCTATCCTCGTCGTCGATCCTGCCGAGATCGACGCCGCAAAAGCCGCGTCGCTCGCCGCCTTCGATAAGAAGAACGAGCAGGCGGGAGAAGTTTCGCTCGTTGTGCCCGTGAGAAAGGGGGAATACGCCTTGTTCAAAATGGCGCAGAAAGAATACGAGCGCGAATTAAACGCGATCAGGGAGAAATTATGATGAAACTTGCCGTGGTGGGAAAGGACGTCTCCGCGTCCGAAAGTCCCGCGATCCACGCCTTTATCCTCGGAACACTCGGGAAAAAATGCGCATACGAGAAGGTCTCTATCGCGCCGTCCCAATTTTCCGCGCACGCGGAGAAGCTCTTCGGGGAGTTTGATGGATTCAACGTGACGATCCCCTTCAAAGGGCAGATCGTTCCCTATCTCAAAGAACTGCGGGGGGACGCGCGCGTATTCGGCTCGGTGAACACCGTTCTCTCAAAGGAACGCACGGGATACAACACAGACGGCTTCGGATTCCTTCTCATGCTGCAAAACGCGGGGATCGAGACGGCGGGAAAGCGCGCGCTGGTGCTCGGTGCGGGCGGCGCGGGAAGGAGCTGTATCAAAAAACTTACGGAAAACGGCGCGGAAGTGTTCGCCTACGAGCGCGACGAGGAGCGCCTTCAAACATGCTATCGCGAGCTGGGCGGGTTCAGCCCGCTCACGGAAGTGCCCGTCGCCCCCTTCGACCTCATCGTCAACTGTACGGGGGTGGGTATGCACGATACCGTCGGCAAAACGCCTCTCGTCAATTTTTCCGACGGAAGCATCGCACCCGTCGGGGAGCAGCTTCTCTCGCTTGCGGGCGCGGCGGCAGACCTCATTTATGTTCCCGCGGAGTCGGAATTTCTGCGCGTCGCGCGGCTGTGCGGCAAAAAGACGGTCTCGGGCGGCTCCATGCTCTTCTATCAGGCATATTACGCCGACTGCATCTTCCTCGGAAGAAAGGCGGACGCAGGGGAAGCGAAAACGCTCTATGAGCGATATACAAAGGAGAAACAATGAAAATTTTGGTGATCAACGGCGTCAATCTCAATCTCACGGGGCGGCGCGAGCGGGGCATATACGGCGAGGAAACGTTGGAGAAGATCAACGAAGAGCTTGCGTCTTTCGCCGCGAGCCGCGGGCATTCGGCTGAGTTCTTCCAAAGCAATTCCGAAGGGGATATCTGCGGCGCGATCCAAAGCGCGGAGGGGAATTACGACGGGATCGTTCTCAACGCGGGAGCGTTCACGCACTATTCCTACGCCATCCGCGACGCGATCGCCGCGATCTCCGTCCCCGTCGTGGAAGTGCACATGAGCAACGTCCATGCGCGGGAGGAATTCCGCAAGAGATCGGTGCTTACCGAAGTGTGCAGAGGGGAGATCCTCGGATTCGGGAAGAACAGCTATCTTCTCGCTTTGGAGAGCTTTTTCCTATGAATCTCGTTCTGTGCGGCATGCCCGGCGCGGGAAAATCCGCCGTGGGAGCGGAGATCGCCGCGCGCAAAGGTCTGCGCTTTGCGGATACCGACGCTCTGATCGAAGCCCGCTGCGGGGCGATCAAGGAGATCTTCGCGCGGCACGGGGAAGGGTATTTTCGAGATCTGGAAACGGAGACGGTGCGAACGCTTGCCGCATGCGACGGGCTTGTGATCTCTACGGGCGGCGGGCTTATGATGCGCCCCGAGAATCGGGCGCTGCTCTCCGTCTGCACGGTCGTCTATCTTCGCGCGAAGGTCAAAACGCTCGCCGAACGCATGCGGGGAGACGCCACGCGCCCCCTTCTCGCGGGGGATATGACGGCGCGGCTCCAAGCGCTCATCGAGGAGCGCGGCTCCGTCTATGAGAGCGCGGCGGACTTCGTTGTGGACACCGACGGACGTTCCGTCGAAGAGATCGCGGAGATCATTTTCAAAGAGGTTCATCTATGAAATATGCCATTGTGACGGGCGGCACCCGCGGGATCGGGCTTGCCGCCGCAAGGAAGCTCTCCGAAAGCGGATATGTCGTTTTGGCGACGTATGCCCATAGCGAGGAGGACGCTTCAACTGCGCGCGCCGCGCTTCCCGCAGTCCGCTTTGTCAAGTGCGACGTCTCCTCCGAGCGGGAGGTCTGCGAATTGATAAAGTCGCTTCCGCATATCGACGTGCTCGTTTGCAACGCGGGGATCTCGCTTATCAAGCAGGTGCAGGATACGGAGGAAGGGGAATACCGCCGCGTCATGGACGTGAATGCGGGCGGAGTCTTTTTTTGCTGCAAGCATGCCGCGGGCCGCATGTTGGAGCGAGGGGGCGCGATCGTCACGGTCTCCTCCGTATGGGGAGAGGTCGGCGCGAGCTGCGAGAGCGTCTATGCGGCGTCCAAAGGCGCCGTCATCGCGTTTACGAAGTCTCTCGCGAAGGAGCTTGCTCCTTCCAATATCACGGTAAACTGCGTCAGCCCCGGGGTCATCGATACGAAGATGAACGCCTGCCTTAGCGAGGAGGTGAAAAAGGAGCTTGAAGGGGAGATCCCGCTCGGAAGATTGGGCACGGCGGAGGAGGTGGCGCAGGCGATCCTCTTTTTGGCGGAGCACCGCTATATCACGGGGCAGGTGCTCTCCGTTGGCGGCGGATTTCAATAAAATCGAAGTTTATAAAGTACTATGACAGACATAATACCATCAAATCGGGGGAAGAAACGGTTTGTTGATGTAAAAATTTCTCTGAAATAGAGGAATTTTTTTTATTTTCAACGAAATAACAAATGTGATGAAGATAACATATGAGAAGGCGACGGCGTTTGCGCCGCTCGATTTTATTTCGGCAGCCGAAAGGCGCGTTTTCCTCGGCGCACGGGAGCCGCTTTCTTTCGGGGAGGGCGTCGCGTGATGCGGAACGACGATTTTAACGATTTTATTCGCATCCTGAAAGAGAAGAACGACATCGTCGAGGTCATCGGCTCCTACGTCAAACTCGAACGGAGAGGATACAGCTATTGGGCGTGCTGTCCCTTTCACCATGAAAAGACGCCGTCCTTTTCCATCAACGCCGCCGACCGCTACTATCACTGCTTCGGCTGCGGCGTTTCGGGGGATGTGATCGGGTTCGTGAAGGCGTATGAAAACGTGGATTTCGCGCATGCGGTGCAGATCCTTGCCGCCCGTGCGGGATTGGAAGTCCCCGCCTACGACGACCGCGCCGCCGAGGAAGCCGCGGAGAAGAAGAAAAAGCGGGACAGGCTCTCCTCGCTCATGCGCGACGCCGCCCGTTTCTACCTCAACAATCTCTATTCGGGAAGAGCGGAGGCGCACACGCAGTACATCGTCAAACGCGGACTTCTCCCTTCGACGGCGAAGAAATTCGGTTTGGGCGCTTCCCTCGATTATAACGGCCTGCCCGCGCACCTTCTTGCGCACGGCTACACGGCGGAGGAATGCGTGGAGAGCGGCGCGTGCGTCAAGACGGAAGAGGGGCGGCTCATCGACGCGGAAGGCGAGCGGCTGATCATTCCCATCATCAACCATATGGACGAAGTCGTCGCGTTCGGGGGCAGGCTTTTGAAGCCTTCCGACCGCGCGAAGTATAAGAACACGCGCGAAACGCTGCTCTTCAACAAGAGCAAGAACCTCTATAATATCAATCTCGTCAAAAAGGAAAAGCGTGCGGGCGGACTTGCCTCCCTCATCATGGTGGAGGGGTATATGGACGCCATTTCGCTGTGGCAGGCGGGGTTCAGAAACGTTGTCGCGAGCATGGGAACTTCGCTCACGAAGGAGCAAGCCCGCCTCGCCAAGCGATATACGGATACCGTGTTCATCAGCTATGACGGCGATTTTGCGGGTCAGAAGGCGAACTTGCGCGGTTTGGAGATCTTGAAGGAAGAGGGCATCAAAGTGCGCGTCGTGCCCTTGCCCGACGGGTTGGATCCCGACGACGTCATCAAGACGCAGGGCGAAGAAGGGTACCGCCGCTGTTTAGACGCGGCGATGCCGTTGATCGATTTCAGACTGCTCGCCGTTCAGAGGAAGTACGATCTTCAAAAGGCGGACGAAGCGCGGGACTTCGTGCGGGAGGCGATGCCCATTTTGCGCGAGGCGGAAAGCGAAGCGGAGCGCGAAGTGCTCATGAAGAAGGTCTCCCAAGCGACGGGGATCAGTCTCTCCGCCTTGCAGCGCGACCTCGAAAGCGCGCCGTCCCCCGCGAAGGCGCCTCCCGCCGCGCCCGTTGCCGCGAAGGACGACGGGGCGGACGGCTATATGAAAGCGGCGCGCTATGTGCTCGCCGCATGCCTGCTCTCCAAGCCCTACGCAACAGAATGCGACCTTTCCGCATATGATTTTTTCGATGAAGCGCACCGTACGATCGCCGCTTATGTGACGGAGGGCAGGAGGAACGGGCGCGTCCGTCCGAGCGGGCTGTTCGATCTGATGAGCGCCGAAGGCGAGCTTTCGGAGATCTTGAATTTGGACTATGGCGACAATTTAGACGGCGCGCAGGCGCAGAAATATTTCCGCGACTGCCTCGCCGTGCTCGAACGGCGGACGATCGAGGCGAAAATGGGGGCAGCGCAGGAGCTGTTCCTCAAAGCGGAAAGCCCGCAGGAGAAGAGGGATGCACTCATGCGCATCAAAGAATATACAGAAAGGCTCAGCGCGATCAAGAAGCAAAGCGGAGGAAGAGAATGAACGTAACCGAACAAAAACTCAACGAACTCATCGAATCCATCAGTTCGGATTATAAGATGAAGGGGAGTATTTCCACCAATGCCCTATGCGACATCTTGGAAAAATACGATCTGAGTCCCCAACAGATCGAGCAGGTCTATAAGACGCTGCCCGAAACGGGGATCGCCATCTACGACGAGGACGAGAGGGACAAGGAGCTTTTCGAGCAAGCCCTTTCGGATATCGGGCTGGACGATCCCGTCAAGATGTACCTCAAAGACATCGGCAGAGTGCCGCTGCTCTCGGGCGACGAAGAGATCGCGCTTGCCCGCAGGATGCAGGAGGGGGACGAAGCGGCGAAGCGCAGGCTCTCCGAAGCCAATCTCCGTCTCGTCGTCTCCATTGCGAAGCGGTACGTCGGGCGCGGCATGCTCTTCCTCGACCTCATTCAGGAGGGCAATCTCGGGCTGATGAAGGCGGTCGAGAAATTCGACTACCAAAAGGGATTCAAATTTTCCACTTATGCGACATGGTGGATCCGCCAGAGCATCACCCGCGCGATCGCGGATCAAGCCCGAACCATCCGTATCCCCGTCCATATGGTGGAAACGATCAACAAGCTCACCCGCGTCTCGCGGATGCTCTTGCAGGAGAACGGCAGGGAGCCGTCTCCCGAGGAGATCGCGGCGGCGATGGGGATAGAGGTATCGCGCGTCATGGAAATTCAAAAGATCGCGCAGGATCCCGTCTCGCTCGAAACGCCCATCGGCGAGGAAGAGGATTCTCATCTCGGGGATTTCATCGAGGACGACAAGACGCAGACGCCCAGCGATTCCGTGACGTTCATCATGCTCAAAGAGCAGCTTTTGAGCGTGCTCGATACGCTCACCCCCCGCGAGGAGAAGGTGCTTCGTCTCCGCTACGGGATCGACGACGGGAAGCCCCGCACGCTCGAAGAGGTCGGCAGGGAGTTCAACGTCACGCGGGAACGTATCCGCCAGATCGAGGCGAAGGCGCTCCGCAAGCTGCGCCATCCCTCCCGCAGTAAAAAACTGCGCGATTTTCTCAACTGATGAAGGATCGGATCTCCCATATCTGCGACGCGCTCTTTGCGGCGCCCGTGTTCGCCGATATCGGCTGCGACCACGGATATATGGCGCTGCATATGCTGAAAAATCATCTCTGCGAACGCGCCTATATTTCCGATATCAGCAGCGGGAGCTTGAAAAAGGCGCAAGCGCTCCTTGCGGACTACATAGCAGAGGGGAAGTGCATTCCCGTCGTCGCCAATGGGCTGGAAGGGATCAAGGAACCCTGCGATCTCGTGCTCATTGCGGGCATGGGAGGGGAGGAGATTGTCTCCATTCTCGCGAAATTTCCTCTTCCCCGCCGTTTTGTTCTGCAACCGATGAAGAGCAGTGAAAAGGTGCGCAGATTTCTTCTCTCGCGCGGTGCGAAAATCGAGCGGGACTGCACGTTTTCCGAAGAAAAGCGCACGGTGAAATATTACGATCTCATCGTCGGCGCAGCCGAGGGAGGCGATGTCTATTCCGAGCGCGAGTTTCGCTACGGGCGGGACAACCTCAACGGCGTATCTCCCTGTCCCTTTCTCGACATGATGCGAGGGGAGCGGGAGAAGATCGCCTCCCGTCTCACGCGGCAGGAAATGAGCGCGCCGAACCGCGAAAAACTTTTGAAAGAGCTTTCGGAAAAGGAGAATATCATCGATGAAATTGAACGATATCTACAAAGCCGCGGATAAACTCGCGCCCTTTTCGCTTTCGGCGGAATACGTCGCAAAGTTGGGCTATTACGACAACAGCGGGATCATTCTCGACTGCGGAAGGGATATCACGGGCATTTTGTTTTCCCTCGATTTGAGCAAGCGCAGCGCAATGGCGGCGAAACAGGCGGGCGCAAACTGTATTTTCACGCACCACCCCGCCATTTGGGAAGGGGTCAAGCGCATCTCTTTGGAAGAGAACGCGGCCCTCGCCCTGTGCGTAAGAGAGGGGATATCCGTCATATCCGCCCATCTCAACCTTGACGCTGCGGAGGGCGGGATCGACGAGTGCCTCATGAATGGGCTGGGCGGAGAGACGCCGCTTGCGATCCATGAAAAGCTGACAGACGGGGGATACGGCAGGGTGTACGATGTTCATGAGACGCCGTTGGAGCGTTTCGCGGCGCAAGTCGCCGAAGAGTTTTGTACTTCGCGCCTGACGGTATACGGAGAGCGCGCCGTGAGCCGCGTTGCGAGCTTCTGCGGCGGGGGCTTCACTTCCGCGGCGATCGAGTTCGCGCGGGAGCAGAACGCGGATACGATCGTCTCTTCCGACGGAAAGCATCATCTCATCCTCGAAGCCGTCGAGAGCGGCTTGAATCTCGTGCTCCTCACCCACTATGCCGCCGAAAATTACGGATTTATCAAGTTCGCAAGGCGCATGAAGTCCGAACTCGGAAGGATCCCCGTCTACACGTTCACAGATAAGCGTTTTCTGTGACCTTAAAAAGTAAAATTACAGGAAGGTAATCAATTATGCCGGTATCGAAACAATTATTGGACTATCAGAAGGTAGACTCCGATCTTCGCAAGATCGAGCTGGAAATCGCTTCGAGCGACGAACGCAGGAAGTATTTGCAGGCGAGGAAGGTGATGAAAGCCGCCCTCGACAGGTTGGACGCGCTCGACAGCCATGCCGCGGAGCTGATCCGCATGCGCAATGAGATCGCCTCCCGTATCGAAGCGTCCGCCAAAGGCCTTGAAGAATACGACGATCTCGACGAGATGTTGGAAGGCGGCGCCGACGTCGGCTTCTATAAGAAGAACGCGCAGCTCATGCTCGACAAACTTCGCAGCGTCAAGGCGGAACTTGCCCGTCTGCTCTCCGAGATCGAAAATGTATCCGCCGAGTATAAAAAGCTCATGGAGCAGGGCAGGCAGGCGAACAAACAGTATAAGGAAAACAAGGAAAAAGCGGATAAGATAGAACATTCGCACGACGGGGAGATCAAAGCGTTGCAGGAGAAGCTCGCCGAGATCGGAAAGACGATCGACCCCAAGATCCTCGAACACTACAAACTGAAACGGAAGGAGGGGATCTTCCCCGTCGTCGTGCCGCTTAACGGAGAATTCTGCGTCTGCGGGAGAGATTTCCCGCTTGCCCAGCAGGGTTCGCTCGCGGGCGGGAATATGGTGGAATGCGAAAACTGCCGCAGGCTCGTCTATAAGATCTGACGAACGCAGGGGGCTTCGGGCGGCATAGAATACAGCATGCAAGAACTCGAAGCAGTCGTCGATTTAGGGCGGATCAGAGCCAATGCTCGGCTGATAAAAAAATATGCGAAAAAGCCGCTCATCGCCGTCGTGAAGGATAACGCCTACGGACACGGAGCAGAGCAAGTTGCGCATGCGCTTTCGGACATGGTATGCGCGTTTTCCGTCTCAACGATCGACGAAGGGGCGTGTCTGCGGACTGCCGGGATCACGGCTCCCATTCTCGTTTTTACGCCGCCGCTCTCCCGCGAGGAGGCGATCCGCGGCGCGGCGTGCGACCTTACGCTGACGCTTTCTTCTTTTCGCAGTCTTTCCTTCATGAAAGGAACGGGCGCGCGGGCGCACCTTGCGGTCAATACGGGCATGAACCGCTTCGGCGTTCGCCCCGACCGCGTGGGTGCGCTTTGCAGAGCGGCGAAAGGCGAGGTCGGGATATCGGGCGTCTATTCGCACCTTTTCCTCCCCGAACAAAAGGACATTCGTCTCGGGCAGGCCGCCGTATTCGGGCGTGCCTGTGAGAAGGTAAAGTCTTTTTTCCCCGACGCGGTCTCCCATCTTTCCGCGACGGGAGGGATACTTGCAGGCGACTGCGCCGATTTCGATCTCGTGCGCGCGGGGATCGCGCTCTACGGCTATCTTCCGCACGGCTTTGAAGGAGTTCCCGTAAAACCCGTGCTCAAAGTGTATGCGACCGTCGCCGAGAGCCGCACCCGCTGCGGCGACGGAGCTGGATACGGGTATGCGGGAGACGTTGGGTCGCTCTATACGCTGCGCGTCGGGTACGGCGACGGATTCTTCCGCGTCGGCGGGCTTGGCGTCGGCGATCTCTGCATGGACGCGTGCGTTTGCGCGGGCAGGGCGACGGCGGGAAGAAAAAAACTCATTATGCGCAATGCGGAGGAATACGCCTCTGCGCACAAAACGACCGCCTACGAGGTGCTTGTGAACGTGACGAGAAAGGCGGTCATGCGATATCGGAACGTTTTACCATGAGGATCATTGCAGGAAAACACCGCGGGCGAATCCTTGCGGAATTTCGCGGGGAGGACATCCGCCCCACATCGGACCGCGTGAAGGAATCGCTCTTTCAGATTTTGACGCCGCGTCTTTTGGGCGCGCGCGTGCTCGATCTCTTTTGCGGCAGCGGCGCGCTCGGTCTCGAAGCGCTCTCGCGCGGGGCGAAGTATGCCGTATTCAACGATATCTCCCGCGACAGTCTCGCCGTCTGCAAGAAGAATCTTGCGGTGCTCAAAGAAGAGGGGGAATTGCATGCGCTCGACTATTCCGCGTGCCTTATGTCCGTTTCGGGCGCCTTCGATCTGATCTTTTCCGATCCTCCCTATAAGGCGGATCTCACCGCGGATATCCTTCGGCTCGTCGCGGAGCGCGGCCTGCTCAAAGCGGGCGGGCTTGTCGTCTGCGAAAGCGAGAGGGAAGAACGCGCGCCGCAGGGCTGGGAGGTCTTTGATTTCCGCAGCTACGGAAGAACGAAAATAACGATGTTTCAGAGGTGCGAAGAATGAAAAAATGCGTCTTTGCGGGCACATTCGATCCCTTCACCGCAGGGCACGCCGATACGGTGGAAAAGTGCCTTGCGCTCTTCGACGAAGCGATCGTCGCCGTCGCGGAAAACAGGCGCAAGGCATGCCTGTTTGAAGCGCGGGAGCGCGCGGAGATGATCGCGGCGGTGTATGCGAACGAACCGCGCGTGCACGTCGTGATCTGGGACGGCGCGATCGTCGATCTTCTCCAACGGGAAAACACGCCGTTTTACGTCCGCGGCATTCGCTCCGCCGCCGATTTGGAGTACGAAAACGCCGATTTCTATGCCAGCAGAGATCTCTATGAGGGGCTGATCGAGCTATATATCCCCTCCGAGAGAGATCTCACCTATGTCAGCTCCACGCTCGTGAAGAACTGTATCGCCTTTGGCAAGCCCTTCCGAAACTATGTGCCGAAGGCGGTTTTTGAATACATCGAGAGGAAGATGAACCATGTTTGAAAAACAGATCCGCATTCCGTCGGCGGAGGAGATCATCGCCGAGCGGCCCGTCCCTCCCGCCCTTGCAAAGATCAAAAGGGAACGCGACAAATCGGCGATCGACGTCATCACGGGGAAGTCGGACAAGCTCCTCGTCATCATCGGCCCCTGTTCGGCGCATGAGCCTGCGCCCGTGATGGAGTATGTGCGAAGGCTCGGCGCGCTCAACGAAAGGGTGGCGGACAAGCTCGTTCTCATTCCGCGCATCTACACCGCCAAACCGCGCACGCGGGGCGTCGGCTACAAGGGAATGTTCTCCCAGCCCGATCCCGAGCATAAAGAGGATACGCTGAAAGGTATCCGCACCATCCGCAGCCTGCTCCTCTCCGCGATCGAGGAATCGGGGCTTACCGCGGCGGACGAAATGCTCTATCCCGAAAATTACGCCTATGTCGAGGATCTCTTGACCTACGTCGCGATCGGGGCGCGTTCGAGTGAAAACCAGATGCACCGCCTCGTCGCGAGCGGGATCGAACTTCCCGTCGGGATCAAGAACCCCATGAGCGGGAGCATTCCCGTCCTCATCAATTCCATCTTTGCCGCGCAAAGCCCGCAAGTCTTTAAGTATCACAACTTTCAGGTCGCAACGACGGGCAATCCCTACGCGCACGCCGTCCTTCGGGGCAGGGTGGATAACTACGGGAACGATTTCCCCAACTATCACTATGAGACGGTCATGCAGACGCTCGACAGCTACGCCTTCTCCGAGGGCGAGCTGAAAAATCCCGCGATCATCATCGACGCCAACCATTCCAATTCGGGCAAAAAATTCAAACAGCAGATCCGTATCGTGGAGGAAGTGCTGGAAAACCGCCGCAGAGACTCCGATTTTCGCCGTATCGTGAAGGGATTCATGGTCGAGAGCTTCCTTGTGGAAGGGTGCCAAAAGCACGACGAAGTGTTCGGAAAGTCGATCACCGATCCCTGCCTCGGCTGGGAAGATACGGAGCGGCTGATCTACGAGATCGCGGAGAAGGCATAAGGAGCCGTAAAGTATGTTTGAAGTACAATGCGAACTTCCCGCCCCCGAGGAGATCCGCGCGGCGCAGCCTTTGCCCGCCGCACTCGCGGCGATCAAGGCGGAACGGGACGAACTCACCAAGCAAGTCATCGGAGGGCGGTCAAACAAACTGCTCGTCATCGTGGGGCCGTGCTCCGCGCACGAACCCGCGCCCGTGCTCGAATACGTGGAGAGGCTGGGCAAACTCAACGAGCGCGTAAAGGATCGGCTCGTGCTCGTTCCCCGCATCTACACCAACAAACCGAGAACGCGCGGCGTGGGCTATAAGGGCATGTTCTCCCAACCCGACCCCGAGAACGAAGTCAATATTCTGAAAGGGATCCGCACCATTCGCGCCCTGCACCTGCGCGCGATCGAGTGTTCGGGGCTTTCCGCGGCGGATGAAATGCTCTATCCCGAAAATTACGCCTATGTGGAGGATCTTATCACATATAACGCCGTGGGCGCGCGTTCGAGCGAAAATCAGATGCACCGCCTCGTCGCGAGCGGGATCGATCTCCCCGTCGGGATCAAGAATCCCATGAGCGGAAGCATTCCCGTTCTTCTCAATTCCATCTATGCGGCGCAGAGCGCGCAGATCTTCAAATATCACAATGCGCAGGTGCGCACGACGGGCAATCCCTACGCGCACGCCGTCCTTCGGGGCAGGGTGGATAACTACGGGAACGATATTCCCAACTATCACTACGAAACGGTCATGCAGGTTTTGGAGGGCTACCGCAAGGTCGAGGGGGGATTGAAAAATCCCGCCGTGATCATCGACGTAAACCACTCCAATTCCGCAAAAAAATATAAGGAACAGATCCGCATCGTAAAAGAAGTCATGCAAAACCGCTCGTACAGCGAAGATTTCAGAGGGATCCTGAAAGGATTCATGATAGAGAGCTTCCTTGTCGAGGGGTGCCAAAAGCACGACGAAGTGTTCGGGAAATCTATCACCGATCCCTGCCTCGGTTGGGAGGATACGGAGCGGTTGATCTACGATATCGCAGAAAAGGTATAATATGGCAGAAGAAACGTTACATACTCCCTGCGCGGTGAGCTGTCTCGGCCCCGTCGGGAGCTATTCCGAACTTGCGGCAAAAAAAATGCGCGACGGTTGCGAGACCGTTTTGTGCAACACCTTCCGCGAGGCGGTCAAAAAACTGACGGACAAAGAGACGGACTATGCCGTCCTGCCCGTCGCCAACTCCCTGAACGGCGGCGTGAACGAGTGCCTCGACTTGCTCGAAGAGAAGGATATCTTCGCCGTAGAAGAATATCTCCTTCCCATCGATCATCGCCTCGTCATGCGAAAGGGGACAAGAATAGAAGATATCGACTGTATTTGTTCGCATGCGCAGGCGTTGGCGCAGTGTTCCGTCTACCTTGAAACGCATTTCCCGAACGCGCGGCCGATCTGTACGAGTTCCACGTCGGAAAGTCTGGAAAAACTCGACGCGCACACGGCGGGGATCTGCGGCGCGCACTTGCAGCAGGAAGATCTCGTTCTCTCTGAGGAGAACATTGCCGACAATAAAAATAATTTCACGAGATTTCTTCTCGTCGAGCGGTGGGGAGGGCTTCCCGCAAACAGCGCGATGGTGTTTCTGTGCGCGGTGTGCGCCCATCAGCCCGGTTCTCTTTTGGGGCTTTTGAAGATCTTTCAGCGCCACGGGCTGAACCTCACGCGCATCGAGAGCCGCCCCGTGAAGGAAGCCTTCGGGCAGTTCCGCTTCTTCATCGAGTTTGCGGGCGATCTTGCAAGCGAATGGGTTCGCCGCGCGCTTGCGGAGGCGGAGGCGTATTGTTCGCAGTTCAAACTTCTCGGCGCCTATCGTTAAAGAAACAGCAGGGCAAGCCCGAAGCAGACGAGCGCCGAAACCGCGCCCTGCAACAATTTGACGCCGAGGAAGGGAAGGGCTTTCACGCCCGCGCGCGTGAGAAAAGCAAGCTGCTGCACGAGCACGCACAGCCCTCCGAAGGTGATGAGAAAGCATTGGAGCGCCAAAGAGAGCGGCGTGCGATCGCCGAGCAGCGCGCAGCCCGTCGTCATTTCAAGAAGTCCTCTTATCACGCCTTCGGCGCGCGGCGAGAGGGAAACGAAGGCACCCATGTCTGCGATCATTTGTCCGAAAACGTAAAATATCGCAATCGCGGCTCCGACGGTGAGAATGGATAAAATTGAATTTATGAGGATCTCTCCGAGGTCGGGAGGCGCTTCCGCCGCGGGGAGTTTTTTTCTCCCGATCGGTTTGGCGTTGAGGCGGAGGATAAGCCCGACCGCAAGAATTCCCATAAGATGGGAAAAATAGATAAGCCAGCCGAGCGCGGCGTTTTGCAGCATTCCCGCCCCGACGACGCCTACGATAAACGCGGGGCCTGAGGTCGAGGCGAGGCAAGCCGTACGGAATATCTCGTCTTTTTCGAGCTGCCCCGCCGCCGCAAGATCCTGTACCGTGCGGGCGCCGACGGGGTAGCCCGAAACGAGCGAGAGGAGCACGGCGCCCCCGCCCGTTCCCGAAATGCCGAACAGCTTGTTCATGAGCGGCGTGCTCTTCTTCGAGAGTTTTTTGAAGAGGGGAAGGCGGGTGAAGAGCGCCGTAAGGAAGAGAAAGGGAAGGGTCGCGGGGAGTACGCTCACCGCCCACAGCGAGATGCCGTTCCGCACGCTTTCCGTGTAGCGCGCGGGGAAAATGAGAAAGAGGACCATTGCGCAAGTCACGGCAAGCGTCAGCGTCGCATAGGCGAATTTTCGTACCCGATACATATTCAAAACGTATGTGGAAAGCGGGGGAATTATGAAAAAGAAATTGGGGCTTGCGCTCGGCGCGGGCGGTTCGCGCGGCGTGGCGCATATCGGGTTTTTGCAGGCGCTTGAAGAGGAGGATCTGCGCCCCGATCTTCTCTGCGGGAGTTCGATGGGCGCCGTCGTCGGCGGGCTTTATGCGGCGGGCGTATCCCCCTTGACCATGAAGCGGGAGGCTCTCGGGCTGAAACTGCGCAACATTGCCTCGCTCAATCCCGTACCGCTTCGGCAGGACGGATTTCTCTCCATGAAGAAGGCGCGCAAACGGCTTGTCGAATTGATGGGAGAGCGGAGTTTTTCCGATCTTTCTCTCCCGTTCGCGTGCGTGGCGACGGATATGCTGCGCGGCGAGAGCGTTCTGCTTTGCGAAGGCTGTGCGGTAGACGCCATGCTTGCCTCGGCAGCCATTCCTGGCGTATTCTCTCCCGTCGGTTTTGCAAACTTCGGGATGCTCTCGGACGGCGGGATCTTGGAGAGGGTGCCGACGCAGCAGGTGAAAAACATGGGGGCGGACGTGGTCGTCGCCGTCGACGTCCTCGGGGATCTCATGGAAAAGAAGATCACGGGGCGGCTTGTCAACACCGTTCTCCGCTATATCGACATCATGGATACACATTTTACGCGGAAATTGCGCGAGAGCAGGGATTTCATCGATCTCTGGCTCGAACCCGATTTGGGCGGAATGGATCAATACAAGGTAAAACGTCTCGGGTTCGCCTATAAAAAGGGGTACGAACTGGGCAAGGAGCACGCGGGGGAGATCCGCCGTCTCATCGGAGGATAATATGGATCTTTTCGATTTTAACGAAAACGAGGAACGCGCCAAACCGCTCGCAGAGCGCATGCGCGCCTCCACATTGAAGGATTTCGTCGGGCAGAAACAGTTGATCGCCGAAGGCTCTCTTCTTCGGCGCGCCATTTCGATGGACCGCCTCGGGAGCTGTATCTTCTGGGGGCCGCCCGGCTGCGGAAAAACGACGCTCGCCAACATCATCGCCGCGCAGACGAACGGGGAGTTCATCAAGCTCAACGCCGTCTCGTCGGGCGTTTCAGACGTCAAGAAGGCGGTGGAAAAGGCGCGCGACGATCTGCGCATGTTCGGCAAAAAGACATATCTCATGCTCGACGAGTGCCACCGTTTCAACAAGACGCAGTCCGATTCGCTGCTTCCCGCCATCGAACAGGGAACCATTCTCTTTATCGGTTCGACGACGGAGAATCCCTACGCCTCGATGACGCCCGCGATCGTCTCCCGCTGCCGCGTGTTCAAATTTGAAGCGCTCACGGCGGAGGAGATCCGCGGCGCGCTCGTGCGCGCGCTGACCGATCGGCGCAAGGGATTGGGACGGTACGAGGCGGAGATCGACGGCGCGGCGCTCGATCATCTTGCAAACGTTGCGGGCGGGGATCTTCGGATGGCATACAACGCGTTGGAGCTTGCCGTATTGACGACACCTCCCGACGAAACGGGCAAGATCCGCGTGACGCTTTCCGACGCAGAGCAGTCGATCCAGCGCAAAGCGCTCTCGTATAACAAGGATCTCTACTACGATATCCTATCCGCCTTCTGTAAGTCGCTCCGCGGAAGCGACGCAAACGCGGCGCTGTATTATGCCATGCGCATCATAGAGGGCGGGGGAGATCCGCTCCTCATTTTCCGCCGTCTCATCGCGCATGCGGCGGAGGACGTGGGAATGGCGGATCCGCAGGCGATGGTCGTCGCCGTTTCCGCGCTCGACGCGTTCAAGAATATGGGCTATCCCGAGGGGCTTCTCCCGCTTTCCGAGGCAATCGTCTATGTCTGCGAGGCGGAGAAGAGCAATACGGTCGCCGTCGCAATGGACGCGGCGCGGGAGGACGCGAAAAACAACGCCGACGACGATATTCCCCGCTACCTGCGCGACAGCTCGTACGGCAGCAGGGAGATGAAGGCGGAAAGCGCAAAATATAAGTATCCGCACGACTACGGCGGATATGTGGAACAGCAATACCTGCCCGATTCCCTCAAAGAGAGGATCTACTACACCCCTTCCGACCGCGGTTTTGAACAGACGGTGCGCAAGATCCGCGAAAAGAAGGGCAAAAAAAGATAAATTTTCCCCCGCAAATTTCGGCATTTTCCGACGGAAAATGCCTTTTTTCATGCCTGTAAAGCCTTTATAATGCAGGGCACGAAGGGGAAAAAATGGTTGTCTGGATCGAGGTCGCGCTGCTGGAAAATTTTCTTCTCGACGGGGTGCTTTTATATCTCGCGATGAAGTGCGCGCGCCTGAAAGTTTCCCGTTGGAGACTTCCGCTCGCCGCCGCGATCGGAGCCGCGGAAGCCGTCGTCTTTCCGCTCCTTTCCGTGCCGACGTGGGCGGCATACTTTCTGAAAGCGCTCGGCGGCGCGCTTCTGTGCGTCACGGCGGTGGGGAGCAAAAAGATAAAGCCCTATCTCGTTACGACAGCCGCCTTCTTTTTCCTCACCTTTGCGCTGGGCGGAGCGATGACGGCCGTTTACTCCTTCTTCGATATCGGTTACGCGGAGGGAAACGGCTATCTCGTCGAAAAAGCGCCCGTGGGGTTGATCGTCGGGAGCGCGCTCGTCTTTGCGATCGCGGTCTCACAGGGCGCGAGGGCACTGTACCGTTACCGGAAAGTGAAGAGCAATCTCTTCTCCTGCACGCTGAGGGCGGGCGAGAGAGAGGTGAATTGGCAGGGCTACGCCGACAGCGGCAATCTGCTCTCCTTTCGGGGAAGTCCCGTCTGCGTCGTGTCGCCTGCGGCGGTATTCGCGCTGTTCGGCCGCGTCGTAAAGGAGACGGGCAGGATGCGCGTCGGCACGGTGAACGGCGGGAAAGAACGCCCCGTCTTTCAGTGCGACAGCCTGACGATACATACCGAAAAGCAGAATGTAGAGCGCGAAAAGGTGTATCTCACCGTAGGGGACGTAGGGAAGGACTGCCAGCTGATTTTAAGCGCGCAGCTAATGGAGGCGTCATGAAATTATTCACCAAACTGCTGAATTGGTTACAGACGATCGCGGGCAGCGAAAACGTCGTGCACTATCTCTGCGGGAGCGAGGCGCTCCCTCTGCCCCTTTCCGCCGAGGAAGAGGCGGATATGCTGAAAAACTTGGAGAGCGGCGAAAACGCGGAAACGGTGAAAGCCAAGCTCATCGAGCACAACCTTCGCCTCGTCGTCTATATCTCGCGCAAGTTTGAAAACACGGGCGTCGATCCCGACGATCTGATCTCGATCGGCACCATCGGGCTTATCAAAGCGATCAACTCGTTCAGAACGGATAAAAATATCAAACTTGCGACCTATGCCTCGCGGTGCATCGAAAACGAGATCCTCATGTATTTGCGGCGCACCGTCCGCCTCAAAAGCGAAATTTCCTTCGACGAACCCATCAATTCCGATTTCGAGGGCAACGAACTGCTGCTCTCCGACATTCTCGGCACCGACTGCGAGACGGTCTACGGCGGCGTGGAATCGGGGGTGGAAAAGGAACTTTTGCAGGGCGCGTTGGAGAAACTTCCCGAGCGCGAACGCACGATCATGTACATGCGGTTCGGATTGGGCGGAGGAGAGGAGATGACGCAGAAGGATGTCGCGGACGTCTTGGGCATCTCCCAAAGCTACATATCCCGTCTGGAAAAGAAGATCATCGAACGATTGAAAAAGGAGATCTCCAAGCTCGTATAACTTCAAAAATTTTGCAGATACTTTCTACGGTTTTCGCTTCATAAGGAAATTCTACATAGAGAAAACTCTATTGCGGAGGTGATGTATGCTCAATAAAGTCGTCATTTGCGGCGTGGACACGGCGGGCTTGCCCAAGCTCACGGCAAAGGAGAACGATGAACTCATGAAAAAGCTCAAAGAGGGGGACGCGGCGGCGCGCGAGAGATTTATCGTGGGGAACATGCGGCTCGTGCTCTCCCTCGTGAAACGCTTTTGGGCGAAAAACGCGGGCGCGGACGACGTCTTCCAAGCGGGCTGCGTGGGGCTTATCAAGGCGATCGAGAACTTCGATCTTTCCTTCAACGTCAAATTTTCCACCTATGCCGTCCCCATGATCTTGGGGGAGATCAAGAGGTATCTTCGGGACGGGAACAGTTTGCGCGTTTCGAGATCCATCCGCGATACGGCTTACAGGATCTTAAAAGTGCGCGAGAAGATCGAGGAGCGCGACGAAGAGGCGACCATCGAAAAGATCGCCGCGGAAATGCAGGTGAAGGAGCGGGAAGTCGTCTACTGCCTCGACGCGATCTCAGACCCGATCTCCCTCTACGAACCCGTCTACAACAAGTCCGGGGATACGCTGCAACTTGTCGACCAGCTCTACGACGAGAGCCAGAGCGACGAGATCTGGACGGAGCGCGTGGCGCTTCGGGAGGCGATCGCCCGCCTCACCGAGCGCGAACAGAAGATCTTGCGTCTTCGCTATTTCGAGGGAAAGACGCAGACGGAGATCTCCGCCGAAGTGGGGATCTCGCAGGCGCAGGTCTCCCGTCTCGAAAAAAACGCGCTCGGAAATATTCGCAGAGAAATCTCGTAAAAAAAGTCACGTTTCGACAAAGCCGCGCATACGATAGGGTGTGGAAACGAGTTATGCTGAACTGAAACGAAAGGAAGTCGTCAACCTCATCGACGGCAAACGGCTCGGAAAGGTGACCGACGTGGTTTTCACATGGCCCGAGGGAAGGGTGCTCGGGATCGTCGTCCCCGGCAACAAGGGATTCCATTTCGGCAAAGCCGAGCTGTTCATCGACATCCGCTGTATCACGAAGATCGGGATCGACGTCATTCTCGTGGAGATCAAAGCGGCGCCCAAGCCCGATAAGAGAAAGGGGAAGTGGGAAGACGCACAGCCGCCCCCGCCGCCGCCTCCGCCCAACTATTTGCACGGGGATCGGCGCGACTACGGAGAATATGAATAGAAAAACGGCGATTTCTCGCCGTTTTTTCATGTAAACATAGTATTATGTCTCACATACTACATCGGATATCGCCTTATTTTTCCTCTTTCCGATAGCAGTCGCACGCTCTCCCGTCGGGCAGAAATCCCGTGTCCGAGCACTTCGCGCAGACGTATTTGGGCACAAAATCCCGTTCGGAGAGTTTGAGGCGGGCGAGCGCTTCGGCGCGCTCTCTTTCCGCTTCTGCAAGTTTGCTTCGGATCTCGGGCAGGGATCCGGGGGAAAACACTTCCGCCCGCGCAAGTTCGATCTCGCCCTTTTTCAGCGCAGCTTGCGCCGCCCTGTATTGTTCGTCGCGTTCGGCGATCGCCTGCGCGCGGTCTACGCGGCGCATCGCCTGCTGCCGCCGCGCCGCATAGAAGCGTTCCCGATCGCTCCGCTCATCGGCGGCGATCGCCGCCTCGCTTTTGAGCGCCGATCTTGCGGTGGACGCGTCGCTTTCGCGTTCGACGATAGCAGAGGGCGAAAAGACGCCCAGCCGTTTCCATTCGGCGAGCAGTTTATTCATGTAGGGCAGGGGAGCGGAAGCGTTTGCACTGCGTTTTGCCGCTTCGAGGATCATTTCGTCGGAGAAATTCCAGCTCCGCCACGTTGCCGCCATATCCAGAGCCGCCTGCGTTTTTTTGACGTATCCGCAGACCGATTGGATGGATTGGATGAGTTTCAGCTCTCTGTCGCGCGCGGCGCAGTACGCCTTTACGCCCGCCCTGTCTACGATGCCATCGCGGTACATCTCGCCGAGCAGCGCGTCCATTTCCGCAAATCCGTAGGAGAGGCGGAGGCACAGTCCCGCGACGAGGGAGAGGCTTTCGTCGTCGTATCCGCGTTCCAGCCATTTTTCCGCATATTCCTCCGCGTAGGGGCGGGGATTTTGCACCTTCACCCCGAGTTTTCTCGCGATCTTGAACACAAGATTCGTGAGCGTATTGCGTTTTGCGAGGTATTCGCGCGCCTCTTTTTCCGTTTTCGCGCCCTTTTCGAGCAGTTCGGAAACGAGGATATCGAGGGTGGCAAGCGAACCTTTTTTGAGCGTCTCCGCCGCGGCAAAGCACGCGCCCGCTTCCATTCCCGCCTTCTCCCATTTTTCGAGAACATCGTAGTCGCTCTCCTGAGGCTTGCGATAGACGCCGAGCAGGGTAAAGATGCGGGAAAGCTCTTTTTCGTGCACGTTGAAATCGGCAAGATCGGCTTCCACCTGCTCGTATGTAAATTTCCGCTCGCGCGCAAGTTTTTCTGCCTTGTTGAGGATATGCGCGGCGGACAGCTTCTCGCCGTCCTTTTTGGAGCAGTATTCCACGACGAGCAGGAACGCCTGACGTTCCATCGGATTGTTTTCGAGGAACTCCAAAATGCGCTGGTGTTCGTAGGGTTTGAGATCTTTTCCCGTCTTTTGCAAGATCTTGAAGAGTTCGCGGTTGAATTCCTGATATTTTTCGGGGCGGAGAGGCTTCGGCTTTCCGACGGACGCGCTCACGGGAAGGTATTCGACGAAGAGGGGATCTCGCGAAAGAATTTGGACAAGCCCGCATTCCTCCCAAAAACCGAAGATATCGACAAACTTTTTGAGGGGCAGGCGAAGAAGTTTCGCCGCGCTCACCGCGTCGAACTCCTGCGCGCAGCCGCAGAGGTAGAGGCCGTACAGGTAGACCCTGACCGCGTCCCCGCTCGCCTCGGGGAGATATTGCGTGATGAACCGATTTTCCACGCTCGTGAAAGCGCTTTCGGTGAAATCTTTGGAGAAGGAGCAGAACGGCATAAATTCCTCCGCAGGGATATTCTTAAAAGAGCAAAATGCTTGCTTTTTTTAGTAGCATGCTGTATAATAGTATATCATAGCCGACGGGAAAAAGCAATGCGTTTTCCCGTCGGCGGAAAAATTTTCAGAAAACGGCGTTCGATGAGAATTTTACACACCTCAGATTGGCATTTGGGCAAGCGTCTCATGGATAGGGAACGTCTGCCCGAACAGATCGAAGTTCTCGACGAGATCATCGCGCTCTGCGAGGAACGCTCGGTAGAGCTTGTTCTTGTCGCGGGGGACGTATTCGATACCTTTCTGCCTCCCGCAGAGGCGGAAGAGGTGTTTTTCCGCGCCGTGAAGCGCTTGGCGGGGGATCGCCGCGCCGTTGTGATCATCGGAGGAAACCACGACGACTGCGTTCGCCTCGCGGCCGCCGCTCCCCTTGCGGGAGAGGGCGGCGTGTACATTTTCGGCGCGCGCGGCAACGTTCCCGTGGGGGGCGAACGCCCCGTGCGTGCGGTAGAGGCGGGCGCAAATCATATCGTCATCCGGAATGCGGCGGGGGAGAAGGTGTACATCAACGCGCTCTCCTACCCCAACGAGGCGCGTCTCAAAGAGGATAAGACGGAAGAGAGCTATGCGCAAAAGACCTTGCGCTGGATCGGCGCGGGGGATGAAAAGTACGACGGCTCCATGCCGCACATCTTTCTCTCCCACATCTTTACGGCGGGGGGAAGCGTTTCGGGGAGCGAGCGCGATATCTCTCTGGGCGGCGCGCGCGCCGTGCCGGGGGAGAATCTGCCCGCCTTCGGCTATACCGCGCTCGGGCACCTTCATAAGCGGCAGAAAATCGGAAAGAACGCGTGGTACAGCGGTTCCATTCTGCAATATTCCTTCGACGAAGCGAATACGGAAAAATACGTTCTCCTCTTGGAGACCGAGGGGACGGACGTCGTGCTCAAAGAGTCGATCCCCTTGAAGTCGGGGAAAAGGCTTGTACGTCTCGAAGCAAACGGCTGCGAAGAGGGGCTTCGCCTGCTCGCCGCCGCGCAGGATAAGTTCGTCGAACTCACGCTGCATTTGGAGGAGCCGCTCACCGCGCGCGAAACGGAATCGCTGCGCGCCGCGAACGCGGGTCTCGTCTCTCTCATCACGCATGTAAAGGGGGGAGAGGCTTCGTCCGTCGCTTCGCGTTCGGAACTCGGCGCGGGGGAACTTTTCGCCGAATTTTACCGCGCGGAACGGGGCAAGCCTCTTCCGCAGGAACTGAAAGAGGCATTTTTGCTTCTGTTGGAGGAGGAAGCATGAGACCGCTCTATCTTGAATTTTGCGGCGTCAATTCCTTTTCCGAGCCTGCAAAAATCGATTTTGAAAAGCTGCTCGAATTCGGGATCTTCGGCATCTTCGGAGATACCGGTTCGGGGAAGAGCACGATCTTGGACTGCATCGGATTCGCCCTTTACGGCAACATTGCGCGGTCGCGCTCGGGCAGCATTGCAGACGTCATCAACTACGCGCAGGACAGTGCGTACGTCCGCTTTGAATTTCAGATCGTATTCGAGGGCGAACGCAGAACGTTCCGCGTGGAGCGGGAACTGAAACGCAAGAACGCGGCGCAGAGCGTGCGCGTTTACGAGCGGAAGGGGGGGGATCTCACCGCCCTTGCTGAGGGATATCGCGAGTGCAACGCCCTTCTCGAACGCATCATAGGCCTCGAACAGAAGGATTTTGAAAAGTGCATCGCCCTGCCGCAGGGAGAGTTCGCGCAATTCGTAAAAGCGTCGCGGGGCGACCGCCTCAAACTCGTCTCGCGCCTCTTCGATCTCGAAGAATACGGCGAAAAACTCACGAAAAAGGTCAACCGCCGTTATTCGGACTCCCTCATGGCGACGGAGGTGCTCAAAACGCGCCTCGAACAGTATGCGGGCATTTCCGAGGAAAACAACAAATCGCTCGAACAGCGGATCGCGGCGCTCGCCGCCGAGGAGAAGGGATCCGCCGCGGCTTTGGAGAAAGCGAGAGCGCAGGAGAACGCGCTCGCCGCTGCGCTTGCCCGCAAGACGGAGGCAGAGCGGATCCACGCGCGGCTCTCCGAACTCGAAGCGCGCGAGGGCGAGATGGAAACGTACGGCAGGGAGCTTTCCCGTCTCGATAAGGCGAACGCCGTCGTCCGCGCGGCGGAGGAGGGAAAACAGCTCCGCATGCGGCGGGATCGCGCGGTCGAGGCGCTCCGCGCCGCAGAGAGGGCATGCGCGGAGGCGGATTCCCGCCTTGCGAACGCCGCGGAATGGAGCGAAGAGCAGGACGCGGAACTCGAACGTCTCGCCCTGTGCGCGGAGCGGGCGCGTTCCGCCGAGGCGGACGGCGTGAGACTGCGCCGCGCAACGGAACGGATGACAGCCGTTCTCAAAGAACTCAACGCGGAACGCGGTCTGTTTGAGGATTTCGTCTACGATACGCGCAGAGCGGAATTGGAAGAGAAACTTTCCGCACTGGGCGCAGAGGATTTCCTCCGCTATGCGGAGATCCACGGAAAAGCCGCGCTGTTCCGCCGCGAATACGCCGTTTTCGCCGAGGAATTGGAGGAGCTGACCAAGCGGTATCCCGTGATCGCCGCCGATTCCTCGCCCATCATCGAAAAATACAGAGAACTTTCGCAAGGGGGATCCCTCGATTTTCTGCAACTTCGCGCTTCCTTCGAGGAGAAGGAACGGGCGAGGGAAGAGGTTCGCGGGGAACTTCTCGCGTTGGAGAAATACAAGAGCAGGTACGATATGCACCTGCAACGCCTGCAACAGCTCGGGGAAGAATTTTCCCGCGCCAAAGAAGAGGCGGAGGAATTGAAGAAAAAACTGGACGGGATCCCTCCCAAAGCGGAGGCGGAGGAAGCGCTTGCCGTGATGCGCAAACAAAAGCGCATGCAGAGCGAGGCGCGGGCGCGCGCCGTCGAAGCGTTTAGCGCCGCGCAATCCGCCCTTGCCGCCGCAAAGGAGCGCGAAAGCAGTGCGCAGACCGCGCTTGCGGAGGGCAGATCGCGCTACACCTCTGCGCTCGAAGCGGGCGGGTTTTCCGACGCGGACGAAGCGGCTGCGCTCACGGAGAAATACGGCGACGCGCAGGACGCTCAAAAGCGGTTGAACGCCTTTCGCAACGAACTTGCGGCAGTGCGCGCCCGCGACGCGGAACTTGTAAACGACCGCGAGAACGGCATTTCGCCCGACGCGCTCGCAGGCGTTGCCGCGGAACGCGCCGCGTGCGAGGAGACCCTGCGCGCATGTTCGCAGCAGCTCGCGCTTGCGGAAGAGGAGCTTCGCCGCGGACGTTCGGCGCTCTCGGAAAAAGCTGCCGTCGAAGCGCAGTATCGCGAGGCGAACGGCAGAACCGAACTTTTCAAGACGCTCAAAGATCTATTGCAGGGCAATCGGTTTATGGAATTTGCCGCCGAGGAATACTTACAGCGCGTGGCTGTGAACGCGAGCGCGCGGCTCCTATCTCTCACCGACGGCAGGTATTTTTTGCGCTACGAGGGCGGATTCTTCGTCGGCGATAATTTCAACGGCGGGCAAAAGAGGGGAGTACATACCCTTTCGGGGGGCGAGACGTTCCTCGTTTCCCTCTCTCTGGCTCTGTCGCTCGGCGCGGAGATCTGCGCGCGCTCCCTTCGCCCCATAGAGTTCTTCTTCCTCGACGAAGGGTTCGGCACGCTGGACGCGCACCTTGTGGACACGGTGATGGACAGCCTCGAAAAACTGCGCGGCGAACATTTCTCTATCGGTATCATTTCGCATGTCGGCGAATTAAAGCATAGAATTGACCGAAAGCTGACGGTCGAAAAGGCGACCGAACGGCACGGTTCTCAAATCCATACGGAGTGAGGTTTCGATTTGGCGAACAAGATTCTGACGCCCGTCACACTGTGGAAGGATTTCGACGAGACTCTTCCGCTCGACGAAAATATCATTTCGGAAACCGCCGAGGAAGGCGTCGTCTACCGCGACGTGACCTTCCGCGGACGGGATACCGCCGAGGGGCGCGTACTCATCTACGCGCGGTATATCTTCCCGGAGAAGGAAAGTTCCTTCCCCGCGATTTTGATGCTCTTCGAGGCGGGCATGCCCTTCGACGAGCCGTTCGTCCTGCATTATGTGCGGCAGGGCTACGGCGTTCTCTGCGTCGATTACTGCGGCGAGCGCCCCGAGGGGCCGCACACCGTGTATCCGCGCTGCGTGGAGTATGCGAATTTCATCCGCGCGGGCAGACGCATGACTTTCTGCGACGATACGGCGAAGGAGACCTCGTGGTACGAATGGGCTGCCGTCGCGAGATATGCCGCGCGCTATCTTCGCGAGCGGGAAGAGGTCACCGCCGTGGGCGCGATGGGCATGCGCACGGGCGGCGAAGTCCTCTTTAAGATCGCGCCCTATGCCGGGCTTTCCTGCATGATCTCCGTTTGCGCGGCGGGCTGGCTCGCCTACCGCGGGATCGATAAGTTCGGCCCCGAAGGGGAGAAGCGCGTATTCGACGAAGAGCGGCACCGTTTCATCGCGGGGCTGGATTCCCAGAGCTACGCGCCCTACATCCATTGCCCCGTTCTGCTCATCTCGGCGATGAACGATAAAGCCTACAACTACGACCGCGTTTACGATACGTTCACGCAGCTCGACCCCGAGCTTGAACGCGCCCTTCTTTTTTCGGCGCACGGAAACGGACTGCTCGGTTCCCACTCCCTCGAAGATATCGACCTCTTCCTCGGGAAATACTTGAAAAAGCACTCCGTCTTTGTGAGCAAGCCCATCGGCGTCAGCATCGCGGAGAACGAGGCGGGCGATCTCATCGTGAAGGGGGAGTTCGATCCCGAAGGGGAGATCAAGGAATTCGGCATTTTCTATACCGAGAACGTCGCCGCCTTTAAGACGAGGGATTGGACGCGCGTCCTCGGAAGAAACGAAGATCTTGCGGGCAACATCGGCGCCGTCCCGCTGCCACTCTTTACGGGGAGCCGTCAGGCGCTCGTCTATGCCTTTGCCAACTATTCCAACAGCTTTTCCGTGACTTCCAAGATCTTGGAGATCAACGTGCAAAAACAATATGCCAACGCCCGCCCGAGGACGAGGATCCTCTATGCGGAAGAGGACGGGAGAAACGGCTTTGCCGTATTCCGCCGCCGCACGCGCGCCGTTGCCGATTGTTTCGTCGGGGACATCGGCGCCGCTTCCGCCATTCTGCCGGGGTACGGCGGCATCAAGGGAATGGCTGTCTCTTCGGGGATTATTTCCTACCGCGTCGGCGAACCGCGCTTCCGCCCGCCCGAGGGCGTATCCTTCCGCTTCGACGCGTACTGTAAGGTCAATACCCGTTTGCGCGTCGTATTCTACCGCGACGAAGAAGAGGACGTCGGCTTCAAGTGCGACGTTCCCGTTGCGGGCGGAGGGAAGTGGAAGAGCATTCTGCTGGACGCCAACGATTTCAAATCCGACCGCGGCGTGTCGCTCTCGGATTTCGAGGGCGTGGTCTCCGTCGTGTTCATGTGCGACGACGAGGCGCTCATCAATAACGTTCTTTGGATCTGATATGAAACGCCGTGACATGGTAGAAAAAAATCGCGATCGGGGGGAGAAAGCATGAAAAAGCGCCCCTCCATGCTCGGAACGCGCGAGAAAGACAGCCCTTCCCGCAAGGCGTTTTGGGCGGTCGTCTATTGCCTGCTGATTTTTTGCGCGCTGTTTCTTATCGCCGATATCTGGATCAAACAGAGCTATTTTTTGGTCAATGTAGACGGCGTCTCCATGCAGGGCAGCCCCGAGGATCGCACGATCCACGACGGCGACGTCTTGTATGCGGCGCGCTACAACGGCGAGGTGCGGCGCGGAGACGTCGTGGTCATCGACGTATCGAACAGTCCTTATTTCCAGCGGAGACCCGACCCGCCTACCAATATCATCAAGCGGGTGATCGCCACGGAGGGCGATACGCTGCGCATCGACGGCGACGGGGCGGTATATCTTCGCCGTGCGGGTACGGAAGAGGAGGAATTGCTCGAAGAGCCGTATATCAAGGGGAACTCCGCGCCCAAGTCTTTGCATGGCAAATGGGAATGGACGCTCAAAGAAGGGGAGATCTTCGTGATGGGCGACAACCGCGAGGATAGCGACGATTCCCGCTATGCGGGAGCGTTTCCCGCAGAGGATATCATCGGCGTCGTGCTCGATTGGAGCTATCTCGGCGGCGCTTCGGGCTGGGAGAGCGTTACGGCTTTCTTTATCCGCACCTTTTTGGGCGGCTGAATTTGAGACAAAAAAAGGAGGAGACCATGCAGATCCAAATCACGTCGGATAGTACTTGCGACCTCGGGAAATACGCCTTAGAGCGCGATATCGCGCTCATGCCGCTCTCGGTGATCTTGGGAGACGACGCCTACGCGGACGGGGTGACCATCGTCCCGCAGGATATCTTTGATTTTTATGCGCGCACGGGGCAGCTTCCCAAGACCGCCGCCCCGAGCATCGCGGACTACGAGGAGTTCTTTCGCCGCTTTATAGAAGCGGGGAAAGAAGTGATCCATTTCAGCATTTCTTCGAGATCTTCATCCGCACACGCGTATGCTGCGGAAGCCGCGAAAGCGTTCGGCGGGAAAGTGCGCGTGATAGATAGCAAGGCGCTCTCTTCGGGGCAGGGCTTGCTCGTGATGAAGGCTTCGGACATGCTCCGCGAGGGGAAGAGCGCGGAGGAGATCGCAGCGTGCGTCAATGCGCTGCGCCCCAACGTGAACACCTCCTTCATTCCCGACAGGCTCGACTATCTTTTCAAGGGCGGCAGATGTTCGCGCATGCAGATGTACGGCGCGAATCTTCTCAAAATCCACCCGCTCATCGAGATGGACGACGGCCAGCTCGTCGCGGAGAAGAAATACCGCGGTTCCATGACGAAATGCGTGGAGCAATATATCGCCGATCTTGCGCAAAAATACCCCGCCTACGATCGGACGCGCTGTTTCGTCACTCACAGCAGCGCAGACGCCGATCTCGTCGCCTTCGCAAAAGAGCGGGTGCAAGCGCTGTTTTCCTTCGGGGAAGTCCTCGAAACGGTCGCGGGGTCCGTCATCACGGGTCATTGCGGCAGAAATACGCTCGGCGTGCTGTTCATCGCCGTCTGATCAACATTTCGCAGACATTTTAGGAGCAAATATATGGAAAGAAAGGATGTACAACAAAAGTATAAATGGAACATATCCGACGTATTCGCGGACGACGCGGCGTGGGAAGCGGCGTTTGCCGCGCTGGGCAGCCCCGATCTTATGCGGTTCAAGGGCACGCTGAATACGGCGGAAAATATCCTTGCCTATTTCAAGGCGGAGGAAACGTACACGGTCGCGCTTCTCCGCGTCTATCTCTACGCGTTCATGAAGCACGACGAGGACGTCCGCGTGACGAAATACAATTCCTATCTCGCAAAGACGATCGCGCTTCTCACCAAACTCGAAGCGGAGACCGCGTTTTCCACGCCCGAACTCACTTCGCTTTCCGATGAGACCTTGCAGTCGCTCATCGAAGATCCCCGCCTCAAAGATTACGACTATTTGCTCTCGCGCGTCAAGGCGAGCAAGAAGCACACGCTCTCCGAAAAGGAGGAGATCGTGCTCGCGCAGGCGGGGGAGCCGCTCGCGGTCGCGGGGGACGTCTTCGAGATGCTCGACAACGCGGAACTTGATCTTCCCGAGATCGAGTACGAGGGGGAGAAGGTGCGCCTTTCGCACGGGCTGTACTCCGTGATCATGAACGGACACGACAGGAAGAAGCGCGAAGAGGCGTTCAAACTATACTATTCGGCATATAAAAAGATCCTCAGCACGCTCGCCGTGACGTATTACGGCAACGTGAAGAAGGATATCTTCTACAAGACGGTGCGCGGATACGCTTCTTCGCTCGAAATGGCGCTCTTTGAAGAGGACGTCGACGAGAGCGTATATTACCGCCTCGTGAATTGCGTCCACGGCGGGTTCCCGCTCATGCACCGCTACATGGCGCTCCGCAAGAAACTTCTCGGCTACGATGAGATGCACATGTACGATATCTATCCTTCGCTGGTGCGGGACGCCGAGTTGAAACTTTCGTTCGAGGAGGCGTTCGACCTCTGCCTCAAAGGGCTTGCTCCGCTCGGAGAGGAATATCTCTCGCTCTTTGAACGGGGGAGAAAGGATCGCTGGATCGACGTCTGCGAGACGGAGGGGAAGCGCAACGGGGCGTATTCCATCGGCATATACGGCAACCATCCCTTCGTGCTTCTGAACTATCAGAAGACGACGCACGACGTGTTCACGATCGCGCACGAAATGGGGCACTCGCTGCACTCCTACTATTCCAACGAATATCAGCCCTACGCGAAGTCGGATTACAAGATCTTCGTCGCCGAAGTCGCAAGCACCGTTAACGAAGTTTTGCTCCTCAAATATCTCCTCAAAACCACGAAGGATAAAGATCTGAGGAAGTATCTCCTCAACTATTTCCTCGATATGATCCGCACGACGCTGTTCCGCCAGACGCAATTTGCGGAATTTGAAGAGAAAGCGCACGAGCTTGCCGAGCGCGGGGAACCGCTCAACAAGGATAATCTCTCCGAGCTGTACCTCGGCCTCAATCGGGCGTATTACGGCGACGCCGTCGTGCACGACGAGGAGATCGCCTTCGAGTGGGCGAGGATCCCGCACTTCTACCGCTCGTTCTATGTATATAAATACGCGACGGGCATCACCTCCGCGATCTGTATCGCCAACTGCATTTTGAGCGAGGGCGAAAAAGCGGTGGAGCAGTACAAGAACTTCTTAAAGGGCGGCTGTTCCGCCGATCCCGTGTCCCTGCTCAAAATCGCGGGGGCGGATCTCACGACGGAGGCGCCGTTCAAGGCAGCCATGTCGGAGTTCGAAGCCGCGCTCGCAGAATTTGAATCGGTTTGCTGAATCCGCGCCGATTTGAGACAACGAAAAACATAAGGAAAAAATATCATGGCGAACAATCAAATGCCGCACAATCTCGACGCCGAGGCCGCTCTCCTCGGGTGCCTTATCATCGACGAGGCCGTCCAGTCGGATATTCTCGGATCCCTTCGCGAAGAGGATTTTTATCAGGAATCGCATCGCCTCATTCTCTCTGCGATGAAGCGCATTTTCGGCGCGCGCAAAACGGTGGACGTGGTCACGCTCACCGATCAGTTGGATCGCGACGGGACGTTGGAACGCGCGGGCGGACTGCAAACGATCACCGAACTTGCGAACGGAACGCCGTCGGCGGCGAATTATAAGCAGTACCTTGCCATCGTGCGCCGCGACAGCGTGAACCGCGCGTTGATCCGCGCCGCGCGCGACATCGCGGAGAACTGCCAAAAGGGGCTGGAAGAGCGCGAAGCGCTTGCCTTTGCGGAAAAGCAGGTGTACGATATCTCCAAGCAGGAGGACGCGACCATGCTCTCTTCTCTGGGAGACGGTTCCGTGCTCATGCAGGTCATCAAGAAATTCGAGGATATCCAATCCGATCCCAACGCCTTCCGCGGCGTGGAGACGGGGTTCAAACATCTCGACCGCATCACCAACGGGCTGCAAAAGTCCGATCTCATCGTCATCGCCGCCCGCCCGGGCATGGGAAAGACGTCGCTCGCAATGAACATCGTCGAGCATGCTTGTCTCCGCAAGGGGAAGATCGCGGCGGTGTTCTCCCTCGAAATGCCCCGCGTGCAGATCGCGCAGAGGTTGCTTTGCGCGCATGCGGAAGTGAGCATGGAGAAAGCGCTTTCGGGCAAGCTCGTGCAAAAGGAATGGAAGAACCTCATGCTCGCGAGCGACCGTCTGCAAAAGAGCAAGATCTATATCGACGATTCTTCGCGCGTCACGCCTGCGGAGATCCTCTCCAAATGCCGCCGTCTCGCCGCCTCGGAAGGGGGGCTTGACCTCGTCATGATCGACTATATCCAGCTCATGGGTGGGGAGATCAAGAACGGGAACGATTTCAACCGCCAGCAGGAGATCGCCTCCATCACCCGCGATCTCAAAATCATGGCGAAGGAATTGGACGTCCCCGTGATCGCGCTCTCCCAGCTCAGGCGTATCCAGACCAAAGAGCCGCAGCTCTCCGATCTGCGCGAATCGGGCGCGATCGAACAGGACGCGGATATCGTCATGTTCATCAACCGCCCCGATGTGACCGCGAGCGCCGACGAGCTTGCGAAGGGGAATATCGTGAAGGGCGCGGCGGAACTCGTCATCGCCAAGCACAGAAACGGCGCGCTCGGGCGGATCCAGCTCCGCTTCCTCGGCGAGACGACGAGATTCGTCGATATCGACGATCAGAATCTTCCCGTCGAAGAGCCTGTCTATTCGAGAAAGGCGGCGATCCCGACGGCGGAAGAGGCATTCCCTCCGCAGGACGGCGGCGACGATATCCCCTTCGAGTAAGCCATGAACACAGAGATCCTCTTGCCGACGGAGCAGGCGTTCCGTCTTGCGAAAACATACATCGAGGCGGGGGAGGCGGTCGCATTTCACACCGAAACCGTCTACGGGCTTGGCGCCGACGCGCGCAGCGACAGCGCGGTAAGGCATATCTTTGAATTGAAGGGCCGCCCCTCCGATAATCCGCTGATCGTCCATGTTCACAGGGATTACGATATCTCGACGTTGATCGACGGCGAACCCGCTTATGCCGCGCCGCTCCGCCGCGCCTTCCTTCCCGGGCCGCTCACGATGGTCTATCCCTCCGCGGGAAAGGTGAGCCGCTTCGTCTCTTGCGGCTTGGATACGCTTGCCATCCGCGTTCCCGCGTCCTCTGCCGCGCAGGGGTTTTTGCGCGCCGTGAACGCGCCCATCGCCGCGCCGAGCGCGAATCTCTCCAAACACGTCTCTCCCGTCACGGCGAAGCACGTCTACGAGGATTTCGGGGGCAAGATCCCGCTGATCATCGACGGGGGCGCATGCGACGGCGGGATCGAGAGCACTGTTCTCGACTGTACGGGCGAGATCCCCGTCATTCTGCGTGCGGGGCTTATTTCGCGCGAACAGATCGCGGCGGTCGCGGGCGATTGCGGCGTGTACCGTGCGAAGGCGGGGGAAAAGCCGAAAAGCCCCGGAATGATGTACAAGCACTATGCGCCGCGGTGCCGTACGGCGTATTTTCACCGCGAGGAGCTTCAAACCGCGATCGCGCTCTATCATGAGGAGGAGCGCGCGGGCGGGGCGCCGTGTATCCTCTGCGAGCATGCGCTTCTCGGCGCACTGCAAGGCTGCCGCGCCCTCGATCTTGGGGATACGGATAGAGAGATGGCGCAAAGATTATATGTTCTTTTGCGAAGAGCGGAGACCGACGCGACCCTTTTGATCGGGATCGCGCCCACCCTTCGCGGCGGCGCGATGACGGGCGTTCTCAACCGTTTTCAAAGAGCATTCGGAGGAACTGATGAAGCATAGAAAGATCCTTTTTGTATGCACGGGAAATACCTGTCGCTCTCCTATGGCGGAGGCCGCGCTCAAAAGCGAGTTGAAAAAGCGCAAGATCAGGTGGTACCGCGTTCAGTCCGCGGGGCTGTGCGCAGAAGAAGGCTCGCCGATGTCGGCGCATGCGATGCAGGCGCTGAAAGAGGCGAAGATATCCTTCCCCGAAGATTTTCGGTCGAAAAAACTCACCGACGAGGATATCCGCGACGCCTATGCCGTCGTTTGCATGACCGAGCGGCAGCGCGAGGCATTGCCGGATCTTCCGAACGTCACGAGTTTTTATGCGCTCTGCGGCAAGGAGATCCCCGATCCGTACGGAAGTCCCGTCGATACATACCGCACGACGCTTCGCGTCATTCGCGAATGTCTGCCGCGCGTCATTCAAGTATGCTGTCCCTCGATCGTTGAGAAATAGGAGGAAAGGTAGATGAAAATCGCTCTCGGCTGCGACCACGGCGGCCTCACGCTGAAAAATCAAATCGCGGAATATCTTTCCGCAAACGGATATGAGATCTTGGATCTCGGCACGACGACATACGCCTCCTGCGACTATCCCGATTACGGCGTCGCCGCGGCGGAAGCCGTCGCGAACGGATCGTGCGAAAGGGGGATCGTCGTCTGTACGACGGGCGTCGGCATTTCCATCGCCGCGAACAAGGTCCCCGGGATCCGCTGCGCGCTTTGCAGCGAACCGCTCTCGGCAAAGATGACGCGGCTCCACAACGACGCGAACATGCTCGCGTTGGGGGGCGGCATTGTGGGCGCCGCCCTCGCATTGGAGATCGTGCGGGTATTCCTCACGACGCCTTTTTCCGAAGAGGAACGGCATCAGAAGCGGATCGATAAGATCGCCGCACTGGAACGAAAATACATGAAATGAGGTTTCAAGGGGCGCATGCCGCGCCTGTAACGCCTGTGAAATAAGGAGACGACATGAGCCGCATGATCCTGATCGGGGGCGGGGAACTGAAAACGCGCGAAACGCTTTCCATCGACGAATATATCGCGCGGGAAGCAAAACTGCACGCGGGGGAACGCCGCGCGTGCGGATTGTTCGTTCCCACCGCCAGCCACGATTGTATGCCTTATTATAATACGTTCCATAAGGTCTATACGGGGCTTTTCGATATCAAGACGGACGTTGCGCTCACCGTCGGGAGAGCGTTCGACCGCGAGACCATGCGCGCGAAATTCGAGAGGGCGGATTTTCTCTACGTCGGCGGAGGGGACACCGTTTTCATGCTCGAAAGTTGGAAACGGAGCGGACTAATTGACCTCATTCGCGAGGTGTACGAGAGGGAAACGTTGATCTGCGGGCTGTCCGCGGGGGCGATCTGTTGGTTCGAGGAGATGTACTCGGATTCCGTCGTCGAGGGGAAATACGAAATGTATCCCGCGCTCGGATGGGTGAAAGGGAAAATTTCTCCGCATTACAACGAAAGAATGCTTGACTTCGACAAGATCGTATTGTATAATAAATATTGCGCTTGGGGCGTCGAGAACCGCGCCGCACTCGAAATGAAGGACGGGCAGCCCGTTCGCAGCATTTCAGACGGCGGAAAAGTGTGGCTGCTCGACGGGACATCGGGCGAAAAGGTCGAAAAAACTTTGTTTTGACGCGGGAGTGACCTCCGCCTCGGGTACCCGCCCGAGAAAAAATACGGGCACATGCGGATGTGGCGAAACTGGCAGACGCGCAGGTTTCAGGTTCCTGTGGGAGACCATGCAGGTTCAAGTCCTGTCATCCGCACCAAAAAAGAAGTATGAAAATGATACAAAAATATCGGCTTCATACTTCTTTTTTATTGCCTTTTTGGGCTTTTCGGG
>CANRDX010000008.1 GCA_947629485.1 uncultured Clostridia bacterium
TTATTTGTATAATCCAAAATGCTTTGCTATTGAATCACAGACTTCTTCTTTGGTATCTACCCCATTATCTTCTCTGAAAATCGTGAAAAAACCGCTGTCAACAAATTCGTCATAGTGTTTTTGGCTATTGATAAGGGCAAGTCCGCGCCGATAGTTTTCCATAACGGCTTCGGGATCATCGCAGGTTTTGATAACATTAAATATAAATTGTTTTTCGGGGTCGTTCCGATCAAAAAAACGATCAACGCTCATGGCTTGCGGGCAGAGCATAACGGCAACGTGGTTATAATCGGATATTTCTTTTAATACGCCAATCGGAATATTGGTATCCACGATAACTTTCCGATCTCTTGATATTGAAATCAACTCGGCCACTTCAAATTCTGCGGCTTCTCTCCCTACGCCGAACACCCATCGCTCATATTCTTCCGGAGAGCGCGTCACAAAATCTTTCCAATCGGTAAGATGATTGAGATAACAAATATCCGGCTGTAAATCCGGCGTTGCCACGATATTAGATACTGCACTGTGATAGTTTTCTCCGCAAAAGATCATATCAAATTTGTCGGCAAGCATTTTTACCGTTGTTGACTTTCCGGCATAGGCTGTACCTGTGATAAAATATACGTTTTTCAGATAGTGCTTAAGAATGTTGTTCGAAATATTCATTGTTGATCACCTCCGCAAAACGCGTTTTCGTTCTTTTCTCGGCTTTGTATCGAACTCCGCAAGATCATATTATAGCAAATTTCGGGAAAATAATCAAGTGGCTTTTCATTGTGGCGAAAAATTGGTAGAAAAAATGGGACGCAAGCCGTTCAACTTAAGTCCCACTTGGCGCGCCAAAAGCGCCCGCTTTCAACCGTTTGGGTTGCAAGCGGGCGCTTCTTCGTCCGAAGATCTTAAAAAGTCAAAAGAATAAGTAGATCAGGATAATAACGGCAATCACCGCAAAATAAACCAGAGAGAAAATCGTGTAATTCTTCTTGGCGACGGGTTTTCTCTCGTCGAAGAAGAACAGGAACGGGATGCAGAATACGGCGTAATACGATTTGCCCAATCCCCATTTCGCCGCGGACGGCAAAAAACCGAGTAAGAAGTCCGCCGCGCTCAAAAGGAAGAGACAGACGCTCAAAAAGACCGCTGTGCGGAGAGACCTTCTTTTCGCATCCTCCGCCGTCTCAAAAACGGGGGGCATAGGACGATATACTTTCCGGGAAGGAGGCACAAATCCGAACCCGCTCTCTCTTTTATAGCCTCGCATGACTTGAAAGCGGTTGCAATACAGGATACAGCCGATAAACAAGAAGTGCGGCAGCCGTTTTGCGGGAAACAAACTCATCAGCGTGAGACTCGGGTAAACGACGCCCGTGTGCATCAGCCCGTTCAAAACAAAAGTCGCCGCGATATATGTAATGGGAAGGAGCCCGAAGCTATGAAAGAGCGCCCTCTTCCCCTTTGTGTTCGCCCACTTGGGATGAAAGCAGAAAAACACGCACATCAACAGACAGAGCAGCTGGTCGAGGAAAATATTGAATGAGGGAAGATAGTTGATCAAAGCGAGCGTGAGCTTTTCGGTAGTGAAATTTTTTGCGAATTCGAGCGCTTCGCTCGCGCTTGCAAACGGAATGAGTTCCCCTTCGGAATTTAACGCCTTGATCACCTGCTCCACGATGCCGACGATATCCGAATACTGTTCCGCAATAAACGTGAACAGGCTTTCCACCAGCACCACGACGAGGCCGACGATGACCGCATAGACGGCGAGTTCGGCGAAAAAGAGCAGAATGGCAATGAGGGCGGTGCGGCGCGTGATCTTGCCGATCTCTCCGCGATTGAGATTGAGAACAAAAGAAATCGTGGCGACGAAATAAAGCGGAATGACGAGGCAGCCCAAATTCCGCATGATCCCGACGACAATTCCGAACGGACCTGCGATTTTGAATGAAACGAGGGAAGCTACGACGCCGACGACATCGCTCGCTTGCAGTGCATTCAGAGCGTTCGCCGCCCCGGTCAGGGCGTTCAGGATCACGAAATAGGTCGCGATTTGCGAAATAAAGAAGAAGACGATGGCAACGTACCTTAAATAGACAAATCCGCCGCGCTTCCCGTAAACGAGAGCCTCATGAATATTCATTTTACCTCCGCTTACAGCGCCTCAATGACCGATTCGCCCTCCGTCTCCATGACGGTATCGACGCGAGCGGCATACTCCCCGTCTAAAAGAGGATGCGCTTTCAGTTCTTCGTAAGTTTTTGTCATGAGCATGCCCGCGGCGTCCGAATAGTATACCCGTCCGAAGATGTCCGTTACGACGAACTGATAGATATAGATCTCGTTTTCAAGCGGGTCCTCTTCGATGATATATTCTCCCCCGGGAACTTTTTCTTCCCGCATGGTTATTTCCCCGAAGTACCACTCTCCATCCGCCGCAAGCGTGACCTCCCGATAGGGATAATATGCAGTGATCTCGTCCGTAGGCTTTATCAGGGTAAGCTCTTTGTCGGACATTCCCGTCACGGGATCAATCCCGTTCCATGCTCCCAACATCTTATAATAGCCGCCGTTTATGTAAGTGTCGTCCCAAATGAAGGCGAAGCGCAGGTTGGTCTTTTCGCCGTTCAACAGGATCGGCGAGGTAAAGATGATATATTCTTCGGTCTTTTCCACGGGCGTGACAAAGAGTTTACAGCCGTTCAAGGCGAGCCAGATCCCGCGGAAATTGCTGTGATAGGAAAGCGTCTCTTCGTCGCGGAAAATATCGTTGTCGCGCCCGAACTTCGAATGACCGAGCTTTAAGTCGTCCCCGTTTTCGATCACGAAGTATTCAACGAGGTCGAACTCGATCGAAAGAATATAGTTTCGGGAACTTTCTGCAAGGCGGATGGAAAACGAGCCGTCCTCCAAAACGCTTCCCCTATCGAGGAACACGATCGGCTCTTCGGGGATATTTCCATACACCCGTGTAAGGTAATCGCGGTAGGGTGCGGAAGGGCATATCCGACTGCAATACTCCGAAAGCTCCCTCTCGTTGTAGTGAAGCGGATAAAAGAAAGACAGTCCTCCCGATTTGCTCTTGACCTTGCCCTTGACCTCATAGAGCACCGCCTCTTTTACGGCGGAGATGACTGCCTCGCTTTCTTCAAGGTCTTGGGCGTTTTCCGCAAAGTGGCTGAGATCGATCAGATTGCTGTACCCCTCTGCCTCCGACGTACCGCCGAATTTTTGGGAGTTCTTGGCGCTCTGCGCAACGACTCTGATCCCCGTGGCCTCGCCGATCTGTTCTTCCATTCTCTGCGCCATCGAATCGAACGCCTCTTCCACGGCTTTGAATTTTTCGAGGTCGGTCACGGAAAGGGTCGCGGTGGACTCTTTTCCGCTTTTCTCGCACTTTGCAAAATACCCGTCGCAAACGGCCTTGCCAAGCTCTCCGCCCGAAATCATCTTATCTTTGCCGATCGCCGAAAAGAGCGCCGAATACTCCCACCCGCCCGAAGGTTCGATCTCCTCGGAGGCGAGAAGATAGCGCGCGAACGGCGAGAGCATCTCCGCCGTCTCCAAATTCGCCATGAGGCAGGCGTCGAAGCCGAACAGTTCGAATCTGTCCGTCATGCCCGCCGAGACGCTTTGAAGCGCGCCCTCCATCTCGGAAAGGGAGAGCGCGTCGAAGCCGAAATTTTCGTCGTTTGCGACGCCGTTCAAACTCCCGCCGCCGTGATCCCAGACGATCGGGCACATCTTCTCGGCGGGATAGTTGGTAACACAATAGGAGAGAAACGCCTCAAACGTCTCTTGACCACCCATGTTTGCAAGAGGAAGCTCTTCGAGAAGGGAAAGCTCGCCGCCCTTCACCGTGTAGCGGCAGAGGCTGTCGTTCGGAATATCGTGGGAACGCCACTTCTGCGCGCCGCCCGTTTGAATGACGATATTCACGTTTTCGGGGATATCGGAGGAGAGAATTTCATCTAAATTGTGCCCCGCCGCGCCCATCTTCGTTTCGAGGTTGGAGCCGCAGAGGTACAGATAAATACTCCAAGTGCCGGCATCCCCCATCGGCGTCTCTTTCGGCGTTTGCGGAGCACAACCGAACGGGCATGCCGCAAGCGGCAGCATGCCCAGTGACAGCAAAAACGCAATGACTTTCTTTCTTCCCATTTGAAATCCCTTTTAGCGGCAACGGCGACGTTGCGCGCGGTGGCTCTCTATGCAACGAACCACGTGGCGTACCTGCACCACACTTCTCCCGTCCTGTTGTAAGAACACATCTTCGACGTATAATCTTTCGAATTCCACTCCATGATCCATGCGTAGTAATAGTGATACGTCTTTCCCCAATAGAGCTTGCTCGTATCCCAGCAGAAGAAGGCGACGCCGGAGATGTCTTTCTTGTACGGCGTGCCGTCTATATAGCTATATTGCGCCTTTTCCATACAGTCGTCAAGATTGGAGAAGCGTGCAAGCCGCAACTCTTCGAGGATCGTTCTTCCCTGCATCCGTTGAAGGAATTTCGCCCTGCCCGCGTCGTCGAGGTCGGTACCGTCGTCGAAGGCGTCCGTTTTGTCGGCAAAGCCCGTTCTATAACAGACATACGCGTCTCTGCCCCAATATTCGATGTCGAGCTGATTATACATAGTCTTATTCAGCGAATAGCATTGAATCTTGATAAAATCGCCGTTCTTTTCGGAGAATCCGCTCTTTTTCAGCGCCTCTGTTGCGTCGACAAAGAGAGGAGCTAAATCGCTGAGAGTTCCGTTATCGAGATCGTTGCCGTAATACACCATCAAAAGAGAGATCGCTCTTGCGAGCGCGCAATAGATATCGAACCGAAAGGCGTAACGGGAGGGATACGTCTGCGTTTCAAAGTTGAAAAGATACGTGCAGAGTTCATCGTATTGATCGATGATACTCGTCTTCAAGACCGCATTGGCAACATCGTTGAAATATGTGGCGAGTTCTTTATATGTGCTCGTAAAATCAATGTATGAGCTGATTTTTGCCTGCTCCTTTTCACGGATCCTGTTGACAAGCTCGCCCCCATAGCTTTCCATATCATTTTCGTATTGCTGTTTTCTTATTTGGAAATCCTCGTCCGATTCATTGAATTTATTGCCCTTTTCATCTATCCCTTGTACCGGCTCCGTCGGCAGGGCTAATCCGACGTTTTTCTTGGGATCGAGCGCCGCCGTTTCCAAATACTTTTGTACTCTGTCGCACCGCTGGTTGAGGTTCATCAAAAGCGTATCAAATGTCTCGACGTCTTTTTGAAGATCGTTTTGTTGCAGTTTTTCGAGCATCTCGGTCTGCATGCTGAGCGTCTCCTGGATCTGGGTGAGCTTCTGCGTGATCTCCTCCAACATGACCCGCTCGGACTTGCGGATCCCCGTGAGCTCAAGCACTGTGATAATGCCGTTCACGCCCGAAGCGGCGCCCGACGCGACGCCCGAAATGGTGCCGAATGCGGTATTGCCGAAACCGCCCACGATATTCTTGATCACGTCGACGTCGCTTTGGCTCAGATCTCTGCCCATGCTATCCTGCGAGTAGTTTCTGAAATGCGAGACAGGCTCCGTGGAAACGTCGCCCCATACGTTGACGAGCGCCCCGCTCGCAAGTTCGATCGTGCCGTCTTTGTTGAGCGTTTCCGCCGTCTGACCGTCCGCGGGAACGGCAATGACGAGCGTCGCATTGAGGTCGTCCGTCTGTTTCAAAGAGAGGATCCGCGCCCCTTCAAAGTCGTCTCGGAACGAGAGCATTTCCTCGGAAAGTTGCCCGAACTTCCCGTTGTCCGCATGAAGGATGAGCGTAAGTTCGATTTCGCCGCCCTTTTGTTCCGCATAATCGAGCACGGGATAGAACCCGGCAGCGGAGATCCCCGCCGCAAACGTAACGGGCTGCTCGCAGTCGATCTTTACGGTGCAACCGCTTAAAATCTTTGCCGCGGCGTTGCGGTCGGCCGCATTCTCTATGCTGAGCGTCAAGACGCCCCGCGTATCGCCTGTTTTTTGGAAATCACTGACGACGATCCCCGAATTTTCTTCCTCTTCCGCCTCTTCCAAAGAAACGGACTTTTCAAATGTGAAATCGTCCTTCGTAAGGGAGGAGAAATTCAACCCGAGGGCGGCGACGTCGCCCAACTCGACGGGCACCGTGAAATCCGCGCCCTGCATCCGGAACTCTTCCGCCACAAGCCGCGCGGCGGCAACGGTGACGGGAACGCTCAAAGAAACGGAGCCGCTTGCGTTTTCCATTCCCGCGGGATCGATCTCCACCGTCCCGTCGAGGTAGACGTTGGCGTCTTCATACTTTTTGAGTTCGCCTTTGAGTTGCAGCGTGAAATTCTCGTCGGCTTTGGACAAAATCTTCGCCTGCATGCCCTCGAACGATCCGCCCAAATGAATGTCGCTTACGGATAACCCGCCCGAAAACTTTGAGCCGTCGATCGCAACGGAGAACGTGACCTCTTTATCGGAAGCATATACCTTTTTCTCAGCATCGGACTCGGCAACCGAGATCGAAATATTTTGTCTGTTGACGTTCACCGTCGCGGCGATCCCTTTGCTATTGATGAAGATCGTATACGATTCCGTATAGCGATGATCTGTGCAAGTATCCTCGAACGATACGGTCATGGTGCGGCCATCTGCCTCGACCGACTTTACGGTAGCCTTGCCGTCGACATAATATTTTTGGGGATCCACTCCGCCCGTCGTCATATTCTTATCGCCCTTTGCGGCTGCTACGGATATCGCGCCGTTACGGTCGCTTTCGTACTTGTCGCGATCGAAGTAGCGGTACTGCGCTTCAACGTCTCTTGCGGTGAGTCCGTCGAAAGAAGCGGCGACGCTGTCGGGAAGCGTCAACGTAGTCTCATATACGCCGTCCGTACGGTAATCCACGGCGGTCGCATCCGCCACCGTCGCCTCCTTGTCATCCTCCCCCGGGGCGCAACCGACAAACGTTGCCATCGCCGACGCCGCAAGCAGGGCGGACAGGAGCAAACTTACAAGCCTTCCTTTTAAGTTCTTCATGAATTTCGTCTCCCTTCTCTATTTCTGAATACATTCCCGAATGCGTTTCGGGGCGCGCGATATCGCGCACCCCGTTCGCTTCTCTCTCCTTAAATCCTCATTGCTTCGGCCCGACCCAGGAAAGGAAGCTCATGAGCCAGCCGCTCCCCTCAGAGTCCTGCAACTCCCAGGTGATCTCCTTGCTGTCCCAAAGGATCGCGTAAACGTATTGGTTCCACTTCCTTTGCGAGGAATACCAATACTTCCTTTCTCCGTTGTACTTCCTCTTGCGGTAAAACGCTATGCCGTCGCAGTTGTGGTACCAATAACAACCGAATCCCGCGAGTTCGATTTCCTCTCTTATCGTCCTGCCGTTCATTCTCGAAACGAAATCGGTCCTCTCGTCCTCTTCGAAGTCGTCTTTTTTATCGAATGTGTCGTAGATCTGGGGATCTTTGCCCAGAAGGATCGCGTATCTCTGCGCCGACCCTAACAAGTCGTCTTCCCAATAATCGGCTCCGGTAAAGAACGTATATCCTTTAATATAGCACAGCGCCATGCCGTCGGTTCTCTTTCTGACGGCGAATTGTCCGCACTTGTTCGGGTCGCTGTCCTCGCGGATGAGGTTTTCGAAAGTCTGCAAAGAGTTCTTCGCCGATTTCACCGACTCGTTTTCCATGTCGCAGCTGTAATACATGGCGATATTGATGAACGCCTTTTCCAATTCATACCGGATATTCGACCGCTGCGCCGCACGGGGAATGTACGCGATCGTGTCGAAGTTATATGTAAGTGTGCACAATTGATCGAGAACCGCCATGGGGTTCTGGCCGCTCTCCTTGTTGACCTGACTCGCCACCCGGATGAATAACGATTCCAGCTTGCTGAACTTGTCCTTGAACCCCTCAAATGTGGAGCCGGGTTTGTCTTCGCTTTTGATCTTCGTCGATAACTCCTCGGCGTATTCTTTCCACGCCGCGGTGTTTTTCTCTACGTCCTCTTGCGTTTCTGCCTCCGGTTGCGCCACGCCGAGCTTTTCGGCGCCGGTGCGGAAGTAACCGGTAACTGTATTATTCAGGGTACTCAAATCCCCCAAATCGGTATCGAAATCCGAGATGTCCTGCGTGTAGAGCTGCTTTTGCATTTCCTTTACGATCCCCAATTCCTTATTGAGAATGTATTGGATATTGTTGATTTTTTCCTCGACTTCTTTTAATAAGGTGAGCGTCTGCGAGGTCTTATTGGGCATGATTCCCGTGAGGTCGAGAATGGTGAGGGCCGCATTTGCACCGCTGGCAACGCCGGAAGCGACCGACGTTACTGTTCCGAAAGGCGTGTTGCCGAAACCGCCGACGATATTCTTTATTACGTCGATATCGGTGCCGGTGAGATCCCTGCCCATGCTCTCGTTGCTGTATGAGCGGGTAAAGGAAGTTTCCGACGCACTCTCCCCCCACACGTTGACGAGGGCGCCCTCTTTTAAGGTCACGCCGCCCGTCATGTCGAGGTTTTCCGCCGTCATACCGTTTGCCGGCACGTCGATAACCGCCTCCACGACGGAATCGCTCTTTCTTTCGACCGAGACGACCTGCGCCTCGGCAAAATCCCCGTCAAAGGAAAACATTGTCTCGGAGATCGTCCCGAAAGTTCCGTTCTTGGCGTAAAGTTCCAAAGTAACGCGAATGTTGTTCCCCGAATCCTCGGCATAGTCGAACACCGGATAGAAGGAAGCGGAAGCAACGTGTGCGATAAAATCGAAGTCTGTGCCGATTTTCACCGTCGTCCCGTCGATCTTTTCGGCGGCGTAGTTCTTCGTCCCGTCGCCGTCGATCGCCAACGTAAGAGTCAGCGTTTCGCCGTTCTTTTTCACCGATTCCACCGTTATCCCGGCGGGTTTGTTTGTTGTCGTGTCGTAAAAAGCTATGTCGCTCGCCTGTATGTTGGCAACGTCTATGCCGCAGTCTATCAAGACGAGGGGCAAGGTGTATTTCGCGCCGTTTACTTTCAATTCTTCGCTCTTGAAATACGCCGCTTCGGTCTGCACCGGGATCCTCACGGTATATTCCCTTTCCGCGTCAACGATGTCCTTTGCCGGCACGTCGATTATCCCTTCGAGATAGGCGTTGGAAATTTCGTCCTTTACCGGCGCGCCGACGAGTTGCATCGTCATATTCTTTCCCGCCGCCGAAAGACTGTTTACTTTCATATCCTTAAAGGAACCGCGCAAGACTATGTCGTCCTTGCTTGCCGAAGAGGAAAATTCGCCGTCGTCGAGAACCAAAGTCACGGCATGCACGGTTTGGGAAGCGAGAACGGATTCCGTCTCGGCTCTCAGGGTATATTCGTTGAATTCCACCTCCACGCCCGCGATAATGTTTTTTCCGGAAACCGTTACGCCGTAAAACTCGGTCAATTTCTCCCCGGCCTTGTCGTCAACGAAAGTGAGGTGCATGGTCGCGCCGTTGACTTCCGCGTTTGTCGTTTTCACTTTGACCGCCGTGATATAATCGTCCTCGTTCACGTTTGCGTTTTCCGTACCGCTCGCCGCTTCCACAGCCGCGGAATATGCCGCCTCGTTAAGGTCGTAATATTCCACCGTTACGTCGTCAGCGGAAACGCCGTCGAACGTCGCGCCCTCGACGGTCAAGGTCGTGGTGTAGGTTCCGTCGGAACGAAACGCCACAGACGTAGCCGCCGCCTCCGTCATTTCTTCTCCGTTCGGGGCGCAACCGACAAACGTTGCCATCGCCGACGCCGCAAGCAGGGCAGAGATGAGCAGACTTACAGCCTTCGTTCTTTTCATTGATTTATTACCTTCCTTAAAAATTTTTCGGAAAATACATGGATCGCTGTTTCTATATACATAACAATAAACATTATAGTATAATTATGCTTTTAAGTCAACCGAATGACGGCAAATTCAGACAAATTTCCCCTATTCCCCCGCCCGTATGCAGTGCGGATCCGCTTTCCTCTGCGCCGATCGATTCTATACTCCGAACGGCAAGTATCCGACCGAAAATGATGCCACCATGTCGCGGAACGGGTCTCGCCATGCGCTTTTTCGCTTTCATTTTATGACGCCTTGTGAAAAGATAAGCCTACGCCGATCTTCCGAAATTTACAAAAAAAGCTCTGTCGGAGGGGACAGAGCGAGAAAAGCGGTTCGATCAGGAATTCGTAAGATCGATGTACTCATCGAAGGTCACGTTCTTATCGAACGTCTTCTTGCCGCGGACGGGATCGAGCACGATGATACGGCTTGCGACGGTGTTCATTAGCTCCTGATCGTGCGACGTTAAGAGCATGCAGCCCTTGAACGCCGTCAGCCCGTTGTTGAGAGCGGTGATGGATTCGAGGTCGAGGTGGTTCGTCGGTTCGTCGAAGATGAGGAAATTCCCCCCTTCGAGCATCATTTTTGCAAGCATGCAGCGCACTTTCTCGCCGCCCGAGAGCACCTTCGCCTCTTTGAGCGCTTCCTCGCCCGAAAAGAGCATGCGCCCCAGCCAGCCGCGCAAATATTCCTCGTAGTGGTCCTTCGAGAACTGCGAAAGCCACTGCACGAGGGTGAGCGAGCAACCTTCGAAGAACTCGTTGTTGTTCTGCGGAAAATAGGAGAGTTGAATGGTCTTGCCCCACTTCACGACGCCCGCGTCTGCCGCCGCCTTGCCTGCGAGCACGTCGTAGAGCATGGTGACGGAAGTGGAGCGATCGGAGATGATGCCGATCTTATCGCCGCGCTGCACGGTAAAGGTGAGGTCTTCAAAATATCCCTTCTTCGTCAGCCCTTCGACGGAGAGGATATCGTTTCCGATCTCGCGCTCATATTTGAAGTCGATAAAGGGATATTTGCGGAGCGAGGGGCGGAAGTCGGAGATCGTGAGTTTTTCGAGTTCCTTCTTGCGCGACGTCGCCTGACGCGACTTGGAGGCGTTCGCCGCAAACCGTGCGATGAATTCTTTCAGTTCCGCCGCGCGCTGTTCCGCCTTCTTGTTCGCGTCGCGCTGCTGCCGCGCCATGAGTTGGGAGGTCTGATACCAGAAGTCGTAGTTGCCGAGATACAGGTTGATCTTGCCGAAATCGACGTCGCAGATGTGGGTGCAGACCTTATTCAAAAAGTGGCGGTTGTGGGAGACGATGATGATCGTATTCTCGAAGTCGAGAAGGTAGTTTTCCAGCCAGCGCGCCGTTTTGAGGTCGAGATTGTTGGTCGGCTCGTCTAAAAGGAGCACGTCGGGATTGCCGAAGAGCGCCTGCGCGAGAAGGACTTTGACCTTTTGCTTCGCGTCAAGCTCCCCCATGAGGCGGGAGTGCAGTTCGCTCGGGATATCCAACCCGTTGAGAAGAGTCTGCGCTTCGCTCTCCGCTTCCCAGCCGCCAAGCTCCGCAAATTCGCTTTCCAGCTCGGAGGCGCGCACGCCGTCCTCCTCGGTGAATTCGGCGTGGGAATATAGCTCGTCCTTCTCGTCCATGATCTCGACGAGCCTACCATGTCCGAGCATGACGGTGCGCAAAACGGTTTCGCAGTCGTATTTGTTCTGATTCTGCGCGAGCACGCTCATGCGCTCGTTCTTATCGAGAACGACCTCCCCTTTGTTCGGCTCTATCTCGCCCGAGAGCACCTTCAAAAAGGTGGATTTTCCCGCGCCGTTCGCGCCGATGATGCCGTAACAATTCCCCTTCGTGAATTTTAAGTTGACGTCCTCGAAGAGCTTCTTGCTCCCGTATTGCAGACTGACCCCGTTGACTTGCAGCATTGCATACCTCGTTTTTCTGTTTCGTGGTAGATTATACCATATTTGCGCGCTTTGGGCAATGAAAAAAGGCGGGGCAAGCGAATTTTTTCCGCGCGGCGCAAGCGTCTATCCCGCATTTGCGAAATAATCATTCTCTTTTTGAATCAATTATGCGATGAACGGTTGACTCTGCGCCCGAAAAAGTTTATAATATGAAGAAATTCGGAGAAACTATGATGAAAAGAATGAATTTTTTTGCACGGCTCTGGTGCAGGACCTTTCAACTGTGTTTTCGGCTTGCCATTCCGCTGATGCCCTATCGCAAGCCCGTCATGCTCTCGGGCTGCGGGGAAGCGGCGCAACTCCTCAAAGAAAAGAGCAAACAGCGGGCGCTCATCGTGACGGACGCGGGCGTGCGGGCGCACGGGCTGTTGCAGCCGCTGACCGACGCCTTTGAACGGGAAGGCGTGGTGTACGAGATCTTCGACGGCACGCATGCAAACCCCACCGTTTCCGACATCGAGCGCGCGGTCTCCCTCTTTCACGAAAAGCACTGCGACGCGCTCATCGCCGTCGGGGGCGGTTCGCCGATGGACTGCGCCAAAGGCGTGTGCGCGCGCATCATCAAGCCGAAGAAGAGCCTTCTCAAAATGAAGGGCGTCTTAAAGGTGATGGGAAAACAGCCCCTGTTTATCGCCGTTCCGACGACGGCGGGCACGGGCAGCGAGGCGACGATTGCCGCCGTTGTGACGGACGATAAGACGCACTACAAATTCACCATTCTCTCTTTCTGCCTCGCGCCCAAGTACGCCCTTCTCGATCCCGCGTTCACCAAGACGCTTCCCCCCGCCCCCACCGCGGAGACGGGCATGGACGCGCTCACACACGCCGTGGAAGCGTATATCGGCCGTTCGACGACGCGCCTGACGCGCCGCCTCGCAATTGAAGCGGTCTCCCTCATCAAGGAAAATCTCCTCGCCGCCTACACGGACGGCGAAGACGTTGCGGCGCGAAAGAACATGCAAATCGCCGCGTACGACGCAGGGTTGGCGTTCACGATCTCATATGTCGGGTATGTGCACGCCGTGGCGCACTCGCTCGGCGGCGCCTATAACTATCCCCACGGAAGAACCAACGCGACGCTCCTTCCCATCGTGCTGAAAAAATACGGCGCCGCATGCTGCAAGCGCCTTGCCCGCCTTGCCCGTGAAAGCGGCGTATGTGAACAGGGTCTTTCGGACATGGATACCGCGAATGCCTTCATCGCGTGGATCGAAAGCATGAATGCGCAGATGGGCATTCCCGCAAAATTGAAGATCCCCGCAGGCGACATCCCCATGCTCGCAAGGCGCGCCGCGGCGGAGGCGAACCCTCTCTATCCCGTTCCCCTGCTCATGAATGCGGACGCGCTCGAAGAGATCTACCTCGCCGCGCGCGAGGACGAACCGCTCTCCCCCGGCGAACGGCTGAACGGGCAGAGGGAATACTTTTTGAGCGGCGCGACCCTTCCCGTCAAGACGAGGAAGAAGTACTTAAAACGCCTGTATCGCGCGCTCGCGGAGCGGGAGAGCGAGATCTGCGACGCGCTTCGGCTCGATCTCGGCAAGAGCGCCTTTGAAAGCTATATGTGCGAAGTGGGCATGTCGCGCGCGGAGATCCGCTATATGCTGAAACACGCGCGCAGGTTCTCGCGCGAAAAGCGCGTGCGGACGCCCCTCGCGCAGTTCCCTTCCCGCAGTTATAAAAAGCCCTCGCCCTACGGGTGCGTTCTCATCATGAGCCCGTGGAACTACCCCTTCCTGCTCACGATCGGCCCGCTTGCCGACGCCGTCGCCGCGGGGAACTGCGCCGTTGTAAAGCCTTCCGCCTATGCCCCCGCGACGAGCGCGGCGATCGCTTCGCTGCTCGGCGACGTGTTCCCGCCCGAACTTGTGAGCGTCGTGCTCGGCGGCAGAAAGGAAAACGCCGCCCTGCTCGATCTCCCCTTCGACAAGATCTTCTTCACGGGCAGCGTTGCGGTGGGGAAAGAGGTCATGCGCCGCGCCGCGGAAAAACTTGTTCCCGTGACCCTCGAATTGGGCGGGAAAAGCCCCTGCATCGTGGACGAGACGGCAGATCTGCCCCTCGCCGCAAAGCGCATCGTGTTCGGGAAATTCCTCAACTGCGGGCAGACGTGCGTTGCGCCCGACTACATTCTCGTGCACAAGTTTGCCGCCGAACGCCTCATCTCCGAGTTGAAAAAGCAGATCATCGCGCAATTCGGCGCGCACCCGCTGGAAAATGCGGACTACGGCAAGATCGTCAACGAAAAGCACTTTAAGCGGCTCTCCGCGCTCATTGACGGCGAAAAACTCTGCTTCGGCGGGGAGCGGGACGAGACGGCGCTCAAAATCGCGCCCACCCTTCTTCGGGACGTGGAGCGCGGGGACGCCGTGATGCAGGAGGAGATCTTCGGCCCCATCCTTCCCATTCTCACCTATTCCGACGAGGACGAACTTCTTGCCCAGCTTAAAGAACTTCCCTCTCCCCTCGCGATGTACCTCTTCACCTCGAAGAAAAAGACCGTAAAGAAGTTCACCTCTTCCCTCTCCTTCGGCGGAGGGTGCGTCAACGACGTCGTCATCCATCTGGCGACTTCCAACCTCGGCTTCGGCGGCGTGGGGCTGAGCGGCATGGGGAGCTACCACGGAAAGGACGGCTTCGCCTGCTTCTCGCACACCAAGAGCATTGTGAACAAGCGGACTTGGCTCGATCTGCCCATGCGCTATCAGCCCTATAAGAAGATCTACGAAAAGCTCGTGCGCTTCTTTATGAGATAGCTCCCGCGGAAGCGTTCAGACCGCCGATTTGCCCATCGGCGGTTTTTTCGTGCGATTTGCCGCTCTGCGCTTCATCGCGTACATGACGAGGCAGGGCAGCGCCGCCCCGAGCGAGAGGAAGGCGAAGGAGACGACCCAGCCCCACATGCCCATCTGCGCCGCGCTCCTCGAAAAGGGCGCGTAGACGGCGACGATAGAGCCTGTGATGAACCCGAGGATCGCATAGTACGTCGCGCGCGGGAATTTCTTCAAGAGGAATTTCATGAGCACGGAGACGGCGAAAAATCCCACGAGCATCCCCGCCCCCGCCGTAAGCAGGACGGTGAGACTTTTGAGCGGTTCGACGCCGTGAAAAAAGCCGAGAATGAGCGAGATGAGGGGCGCATAATAGCCGAAGATGAGAAGCAGCATCGACCCCGAGACGCCGGGAACGACGAGGGCGCAGGCGGCGACGGCGCCGACGAAAAAGAGCAGAAGGTAGCCCTGAAAGTCGAGACAATACAAAAATCCCTCGGGACGCGTTGCAACGGGAAGAAAGACGAGGGAAGCCGCCGCAAGGCAGGGCAAAAGAAAGGCGATCACGTTTCGCTTTGTGGGGCGACCCGGCGCCTTCTCCTTCACGGCGGGCAGCCCGCCGATGGAAAGCCCCACGAACAGCGTCACCGTGGGAATGGGATAGCGCTCCACCCCCCAACGAATGGGGAGTACGAGCGCCGCCGCGCCCAACACAAGCCCGAGCGCGATGGGAAGCAGCGTTTTCATGCTGCGGCGGAAGTCGCGGAAGATATCCGCAATGGCGCCGACAAGCCGCTCATATACGCCGAGGATCGCCGCAACCGACCCACCCGAAAACCCGGGGACGATGAACGCAACGCCGATCGCCGCCCCGCGCAGAACATCGGCGAGGAATTTCGCCGCCCTTTCACCAAGTCTTTTCATCACTGCTACATTATATCGTTCGGGCGGGTTTTTTAGTACGAACGACCATGCTTTTAAGGGCGATGTGTTATTTCGATTTTTATCTAATTAAATGATTTTTTACGGTTTTAGAGTAAAAAATGCTGGATTTTTATGAGATTTCTCCACGCACTTCGCTTGGTCGAAATGACAGGACGATTTGACGTGCCGCGACACCTTCCCCCACCTGTCTCACTTCGTTCGCCACCCGCCCCCCGTAAACGGGGGCAGGTCATACCGTACGCACCCCCTCTTGTCGCCCCTGTAAGGGGAGATGTCACAAAGTGACAGAGGGGTTAAAACCCTTTCCCCCGCTTCGCGGGTACTGTCTCACGCGGGTAGAATCCCGCGTGAGACAGGTGTCACGGCAAAGCCGTGACGAATGAGGGGCATATTAGAAGCCAGCCCTCATCAGTCACCTTCGGTGACAGCTTCCCCCGTAGACGGGGGAAGCCTTTCGGACTTCGTATGAGGGGATTCACTCCCCCACTGCGTGGGGTCGGAATGACGCGTAGGACGGGGAAGACTTGCTGCGGTGATACTTCGACACGCCTCGTTCCTCGGCGGCTCAGTATGACATAATAAAAAATGCGGGCGTAAAAAAACGGAGCCGTACGGCTCCGTTTTGAACTTTTCGGGGATCAGACGAGACGAATATCCATATCCGCCTGAATGATGGCGAGCTTTTCGATATCGGGAACGAGGTGCACCGTTCCTTGAAGCGCAGCCGTCGTTTCGTCGATCTTGATGTGGACGAGCTTATCGCCGACCTTGCAGACGACGAACTGTTCGGCGCCGTAGTCCTTGATCCCGACCACGTCGGCAGTGATGCCCGTATCGGCGAACGTGATGTCGTAAGGCGTGCACTCGTAGCGGAACTTCTTATCGAATACGCGCTTGACGGTGAGCGCCGCGATGAGCTTCTGCGAGATCTCGTCGGGGGAAGCGAATTCGGTATCCTCGATCGCAAGGGTGAATTTGACGACTTTCTTGCGCTTGATCTTCGTTTCGGGAACTTCTTCGACAGGAGCCGCCTCTGCGGTCTCTGCGGTCTCCGTTCCCTCTTCCGGCTGCGCCTCGGGCGCCTTCTTCTTGGACGGCTTGACGGGAACTTCCACTTCTTCGATGACCTTCGTCTTCTTGAACCTGCCGTCGAAGCTGATCAGCTCGGGCATCGGGCTGACGACTTCCACGCCGCCGCGAAGAATGGTGAGCTTCTTCATATCGAGCGAAATGTTGACGAAGGGCGTCGTCACGTCGGTATCCACGACGGCGAAGATGCGCCTGCCGCCGATCTCCATTTGAAGGAGCTTCTTGCCGATGACGACTTCCGTCGAGATGACTTTCGCGGTGATGGGGCCGCCGAGCTTGATCGCGTCGGTGGGAATGAGCAGTTCGCCCGCCCCGCTCTCGCAGGAGATCGCAGGGGGAAGCTGTACGCTCTGGCCGAGGAAGGAGAGCACGTTGCCGTTGACTGCGCAATCGAGATAGTTAAACTCGGGAATGCGGGGCAGAATGGAAAGCTCGGTCTCCTTGTCGAACAGGTGAACGCGGTCGAGGTTGAGCGCGGCATTCACGACGTCGCCCGAGACATACTCGATGTTGCCCGAGACCTTGATGATGACGCGCGTTGCGCTCTCGACGTAGCCGTCGCCTTCCATGTTGATATCGCCGTAGATGAGCGTCTCCGCGCCAAGCTCTTCCTTATGGGAGATCTTGACCTTGACGATCGCGTTCGAGCGCGCGACAAGTTCGGGTTCGAGGGTGATATCCTCTGCGCGAAGTCCGATCGTGACGGGCACATCGCCGTTGAGATAGGAAGGTCTCGTCTTGTAGAAATAGGAATAGGGAACGGTGACCTGCGCGTCGGTGTACGAGAAGGAAATGACGACGTTGTCGCCCACCTTTTTCAACGTACCTTCAAAGAAGTTCATCTGAGGCGTTCCGATGAAGCCCGCAACGAACTTGTTGCCCGGGTAGTTGTAGAGGTTCTTGGGGGTATCGATCTGCTGCACAAAGCCGTTCTTCATGACGACGATGCGGGTGCCCATCGTCATAGCTTCCACCTGATCGTGCGTGACGTAGATGAACGTCGTGCCGAGCTTGGCGTGCAGCTTGCTGATCTCCGAACGCATCTGTGTACGGAGCTTCGCATCGAGGTTGGAGAGCGGTTCGTCGAGAAGCATAACCTTCGGCTCGCGGACGATCGCGCGGCCGAGCGAAACGCGCTGGCGCTGACCGCCGGACATTTCCTTCGGCTTTCTGCCGAGGTATTCGGTAATGCCGAGGATCTCCGCGGCTTCGAGCACGCGGCGGTTGATCTCGTCTTTGGGCATCTTGCGGAGGCGCAGACCGAACGCGATGTTCTCATAGACCGTCATGTGCGGGTAGAGCGCGTAGTTCTGGAACACCATTGCGATATCCCTGTCCTTCGGCTCGACGTCGTTGACGACGAGGTCGCCGATCATCAGTTCGCCCGCCGTGATATCTTCAAGACCTGCGATCATGCGGAGTGTTGTGGACTTACCGCAACCGGAGGGGCCGACAAATACGATGAATTCTTTATCTTCGATTTCCATCGTGAAGTCGTTGACCGCCTTCGCACCGTTAGGATAAACCTTGTAGATGTGTTTCAAGCTTAAATTTGCCATGTTTTTTTCCTTCCCTTTGAAGTTTGATTTGGTTTTATTCGAACGGCGCTCATGAGAGAACCGCGATGGAATACTTGGGCATTGTGAGCGTGGATCCGCTTGCCGTGACGCTCCCCGTCACGCAGGCGCTCCCCGCCAAAACCGAGCCGCCGGGTACGGTCACCCGCTTTTCGCTCTCGGAGAAGTTGATCGCGACCGTCACGGTAGAACCGTTGAACTGCTTCGAGAACACGAGGACTTGATCGTTCGACGAGATCTTCGAGGGCGTGCCGCATACGATCTCGGCAAACTGATTGCGCAAGGCGTTGCATGCCTTATAGTAATTGAGAATGCTCGCCGTATCTCTGACCTGCTGTGCGTACCCCTCGAAGTAGTAGGAATTCGCATAGCCGTCTACCCTGATCGAGGGGCGGGCGTTGCTGTCCCACAGCATCGCATAGCGGCGCTCCGCATCGGTATTGCTTGCCGTTCGCGTCCCGATCATCCCCAGCTCGTCGCCGTAGTAGGTGAACGTCGTTCCCGTGTACATCGAGAGCAGTCCGTAGGCGAACTTGATCTTGTCCTCGTTCCTGCCGAGCTTATCCGCGATCCGATCGACATCGTGATTGTCGAGGAAGGGCGCTGGAATGTGCCCGCCCGCGACGCTGATCGCCGTCGTCATGGAGTTGTAGAAGGTATCGGGCGAGTGCCCGTTGACGGCGTTCGCGATGTCGCCGCTGCCGCCCGTGGACGTCGGGAAATAGAAGAAGCTATCCGACCCGCTCCAATTATAGTAGTTGCGGATGGTGCCCTCCCCCTCCCACACTTCGGAGACGATATAGGCGCCCGGTTTATGCTGTTTCGCCGTTTGGGTGATCCAGCCGACGAACGCTGCGCTCTGTTCGTGATAGGGGCTGCCCGACGGCCCGAAATAGTGCTTCGCGGCGTCGAGACGGAAGCCGTCTACATCGTGTTCCACAAGCCAGAAGCGCATGACGTTGGAAAGCTCATCCTTCACGTTCTCATTGCTGAGGTTGAGATCGGGCATGCTGCTATCGAACCACGCCTCCGCCCAAACGCCGCCGTAATTTCTGTAACCGTCCCGCTCGCTGTTGGAGAAGTTATAGTAGGAATAGTACGGATTCGAGGTATCTCCCCGCCTGAATGCCTCCAATCCTTCCGTGAACCATTTGTTTTCGTTGGAGGAATGGTTGAACACCATATCGAGGATGACCTTGATCCCGAGTCTGTGCGCCGTTTCCACGAGTTCGTCGAGATCGGCGAGGGTGCCGAAATGGGAATCTACGCCGTAGTAATCGCTCACCGAATACTTATGATTCGCGCTCGGCGAGGGATGGATGGGCGTGAGCCAGATCCCCGTATAACCCATGTCGTGGATGTATTCGAGTTTCTGCGTTATGCCTTTGAGGTCGCCGATGCTGTCGCCGTTGGAATCGTTATACGAGTAGACGAAGATCTCGTAGTAGGTATCGTAGTTCGACGCGGGGTCTTCGCCGCCCACCCTATAACCGCAGATCGTGCAGCGGTCGTCCCGAAAGACGTGTTCCGCTTCGCCCTCTCTCACATTGTGCCCGCAAGTGGAGGCATGCCAGTGCTTTTCGGCGTCGGACGTCCAGAACTCGGAGAATGCGTGTTCGTGCTCGGGGTCGGGCGCGTCGTCCATGAGGTCGATATCGAGATAGTTGCGGCTCGTATCCCCCGCCATCGTGTGCAGCGTGAGTTTGAAGGTGCCCGCGCTGCCCGAAAGGGCGATATTGCCGTGTCCGCTCTCGCCGGTGAAAAGCCCCTGCGCGTTGCCGCCCCGAAGGATCTCGAACCCGTAGGAGCCGTCCCAATAGTCCCTGCCCGCGTCGTTCACGATCTTGAACTCCGCGCCGGCGGGAAGCTCCGCTTCGTACACATATTGGGTGAACCCTTCGCTGTCCTTCGCGGCGAGACGGCTGAACTGCCATTGATCGAGGTGAACTTCGCCCCAGCCGATCACGCCGCCGCCTTTATCCTCGGTGAACGTCCCGATGATCCAGTAGTCGGTCGCGTCCATATCCCCCGTCGCGGGGGCGTTTTCCGCAAACCCGCACACGCAGAGATGATCGGCGCCGAAGGAGTGCGCCTCGCCTTTGAGCGCTTCGCCGCAATCGGAGCAGTACTGCCAATGCTGCGTCTTGTTGTGCCCGTACACCCACGCGTGGGTGTGCGTATCTCCCTTCACATAGCCGCAGACGTCGCACGTTCCGTTTACAAAGCTGTGCGCTTGCTCCGAATCCTTGACGTTGTGGCCGCAGATCGAAGGGTGCCAGTGCGTCGACGCGTCCTTATCCCACGTCTCCGTATCGAAGGTGTGGACGTGCGTTCTGTCGTAGCCGCATTCGGTGCAGGCGTCGCCGACGAAGGTGTGCGCTTCGGCATCCCCCTTCTCGTCGGCATGTACGCATGTCGCGGGATGCCAATGCGATTCGCCGTCGCACGCCCATTTGGTGAGATCGAACGTATGCTGATGGGTGGGAGCGGTGTAGCCGCAGACCGTGCAGACCCCGTCTACAAGGGTGTGCGCCGCCTTATCCCGCTTGGCGTCGTGACCGCAGTCCGCGTCCGCCCAATGGGAATACTCGTCGTACGACCATTGGCTCTTAAACGTGTGCGTATGTTCGCTCCCGTCGCAAGCGCTCAAAGCGCAACAAAGCGCCATGAGCACTGCGAGAAATGCGATTGCGGATCTTCTCTTCGCCATACCGTCCCCTTACGAGAAGATCGCGATGGAGTGTGCGGGCATGGTGACGGAGCTTGCGTTCGAGGAAATGCTTCCGCTGACGCAGACGCCATCCTTATACGTCCCCTGCCCGGAGACCGTCTTGGTGGAATTCGAGAAGTTGATGACGATCTTGACCGTCTGCCCGCTCCACGTTTTGCTGATGACGAGCACTTCGGAATCGCTGTAATTGACCTTCGACGGCGTGCCGCGGAGGATCGCCCCGAATTGATTCCTGAGCGCGTTGCACTTCTTGTAGTAGTTGAGGATACTCGTAGCCGAAGCAAGCTGCTGGGCGACGCCGTCGAACTTATACACGTTGGGCTGGCTGTCCACCTGAATGGAGGGCTTGTTGTTGGTATCCCAAAGCATTGCGTAGCGGCGCTGCGCATCCGACGTGGAGAGCGTACGCGTTCCGATCATGCCGATCTCGTCGCCGTAGTAGGTGAACACGTTGCCGTTGAACATGGATTCGAGACCGTAGGCAAACTTGATCCTCGCTTCCTCCTTGTTGAGAGAATCGGCGACGCGGTTGGCATCGTGATTATCGAGGAAGGGTGCGGGAATGTGCCCGTGCGCGGAGGTATACGCGTAGTTGAGTGCGTTATAGTAGTTGCTCGCGGCGGTCGAAGCGCTGCCGGTGAAGGCTGTGTTGACGGCGTTTGCGATCGAGTTGTCTGTTGCGGTGGACGCCGGGAACCAGAAGAAGCTATCCGCCGCGCCCGCGTTGTAGTAGCTGTTGGAGATCGTGTTGCCGTCTTTGAACACTTCGGCGACGACATACGCGTTGGGTTTGTAGGACTTCGCCGTCTCGTTGATCCACTTGACGACTTGCGCGCTCCTCGCATGGTCGGGGCTGTTCACATTCTGCCCGTAGTAGTGCTGCGCCGCGTCGAGACGGAAGCCGTCTACATCGTGATCGAGGAGCCAGAAGCGCATGACCTCGGAGAGTTCGTTCTTCAACGCCTGACTGTTAAAGTTGAGGTCGGGCATGTTCGGGCCGAAGATGGCTTCGGCATAGACGCCGCTGCCCGTGCCGCCGAACTCTTCGTAGCCCTGCAACTTGTTCTTCGAGAAGTTGTAGTACTGCACATAGGGATTGGTAGTATCGCCGTTCTTGAACGCCTCGTAGCCCTTCTGGAACCACTCGTTCGCGGAGGAGGTGTGGTTGAACACCATATCCATGATGATCTTGATACCCCTCTTGTGCGCTTCGCTCACAAGATTATCGAAATCCTTCATGGTGCCGAACGTTCTGTCGATACCGTAGTAATCGGAGACAGTGTACTTGTTGCTGGGATCGGGCGAAGGATGGACGGGCGTGAGCCAAATGCCCGTGTAGCCCAGAGCTTCGATGTAATCGAGCTTCTGCGTGATACCGTTCAGATCGCCGACATGGTCGTGGTTGCTGTCGTTATACGAATAGACGAGGATCTGATAGTATGTATCGTAGTTGTCGCTGCTGCCAACGACCGCGTTCTGCTTGTAGCCGCAGACCGTGCAGACGCCGTCTTTCATCGAGTGGGCTTCTTCGTTGCCCTTCACATCGGTGTGCGAGCAGGTCGCGACGTGCCAATGCTTCTGGGTGTCGCGCGACCACTCCTCGGCGAACGTGTGCTTGTGGTTGGGCGATTCTTCGTCGATATAGCCGCATTCGATGCAGTCGTCGTCGCTCGTAAAGTCGTGCGCGGCGAGATCGCTGTATACGTCGTGCCCGCAGGCGGAGTCGTGCCAATGATAGGTGGTGTTGGCGCTCCATTCTTCGGAGAAGGTGTGCTGATGCCCTTCCTCGATGTAATCTACATTGATGTACGCGGCGGAGAACACGCCGGGCTTCGTATGGAGCGTGATGCGGTAGGTGCCCGCATACGAGGCGGAGAGAAGCGCGATATCCGAGCCGTACTGACCGCCGCCCTTGAAGCGGCTGACCGCGTCGCCGCCCTTGATGGAACCGATGCCGAGATCGGTCTCGTCCCAATACTTATCCTTCGTGGTGCCGCTGTGGTCGTTGACGATCTTGAAGCGGTAATTGGCTTTGAGTTCAAGTTCGATGGAAGAGACCGTCATGCCGTTGGGATCGGCAGTCTCCGCCTTTTTCAGCTTACGGGATTCCGCAAGGCTATCCCACATGCTCTCGTCGGGCAGGGCGCCCACGATGTAGTAGTTCCACTCGTCGAGCGGGACCTTGATCTCCTCGCCCTGATGATATTGGCACTTGGAGCAGACGCCGTTTACGAATTCGTGCGGCTCCACGCTGCCGCGGACGCTGTGGCCGCAGATCGCATCGTGCCAATGATAGCCCTTGCTGTAACTCCATTCCTCGGAATAGGAATGCTCGTGCGGTTCTTCGTCGCCCGGATCGTCGGTGGTGCCGGGATCCGTCGTGGGATCCTGCACATAGCCGCAGACGACGCAGACGCCGTCTACGATGAAGTGGGCTTCCTGATTGCCCTTTGCGTTCGTGTGTTCGCATGTCGCGGGATTCCAGTGCGTGGTCTCCCCTGCGACCCACGTCGTTTCGTCGAACGTGTGCTCATGTCCGCTTCCGCACGCGCCGAGCACGCACGTGAGCGACATGACTGCGGCAAACAGCGCCGCAAGGATCTTGATCTTTCTTCTTTTCATAATGATCCTCCGTTATGCAAGAATTGCAATGGAATATTTCGGCATTTTGAGGGAAGAAGTCGTCTGCGTTACGACGTCCTCGTGGTTGAGGCACACGACGTGTTTGAGCGAGAGATCGGAGTTCAGTCCCTTCACCTTCACGTCGTCCGCCGAAATATTCAGTACAACCGTGATCGTTTTTCCTTCGTACGTCTTTTCGAGTACAAGGACGTTCGCGTTGCCGTTCTCGACGCGCGTCGTCGTGCCGCGCATCAGTTCGGGGAAGGCATTGCGCGCGTTATTACAATATTTATAATAGTTGAGAATGGAATCGGGATCCGCCTTTTGGCTCTCGACGCTGCCGAACGTGTAGTATGCGTCGCGGAGCGACGTCGTCACGCCGGGGGGATAGATGACGTCGGTATCCTCCGTCCAGAGCATGCCGACGCGCTTATCGGGGTCGTTCGTCTGCGGTTTTCCCGAGCCGAGCACGCCGATCTCGTCGCCGTAGTAGGTGAAGGTGTTCCCGCCGAGAACGGAGAGAAGCCCGTAGCCCATCTTGATCCAATCCACGCTCTTTCCCGCCGCGGCTGCGAATCTTCCGAGGTCGTGATTGTCGAGAAGGGGCGCGGCGATCCCGTCGCCGATGCCCTTCAAGCCCTCGATCACCTCGGATAAGCGGTCTGCGGGCGTCTTGCTGCGCAAGGTATCCAATACGGAACCGCCCATAGAGCCGTTCGTGGAGACGGGGAACCAGAAGAAGCTATCCGCTTCGCTCTGCGCGTAGAACGATCTGATACGCGTGGAATTTTCCAACACTTCGCCGACGATGTAGGCGTCTTCGTTATACTTGACCGCCTCGTTTTTGAGCCATGTGATGAACTGCGCGCTCTTCGTATCGTCGCCCGTGTAGTAGCTCGTGCAGGCGTCGAGACGGAAGCCGTCTACCCCCTTCTCCTCCCAGAATTTGAGGATGTTGGAGATCTCTGCGCGGACCGCTTCGCTATCGAGGTTGAGGTCGGGCATGTTGCCGACGAACCGCGCCTCGTAGTAGATCGGGTTCCCCTCGTTATCGTTGCCGGTATAGGCATACCCGCCCTGCGCCTGATCGGAGAAGTTATAGTAATCGTAATATTTGTTTTCGGTATCGCCCGTCCGCCTTGCCTCGACCGCCTGCGTGAACCACGAACACGAACTCGAAGAGTGATTCACCACAAGATCCATGATGATCTTGATCCCCTTTTCGTGCGCCTTTTCGACGAGCGTCTCGAATTCCTCCATCGTGCCGTACGAAGCGTCTACATCGTAGTAGTCTCTAACGTCGTACTTATGGTAGGAGGGAGAGGGATGGATGGGCATGAGCCAAATGCCCGTGTACCCCATGTCGCGAATGTAGTCGAGCTTTTGCGTGACGCCGTTGAAATCGCCCCTGCCGTTCCCGTCGGAATCGCAGAAGGAGTAGACGAACAGCTCGTAGTAGTTATCGTAGTTGTCGTCGATAATGTGTTCTTCGGCGATCTGATTGGAGAGCGAAGCCTTCGTCTCTTCATTGCCGCACGCCGCAATCGGCAACGCGAAGGTTGCCGAAAGTGCGCAAAGCGAAATCAATTTGAAGCAGCGTTTCATCTTCATCATCCTTTGACTGCGCCTCCCGTGACGCCCTCCACATAGTACCTTTGCAGGAAGAGGAAGAGGATCGTGATGGGAATGGAGACGACGACGGCGCCCGCGCAGAATGCGGTGAACCAGCCGCCGATCTGCTCGCGCTGCAACATCAGCCTGAGGCCGACGGCGACGGTGTACGAATTCGTATCCGACCCCATCATCATGAGCGAGGAGAACATGTATTCACCCCACGGCCCGATGAAGGAGGTAAGGATGGTGTAGATGACGATGGGCTTGGAGAGCGGAAGGATGATTTTGAGGAACACCTTCTGCCGGTTCGCCCCGTCGATGAGGGCGGCTTCGTCGAGGGATTTCGGGATCGTATCGAAGAAGCCCTTACAGATGTAGTAGCCCATCGCCGACGACGCGACGTAGACCAAGATAAGCCCGAACAGGTTCTGCGTGAGGCCGAACTCCTTCAAGATGAAGTAGACGGCGGTCATGGACATGAACCCGGGGAACATGCCGAGAATGAGCATGAGGTTCATGAGAGGCTTTCTCATCTTGAAGCGCATACGCGAGAGCGCGTAGCTCGTCGCGAGCACGATGACCGTTTGGACGATCGTGACGACGACGGAGATGATGAGCGTGTTCAGATACCACTTCGGGAAGTTGAGAATGGACGTATCCGTAAACAGCTTCTCGTAGGCATCGAACCCCCACTTCTTGGGGAAGAAGTACTGCGTCGAAGGCGTTCCTGCCGTCTCACAGCGGAAGGACTGCATCACAAGATAGAAGAACGGGAAGAGCCAGACGATGGAGATCACGATGAGGATCACATAGACGATGATATTCGTCGTTCTCTCCCTTCCCTTCTTGCTGCGAAACTTTTTCACGTTTTCCATTACATGAATTCCTCCTCGTTTTTGACTGAACCGGAACGGTTATACACGATGAGCGAGACCGCCGCCGTGATGATGAACATCATGATACTGATGACGGAGGCGATGCCGTAGGAGCCTTGCTGGAAGGTGAGCTTGTAGAGCCAGGTGATGAGAAGGTCCGTCTTTCCTGCGAATTGATAGTCGAGCGAGTTGGGGCCGCCGCCCGAGAGAAGGAAGATGACGTTGAAGTTGTTCAGATTCCCGATGAACGATGTGATGAGGTAGGGCGTGGTGACGTGGAGGACGTAGGGAAGTGTGATCTTGAAATACATCTTCACGGGGCCTGCGCCGTCGATCCTCGCCGATTCGTAGAGGTCTGCGGGAATGTTCATGAGAATACCCGAGACCATGAGCATCGTATACGGGATACCGATCCATATGTTGACGACGATGATGGAGACCCTCGCCCACGTCGCGTCGGTGAGGAAAGGTATATGGATCCCTATCTTGCCGAGCAGGAAGTTGAACGCCCCCTCGTCCGCAAGCATCTGCGACATGAGCAAGAGGGAGACGAACTGCGGGACGGCGATCGTCATGACGAGGCAGGTACGCCACAGCTTTTTGAGCTTGATGCCCTTCTTATTGATGAGAAGCGCGACGACCATGCCGAGGATGTAGTTGGTGAACGTTGCGAAGAACGCCCAGATGACCGTCCACAGCAAGACCTGCCCGAAGGTATAGGCGAACTTGGCGCTCGTGATGTTCGCGCCGCCGCCGAACAGCATGACGAAATTATCGAAACCGCTCCAACCGAAAAGACGGGAGGGCGGATAATGCGCGTTATCGAAGTTGGTGAAGGCAATGAACACCATGAACACGAGGGGCAGGATCGTAAAGACGGTGACCCCGAGCATGGGACCTGCAAGAAGCGTCTTATGATACTGTTCGTCTGCATACGAACGGATATCGTCTTTCGCCGTTGCGAGGTGCTGTTTTGCCTCATAGAGTTCCTGCGCGTACAGATTCCCCTTGATATTCTGATACCAAGCGTAGATCACCGCCGCGATCACAAAGATCGTGAGGAAGGAGTAGAGCAGGATCAAGAGGCTGTTATCGATCCTCACATACTGCGTCGTTCCGTCGGGCGAGTCCCACGAAAGTTCGGCGATCCGCCCGAGACTTCCCATCTGGGCAAGATACTTCCACCCGAAGAAGATCATGTAGAAGATGAACGCAACCTCTAAAACGAGATATAAAAGCCCGCGGAGCCACTGCTTACGGGCGAGCTGGCCGAACCCCATGACGCCGAAAGACATCCTCGTCTTCCAATCGCCGCGCGCAGCCGCGCGGTAGATGGTGACGAATATGCCGCCGAATTTCTTCAAGCCCTTCCAGATCCTCCCGGGGAGCTTTTGGAAGAAATGCAGGATCGCCAGCGGTAGACGTTTGAAAAAGTTCAGGAAATTGTAGACGAACTTTTCCAGGGGAGATTTGGTAAGATAAGCAAGATCTGCCATAAGAATTTCCCTCTCTCTGCTTTTCACAGAATTTTGTGGTGGTTCATATTATCGTAATTTGGGGCAAACAGCGTTTGCCCCAAATCCGATAATACCTAATGCGACAAATAATCAGTCGGTGGAGATCGTCTTGATCAGATCTGCCATAGTCTTCAGTTTCGCCGAAAGGTTCTCGGTCGTGACCTTGCCGTTGCAGACTTCGGTGCCGAAGGTTTCCGCTGCGCTCCAGAAGTTATCGGGAACTGCGGTCTGCGCGGTCGCATAAACGCCCTGTGCGGAAAGCGCGGCAAGGCCCTTGTTCGCCTTGACAGCGGGGGTGTTCGCAACAGAGGTGTTTGAGGGACCGGCCTGGATCGCCTGGAATCTCTTGGTCTGCATTGCGGCGCCGGAGAGGAAGGCTGCGAGCCTGTGCGCCTCGGTGAGGTCGGCGGCATTGGGGTTCACGCCATAGAGCTTGTAGCCCGCGAAGGAACCAAGCTGGAAGGTATCGCTCCCAACGGTGACGGTGGGAAGTTTGGTCGCTTTCAGATGATCGCCCCAATAGTGTTCAAGATGATAGACGGGGTTACCGTCGTCGTCCTTGCTGTCGGGAATGTTCCACATACCGGTGACGCAAGCCCCCAGGCTGGTGTCAGCTGCACCCGACGTGATCGCGCTGTCGTCGCCGTTCAGGAATGCGGGGCTTTCTTTGAGTTGAAGCATCGCCTTCGCAGCGAGGGTACCCTTCACGGGATCATCGAAGTCGCAGGTGATCGTGGTCGGTTTGCCCGCATCGTCGAAGGTGGTGTTGTAGGTGCAGCCCGCGCCGAAGAAGAAGCCGGCGACATACCAGCTGTTGTCGAGGTCGAACACGAAGCGCTTTCCTGCGGTCTGGCAAGCCGTAAGGACGCCTTCGAGGGTCTTCGCCTGGTCCTCGCTCACAGTTTCGTCGTCATAGACGAGGAAGTAGCCGTTATCTGCGGTATAGGGATACGCATAGAGTTTGGAGCCGACCTTCGCCGCATTGACTGCGCCAAGCCCGTTGTCGTTCTCGACGGCCGTCTTGTTGCTGCCGGTGACTTCGGCAAGGGCGCCGACTCTCAGAAGGTTGTTGATCTGGTCGTTTGCGAACGCATAGACGTCTGCACCCTGGGTGGCGTCCGTTTTGAGATTGGTATAAGCATCCGCTTCGGAGCAAACGCCGATCTCGATGTCGTAGACCTTATCTTTGTTCTGCGCTTTGAACGTTGCCACCATCTCTGCAAGCATAGACTGCTGTTCAATAGGTCCCCAAAGTGTGAGCTTATAAGGATCTTCCGTCGTCCCGGCGTGCGTATTGGAATCGCCGCCGCCGCATGCCGCAAACCCTACGAGGCTCGTCGCCGCAAGAGCGCCGCATGCGAGTAAAGAAATAAAACGTTTTCTCATCTGTTTCACCTCCGTTTTTATTTTTATCAATATGATAAAGATGAGAATGTATTTTACGGCTGTTGGCCGATAAAACCGAGAGGGTGCGAGATCGATCGCTTTGTGAATTCTTAACCGAATTTCGCGAAATTTCGTTAAGAATTACATTTATTTGTTCATATTATACACCCGATTCGCCCTGATTGCAAGTGATTTCAAAAATTTTTTTGCAGATTCGGAGAAATCTTTTTTCTTGAACCGCCAGCTCCAATTCGCGGGCGACACGGTGGAGGGGAAATTGATCCTCGCCTCGCCCCCCATCGCGAGCACATCCCACATGGGAATGATCACCGTGTTGGCGCGGGAAGCATAGGCAAGGCGGATGACGCTCCTCGTCATGGCGCGCGCAGAAGAGGTGTATACGCGCACGCCCATCGCCGCGCCCTCGCGTTCGAGATCGGAGACGAACCGATCAAGGTATTCCCCTTGCAAATCGTCGATATACTGTTTGAGGGGCATATTGTCGTGCGTGCCGGTGTAGGCGACGTAGTTTTCGGTACAGTTCGTGGGCTTGTGCTCGTTCTCCCGCCTGCCGTCGAAGGCGAATTCGAGGATCTTCATCCCCGGATAGCCGACGTATTTCATGAGGCGGCGCACGCCGTCGTCGATGACGCCGAGATCTTCGGCGACGATATCGTAGCCGAGCTTGTCCGCGAAAAGTGCTTCCTTCGGTCCGTCTACCCATTCGCCGACGCGCGCGTTCGGCGCACCGTAGGGAATGGCATAGTAGCGGTCAAGCCCGCGGAAATGGTCGATACGGAGGATATCGAAGAGGCGAAGATTATCCTCGATCCGCTTGTTCCACCAAGCGAACCCGTCGCGCTTCATGCCCTCCCAATCGTAGACGGGATTGCCCCAGAGCTGACCGTCGTCGGAAAACGCGTCGGGCGGGCACCCCGCGACGGCGGCGGGCGTGCGGCGTTCGTCTACGCGGAAGAGCAGACTGCCGTACTTCCACATCTCCACGCTGTCGTACGCGAGATAGAGCGGGATATCCCCCATGATGCGTATGCCCGCGGCATGGACGTATTCTTGCAGGGCATGCCACTGCCGAAGGAAGATATACTGCGTGAACTGCCAGAAGAGGATCTCCTCGCGCGCTTCCTTTTCGAAGGCGGAGATCACCTCTTCGTCGTACGTTTTATACGGCTCGTCCCACTCCGTCCACGCGCGGTGGGAGAACTTCTCTTTGAGCGCCATGAACACGGAAAAATCGGCGTATTCCCCCCTCTTCACAAAGGAATCGAAGTCCTCTGTGCGGCGGAACCGCCCGAACGCCTTTTTGAGCAGCGCGATCTTATGATAGAATTGCTTTCCGTAGTCCACCCTGCGCGCGTCGGAGCCTAAATCGGCGGCGCGGACTTCCCGCTTGGTGAGAAGCCCTTCTTCGACAAGTTTCGCAAGGTCGATAAAATAATAGTTGAGCGCGTTTGCACAGCACGATTGATAGGGGCTGTCGCCATAGTTGGTGGGGTTGAGCGGCAATACCTGCCACACGCGCTGCCCCGCTTCCTTCATGAAATCAACGAAACGGTATGCCTCGCTCCCGAGCGTTCCGATCCCCTCCCCGGAGGGCAGGGCGGAAATGGGCATCAGAAGTCCGCATGTTCTTTCTCTCATGATCTTCTCCGCAAATGTGATTTCCGAAAAATATTATAACATAACCGTGCGCAATGTCAAGGGACTTTTTTGAAAAAATTGTCAAGGAATGCAAATTTTTGTCATGTGCGAAAAACCGCATATCTTTGCGGAAGCCGCCTTCCGCCGCCGAAGCGAAAAAAGGCGCGCCCGAAGGCACACCATGCCCGTATAGGACGGATTTGCGCCATACCATGTCCGAGATATGTCCTTTCCATATGAGAAGCGGGCGCCCCGAAGAGGACGCCCGCCTTGCGCAACATTTCGCGATGAAAACGGGAATTCAGACGATGCCCTGCGCGACCATCGCGTCTGCGATTTTGAGGAAGCCCGCAATGTTCGCCCCCGCGACGTAGTCGCCCTTTAAGCCGTATTCGCGCGCCGCCTCGTCCATATTGTGATAGATATTCACCATGATGCTCTTCAATTTTGCGTCCACCTGTTCAAACGTCCAAAACAGCCTTCCGCCCGACTGCGCCATTTCGAGCGCGCTCGTCGCCACGCCGCCCGCGTTCGCCGCCTTCGCGGGAAGAAAGACGACGCCCGCCCGCTGAAATACTTCGATCCCTTCGAGCGTGGTGGGCATGTTCGCGCCCTCGGCGACGATCTTCACGCCGTTTTTGACGAGCGCGGCCGCACTCGCCGCGTCGATCTCGTTCTGCGTCGCGCAGGGGAGCGCGATGTCGCAGGGAATATTCCAGATCCCCTTGCAGCCCGCATGGTACTCCGCGCCCGGCACGCGGACGGCGTATTCTTTGATGCGCGCGCGTTCCTGTTCCTTGATCTTCTTCATGACGGAAAGATCGATCCCGCGCTTATCGTAGATATATCCGTCGGAATCGTACATCGCGACGACGTTTGCGCCCAAAGACTGCGCTTTTTCGGCGGCGTAGATGGCGACGTTCCCCGCGCCCGAGACGACGACCGTCTTGCCCTCGAAACTATCCCCTCTGCACGCAAGCGCCTCCTCCACCATGTAGACAAGCCCGTAGCCCGTCGCCTCCGTGCGCACGAGACTGCCGCCGTAGGAAAGCCCTCTGCCCGTCAAGACCCCCGCGTGTTCGCTGCAAATGCGCTTGTACTGCCCGAAGAGGTAGCCGATCTCGCGGCTGCCTACGCCGATGTCGCCCGCGGGGACGTCGGTATCCTGCCCGATGTGGCGGTAGAGTTCCGTCATGAAGCTCTGGCAGAAGCGCATCACTTCGCCGTCCGATCTTCCCTTCGGGTCGAAGTCCGAGCCGCCCTTCCCGCCGCCGATGGGCAGCCCCGTGAGGCTGTTCTTCAAGATCTGTTCAAGCCCGAGGAATTTGATGATGGAGAGGTTGACCGAGGGGTGAAACCTCAGCCCGCCCTTATAGGGGCCGATCGCGCTGTTGAATTGCACGCGATAGCCCTTGTTGACGTGTACCATGCCCTTATCGTCTACCCACGGAACGCGGAAAAGCACGACGCGCTCAGGCTCGACGAAGCGCTCCAAAAGCGCGACTTTTTCGTATTCGGGGCGCCGTTCGACGACGGGTTTGAGACTCTCCAAGATCTCCGTCGCCGCCTGATGGAACTCCGCTTCGCCCGGGTTTTTCCGTTTCACCTCTTCGAGAATTCTTTCTACATAATCCATACTGCGTTCCCTCCTTCGACGTTACCCTCTCATTATATTAAATTTGAAGGGATTTGGCAAGCGGAGCGCAAAAAAAATTCCGCGGGCAAGCCCGCGGGATTTTTCAGTTGATGCCTTCGTTGAGTTTTGCGAGCAGGGCGTCGAGGTCTTGCCCGTGCACGGAGACGGCTTCGCCCACCGTCTCGCCGTGTGCCAACGCGCAGCCGAAGCAGTGCATGCCCGCTTCCATCAGGATCTCGGCGGCGTCGGGATTGAGTTCGAGGCAATCCGCAATGAGCGTATCCTTCGTGATCTTTGCCATAATTTTATCTCCTTTTCGTTTTCTCCCCCATTTTATCACATCGCAGCGCGCTTTTCAACTCTTTTGCTGCCGTTTTTTTCTATTTTTTACAGCCCGATGAGGTAGTAGAGAAGCCCGACCGCCGCGCCCGCCGAAACGCCGAACACGATGATCGGCCCCGCGACGATGAACATCTTCGCCGCCATTCCGTAGACGTAGCCCTCCGTCTTGAACTCGATCGCGGGCGAGGCGACGGAATTCGCAAACCCCGTGATGGGCACGATGCTCCCCGCCCCCGCGTTCTTCCCAATGCGGTCGTATACGCCCAGCCCCGTAAGAAACGTGCCGAGGAAGATGAGCAGGACGGAGACGGTGCCCGCGAGCATATCGCCCGTAAGCCCCGCGAATTCCAGCATGTAGCGGAAGAACTGCCCGATACAGCAGATGAACCCTCCGACCAAAAACGCCCTTCCGCACGTCTTGTAATGTTTGGTGGGCGGATCGAAGGAATTGACGTAGCGCAGGTAGTTGCGGTTGCAATTTTCCCGTCCCCTGCCCGTCACGGTCTGTACTCCTCCCGCGCCGCCTCGGGGAAACAGGTCTCCCGTTCGCCCTTCCCCCGCCCGAGCGGATCGGTCTTGATCTTCTTCATGTCTTTAATTTGGGGAAAGGGGGGAATTTTTATACTCTTCGCCGCAGAGCGGAAACGCCGCCCGCGCAAACGCGCGGGCGGCGAGACGGAGAAAAGCGTTTTCCCGCTTCAACAATATGAGGCGAGCAGATCGTACAGCGTCTGATAGAACTCTCCGAGATAGGTGCGAGCGAGCGAATCCATCGCATACGCCTGCAAGCGGGCGTTCGGCTCCGAGACCGCCTCCATGTAGTAGTTCCGCACGACGAGAAAACGCTGGGAATAGGAGAGATTGTAGTTGGGATTTTCGGGATAGCGGTACGGCCCGTTGTCGTTCCCCTCCGTTCCCAGACTCTCGTACGCGAGCTGGTGCAGAAGATCCTCCCGCACGATCTCCACGTCCGCTTCCGCCTGCGCGCGGATGCGCGCCTCCTCGCGCTCTTTCACGGAGGAGCGGGCGTTGTCGTTGCGCAGCAGGAGAAATAAAAGTTCCTCGATCTCCGAATCCGCCTTCGCGAGAATGTCGTTCTTCTTCCCCTGCGCCACGCGCACCATCGAGAGCTGGACGGCGGAGAGATCGGAATAGGCGGGATCGGAAAGGTCGATGATGTCGATCGTCATACGAGCGCCTCCCGCAGCCATAGTTCAACGGCATGGATCGTGCATGTTGGCTGCAACGCGTGCAGACAGAGCGTGACGGTGCGCCCGCGCAGCGTGTGCAAAAGTTTTCCGTATCCGCCCCCTTGAAGGGCAACCTCTTCGCCGCCCTCCTCGGTGGCGATCTCCGCCCTGAACGCGCCCTCGCCGCGCACGCGGATCCCCTCGATACGCACGTCCTTTTTTTCGCCGCAGGCGAGCGTGAAGGAAAGGGAACCCTCCGCCGCGCTCCCGAATCCCCTGCCCGCGAGCAGGCGAAGGCGGGCCTTGCTCCGATACCAGATCCCGCTCTCACCTCCGCCAATCGCGTCCGCCTCCGCGTCGTCGGTGTAGAAGGTATCCGCCGCGGGATCGTACACGCGGATCCGCGTCTTGCCGTCCGTATCTTCGGCGCGGAAGAAATATCTTCCGCCATAAGAAGCGCTCTGCGAGGCGAAGCCGATCCCGAGAGAGGGCTGCGCGAGCGCGATCTTCCCGCCGCGGCACACGCAAAGCCCCCGCTCCGTGAGGAAGACGACGCTGTCGCCGCATTTTTGCACGCTGCCCGCGAGGATCGTTCCGCAATCGAAGTCCTGCCGCTCGAAACGGTAGTTCAGATCGCGCGCGTCGGCGGTAAGTTTTAGGATCTCGCGCGTGCGGAACACCATGATCGCGCCGTCGAAGGGAACGAGCGCGAGGATCTCTCCGCCCCCCTCTTCGAGTTCGATTTTGCCCGCGTTCTTCCCTTCGAGAGAGAAGGTCTGGGGCGAGAGCGGCTCGGAGTAGCGGATCATGCACCCGTTTGCGATGAAGAGCCGCTCGCGGTGCACGGCGCCGCACGTTCCGCCCGTCGGTTCGAGTTTGGTGAGAAAGGAGCCGTCGAAGCGGAAGAGGGAGGTCTTGCTCATGATGAAAAGGCTGTGTCCCCCCTCGTTGTCGTGATAGGGCACGGCGCAGAGAATGGGGTTGCCGCGGTCGCCGAAGAGGGTAGCGGTGAGAAGTTCGACGAAGCGCCCGTTCTGCAAGAAGCCGTAGACGCCCCCGCAAAATTCCGCGAGCATCGTGACGTTCTCGTTCACCGAGGCGCGGTCGGCAGTGTCGTCCGCCGCCGTAAATATCCCGTCCTCCTCCCGCATCTGCAAGAGGCGCGACGAGAGGACGGCAGACTTATCCTTCAACGTTTTGGGCGTGATGAGAAGGACGTCGCGGCGCACGGAAGGCGTAACGAAAGTTTTTTCGATCATGCCCACCTCCGTGCGCGCAGAGCGAGCCTGTGCCGTACGACGGCCGCCGCCCTGAGCGCTTCGCGATACTTTTTATCGAATACCGAAGCCTCCGAAAACAGCCCGCGCGCGAGCATAAATTCCGCCGCCACGCCCAAAGAGAGCAGCCGCGCCGAGATCTTCCCCTCGAAATCCGAGGCGTCGCCGAGCTTTTTCGCCACGGGCGCGAAGGCATACTCCACGATCGCTTCCGAGACCGCTTCGCGAAGCCCGATCGAATCGGTGAGGAGATCAAATCGGATACCCATGCCCGAAACAGACGTTACGGAAACGATGTTGATCGGGGTATGGGAGAGGCTTGCGTAGGCGATTTCGGAATTGTGCACGGGGAGGCGCTCCTTTGCCGTTAAGGGGAAGTAATCGAGCGCGACTTCGTTTTCGATCAGATTGAAACAGCGCACCAAAAGCTCCGCCGTCTCCTCCTTCGCCCCTCCGCTTTCGATCTCCTTTGCAAGCTCGCTCATCCCCGCCATCTCCGCAGCAGCGGAGAGCACTTCCTTCACTTTGATCGGCATGGCGCACCTCCTCTTTAAGCCTCGTCGATCCCCGAGAGCATCGCCTGCCCCGCGGGGCGATAGCAGAGAAGTTCGGCGTATTTGACGAGGGTCGCCGTGTACATCGCTCTTCCCGGCGTCTGTTTGAGCACCTTTCCGTCCTCGCCTTCCAGCCACTGCCAATCGCAGAGCTGATGAAGCCCGAAGTCGTCGGTGTTGAGAAGGTACATCGTATTCTTGGGGCAGAAGCGATCCGCGACGACGGGAATGCCGTTATACGAGAGGGCGCGGAAGCCGCCTTCAAGCTCCATAGGTTCGAGCTTGCGGTAGGCGGCAAGCGCGTTCGCAAAGGCGCGGCGCACTCCCCACGAGCAGACGATGAAGTTGATCTTGCTGCCCGAGTGCTCCTCCACTTCGTCGATCGCCTCCTGCAACTTGTTCTCCGTGAGCGCGCCCACGTCCTTCTTGATGACGGGTTTGAGCCATGCGTTCTCCTCGCGGCTCACGCCGTAGAGGGTGGGCGAATCGCCGAAGATCGCGCCCAATCCCGTGATTTCCAGCCCCTTCGAGCGCTGCAACACGATGGTATAGCCCGCGGGCGTGGAGAGGGTGCTCCCCGAGAGGAGGACGGTATTCGCCTCCCTATCTACGGAGAGAATGGTGCGGCCCGAGCCCATCGAGCTGCCCTGCGCGTTGTAGATATCCACGACCATGCCCTCGGCGAGGTTGCGCGTTGAGTCCACGGTGAAGAGCTGGCCGTTTTCGCCGTCCACGCTCTTGATCGTCGCGAGAAGCCCGCTCCCGTCGCCGAAGAGCATTCTTCCGAAGTTGAAGGCGGAGCTTTTCACAAGCCCGTCCATCTCCTCGTTGAGCAGATCGACGAAGGCGCCCTCCCCGTTCTTGGAGGCGCGGATCGCCTTATCCGAGATCTCGATCACGCCGTAAAGATTTTTGAGCGTGACGACGAACTGCGCGTACTGGTTGCCGCCCGCGGCGGGAAGCGAACCCGATTCCGTGCCCGCGCCCACGCCGCCGTTGACGCCGTAGCGCACCGCCTTTCTCACATCCTTGCCCCAGACGTCCGAGGTGGTCTGCCTGATCTTCGCAAGCAGCGGGTTGACGCCCTTATTGAGCTGATCGCTCACGGCGCCGAGATAGTAAGATTTGAGTACATTGTCTGCTGTTTCGCATGTTACCATAAAAATTTCTCCTTTCTGTTTTCGGCGGTCAGGTGCGGCTCTTTAAGTAGCCCAGCGCGAGTTCGCCCGCTTCCCGAATGGAATTGGGGCGTTTTACGGGCGCCGCCACGCCCGTTCCCGCGCTCGTCATGAGGGGAACGCCTCTCGGCGGCAGCAGGGCGCCGCCTTGCGCCTCCCCTTCTTCGCTGTCCGTCCGCGGAAGCTCTCCCTGCGCGGACGCTGCATGCGCTGTGCCCGAAATTTGGGCGACTTGCTCTTCGAGTGCTTTGAGCCGTTGACTGCGGCGGGTAAATTCCGACTCCAACTCCCCGTACGCATGCACGAGGGCATCGACGCTCTTGAATTTCCCCGCGAGAAGTTCCGCGGGATCCCCGCCCATGTTTTCCTCTTTCATCTCTTATTCTCCTTTGCGGCGGTGGGACGCGAGGTGGCGCATGATCCTCTCCTTTGTCGCCGCGTCGTTTTCCCCGCCCGAGAGCAGGGCGCGAAGATGTTCGGTGCGGTGAAGCGCGTGATCGTCGTATTCGTCCGCCTCTACATCTTCCTGCGCCAACAGCACGTTCTCCCGCTCCGCCTTCACGATGTGCAGGCGGGAGATATCGCGCGCGTTTTCAAACGAACCGTACCCGAGCGCGTCGAGGATGCGGTGTCTCACGTCGTCTGAAAGTTTGTCTCCGCTTTGAAGAAGCCCGAGCGAGAAGAGGGTCGTGATCTCCTCCTTGATTTGTTCGGGCGTGCGCTCATATCCCGTCTCGAATTCGATATCGTCCGCCGAGATATCGCTCGCGTCGAAATAATGAAGCTCGGTGTTCCCCCCCAGTCCCGTCATTTTGAGCAGCCGTTTGGAGGCGGCGAACTGCTTGTAGAGGTGCAAGATCTGCTTGCCCGCCTCCTTGACCGCCCGCTCCACGCTCTCGACCGCCTGATGCATGCGGTTGGTATCCTGATCGATGAGGAGTTGCAGCCCGACTGCGCTCGTGACGTTGGTGGGATTGGCGGAATTGCGCGAGATCTGGCTCATTCCTGAGACGAGAATGAACTCGTTCGCGATGCGCTCTTCCTCCTCCTGAAATTCTGCGGGGAGACTGCCGCAATCGAGGAAGGCGGGCGGCGCGGAGCCTTGACGGTAGACGAGCACTTTCCCGGGATACAGCCCGTCCTCCGCAAGATCTTCCGCGTCCACCGAGCCGTCCTCCACCGCCACAACGCCCGCCGTGAGCCGATTGAGAAATTCGTGCTTGCGGTTCCTCACGGCGTTGTATGCGCGCTGCAACGGGATCATGCGGTCCACGACGGACGTCCCGAAGAAGGCGCCCGGAAGAGGAATGCACACCTGCCTGATGAAGGGCAGCGTGCGCTCGCCGCGGTCGCCGTTCTTGTAGGGAAGCGGACCTTCAAAGAGAAGCTCGCCCCCCGCCACGATCTCCAACCGCCCCTCGGGGTGATCCCCGTCCGGGCGGGTGTACCGTTCAATCAAGATCTCCCTGTTCTCGAAGGAGGGCGTCATGTTCCCGTCCGCAGGGCGTTTCCAGTTGCTCGCGGAGCTGTACGGCACCAGCGAGAACTCGCCGATGGTGCGCCCCGCAAGCTCGACGCCGAACTTCTCCCTGATCTCGGAGACGGGCACGGCTTTTGCGTGAATGACGCTTTTCACCCCACCCATGTCCGAGGCAGTGAGGTCATCGGGATAGATTTCGAAGGGCGACAGCGCGACGATATTCACGTCCCCTTCCCGCAGCGTGTGCCCGCGTTCGTCCGTTCCGATCACGTTGCCGTCGTCGAAATTCCACACCACCTTATAGAACGCCGTCCCGCAGACTTCCGACCAAAGCGTCGCGCTCGTGATCACGCTGTCCAGATCGACGCGGTTTTTCACCGCCTTGATGATATTGGAAGCGAGCCGCGCCGTTTTGAGGTCGGCGTCGGAATCGGAGAACGCGCGCACTTCGAGCGAGGGGCGCACTTTGGCAAGCCGCGCCATACGCGTATCCACCGTGGGCGCGATGTGGTTGAAGCACCGCCGCGACTGCCAATAGAATTCGGCGCTCTCCTCCTCGATCTCCCCCGCGGGCGTGATGTCGCAGAATTGATCCCCGCTCAAAAAGTTCATGTTGAGCTGCCAGCCCCGTTCGAGCTGGCGGCGCGCCTTCTGCCGTTCGAGAAAATCCGCCTGCACCTCTTCGGCGAGCGCCCTTCTTCGGGCTGCCTCCATCCGCTCTTTCAATTCTTGTTCCTTCATGTTTCCTCCGTATCGTTTTCTTGTCCGAGCGCCTTCAACTCCCCGATGAGCCGTTGGCGCTCGCGTTCGAGTTCTTCATCGGAAAGCGCGGCATAGTCCCTCTCCTCCAAGAGAAGTTTCACCGCTTTGAGATCGGGCGGGACGTCCTTCCTCGTCTCCTTGCGCTTGACGAGTTTCAGTTCGCCCTCCGACGCCGCGAATTCCTCGGTCACTTCTTCGAGCGAGTAGCCGAGCGCGACTTTGAGGATCGCCTCCCTTACCTTATCCATCGTTCACCTCTTTCGCCTGAGACGGCGGATCCTGCGTTCCTTATCGAGTTCCAACTCCGTCTTTTCCTGCACGGGGCGGGCGGGGCGCGGGCAGGACATTAAATAGTACCGAAGTTCGTCCATCGCGTGGTCGTCCCTCTTGACGGGCGCCTCGCCGCTTCCCCAAAAGTAGCCCTTGAATTCGCGGATCATGTTCACGCAGTTTTTGAAAATGTAGAGATCGGGCAGCCCGTTCGTGCGGGAGAGATACCGCTTCACCTGCGCGATCCCGCCGAACACATCCTTGTTGACGCGCGGATTGACGAGGATATCCCGCTCGTAGAAAAGCTCCGAGACGCTGCGCGAGGAAGCGAGCGTTTTCGCCTCCGCCGCCGAGTCGATGAGCGCGGAGAGCCTGCCGCGGCTGTCGCGCTTCCAACCGATCTTGTCCGAAATGGCGTGAATGGCGTCGGCGTGCCCGTCTACGTCCAGCCCCGCGGCGTAGTGCTCGGCGACGACGTAGACGTTTCCGTCGAAGTCCACGGCGTACCAGTGCGCCGAGAGAGGGTTTTTCAGCCCGGGGTCGATCGCGATCATATCCTGCCATGCGGCGGGCACGTCGAAGGGTTCGATCACATGCACGCTCTCGTCGAATTCGGGATAGACAAGCCCCTCCCGCGTGCAGAATTTTCCGTATCGGCGCGCCTGTTTTGTCGTCTCGTCGAGGGTGTTTTCCAGCAGCGCGATCTCCTTCTTGGGGAGAAAGGGGTTGTCCGCCCACTCCATGAACTCGTACCAGATCTGGGGGTCGCCGCGGGGGTTGAGATAGATCTCCTCATAGACGAAGGTCAAGCCTTTGAGGGGGGTCATGGTGCCGAAGATATCCCCCTCTCTGTCGGCGACGCGCATGCGGCACTCCTCATAGATATCCTTCGGCGGCTCCTCGTCGAACCATACGAAGTCGAGCGAACTGCCCTGAAAGCGCTCCCTGCCCTGATCGCAGCTCTTGAACCCGATCGTGGAGATCCCGCCGAACACGTTGCGGACGCGGATGAGGTCGATCACGCCCGCCGCGGGGCAATCCTTTCTTCCGCTCGTCATCACGATGTCCTCGATCCAATCGGGGCGCAGATAGTGCAGGATCTTGCTCTGTGCGACGTCGCGCTGGACCTGCGCCGTGAGCGAGACCACCCAGCCCGAGACGTTTTTTTTGTTCTTGCGGTACGGGTGCGTCCCGCGGGCAAGCCACACCGCCTCGACCGCGCCGCACTCCGTCTTCCCCGAGCGGTTGCCGCCGAATACCCAGCGGTTGCGCTTTTTCGAGCGGTGAAAGGCAAGCTGTTTTTTGTGTTTGACCTTTCCCGCGTTGTATCTCGCGAGGTGATCGTGCTCGGCGCGCTTTTTTTGCTCCCGCTCGATGGCGGCGATCTTTTGCAGTATTTCGTTCATAATCGCTAAAATTTTCCCTTTCCCGCACCGAAAATTGCGCTACTATGGCGCGTATGAAACGTTTTCTTCCGGCAATCATCCTCGCGATCGCTCTGGTCGCGTCCGCCGTCCCGCTCTCCGCGGCGCCCCTTTCCGCTGCCGCCGCCGATCCGCTGCGCTATGCCGTCGCAGCCGATCCCGACGTATGGTTCTACGAGAGCGAGACGGAGGAGGGCCGCCTCTTCCTCATCCCCGAGTCGTACTACGTCCGCATCCTTCTCGAAGGCGATACATACACCGCCGTGGAATATCTCGTCAACGATCCGCCCTATCGCAAACTCATGGGTTACTGCCGCACCGACGCGCTCACCTTTGTGGATTTCATCCCCGCGCGCCCCTTCCTCCGCAAGCAGATCACCGTCTCCTACACCATTCCCGGCGGCGAGACGGCCTTCGAGGACGTGTTCGGCAGCCTCGACCGCGCCTTCGTGTACTACGGCATGCGCTATGAGTACGGGCAGGCATACTGCTATGTTCTCGCCGACGGGCAATTCGGCTACATCCCCCTCGACAAGGAGCCTGAATTCGAACGCAACGACGACTATTTGAGCATGACCGAGGCACCCGTGTCGGGCGAGGGCGAGAGCGGCTCGCAGGGGCTGACCCCCGTGCAGATCGTCGTCATCTGCCTCGCATGCGCGGCGATGGCGGGCATTGCGATCTTTGTGTTGCGTGCAAAACGGCGCGCCCCCATACCGCCCGACTCCGACCGTTCCGACTTCTGAAACCGCACGCCCGCGACGGTACGCTTCGCGGTGATGCGGTTCTCCTCTCCCGCCATGATCGCCTGCAAGATGCGCATAAAGGGCGCATATTCGCCGAACGCTTCAAAAAACGCTTTGTCCGTCCATCCGCCCGCGGTGAGCAGGCTCCCCACCCGCTGCAAGAGCGCGCTCTGACGGCGAAAATAACTGCGCTCCGAATACGGAAGGTCGGCGCCGAAGCGCGCAAGTTCCCTCCTCCTGCGGAAATATTTGTATTCGAGCAAAAACCGCTCCTCCTCGGAGAGAGAAGAAAGGATCACGCCGAGCCGCGCGGAAAGCGATTCGAGCCGCTCCGCCAAAACGATCTCCTCCGCGACCTCTAAGGCGGCGTCGAAGGCGGAAGCGTAGCTGCGGAAGGAAAGCACAGCCTTATTGGACGCGGCGACGCGGGAGGCGTCGGCAAGACCGCAAAGGTAAGGATAGGCATATAAAATGACCTTTACATACTGTTTTTTCATGGATTTCGACCTACAAACAACGTTTTTTGCGCGAAATGCGCGGACAAACTTGCAAAAGCGGGGAAGGGTGGGACATTCACAAACGTTTGTTCGTAATTCCATTCTATCATGAAATGTTGACAGACGTATGCCGTTATGCCAAAATTTTTTCGGAAAAGTTTTTTTCTTTGAAAACATTGCGTTTCTCGCGCGCGCATGGTATAATCAATCTATATGAAATTGACGCGCGTGAAAAAAAATGTGCTCGCGGGGCTTGCGCTTGCCGCGGCTTTCGTCTGCGCGGGCGCGATCTGTTCCCTCCCGTCCGTCGGCGCCGGGGCGCTCTCCCGGGATACGGCTTCCCTCTTTTTGCCCTCTTCCTATGAGCAGTACCTCGAACTTGCCGAACCGAAGGACGTTGCGGTGAGCGAAACCCATATCGCGATCGCCGACGGAAACAAGATCTACCTCTATACGCGGGGCTATGAAAGCTACCGCACCTTTACCTATGGAATGGAGTCGGCGACCTTCGGGAAGATCCAGCTCTATGAGGATCTCCTCTACTTTACCGACGCCGCGATGAGCCTGCACCGCCTCGACCCCGACGCCGAAGATCTCAAAGGCTCGGTAGAGGATATCGGGTACAGCCTCGCCAACTTTATCATTGCCGACGGCAAGATCTACGGGACGACGACGATGGGCACGCGCACCTCTCTCTATGTGCTTGCGCTCAACGGCTCGACGGATATCAACTACACCGATCCCCTCGTGCTCAATCTCTCCGCACAGCTCCCCATGACCTATGCGGACGGCGTTTTCTACTACGCCGAAGCGAGCATGGTATACCCTATTTTTACCGAAAACGACGAAAAGGGAACGGGCGTTGTGCTCGCCCGGAGCGACGTGCCCATTCGCCCCAACTTCATCTGCGCCGCGGGCGGCCTGATGTATTATACCGACGACGACGGCTTTTACCGCTCCGATCTTGCGGGAGAGGTCGAGACCGTGGATCGCGCGGAAGGCTATACCGCGCTCACCTCTTGCGGCGATAAACTGTATTGCGTGAGGGGGGACGCCGTTCTCGAATACTCCACCTCGGAGCACGCCTTCACGGACTATGAGATCACGTCTTCCTCCCCTTCCGTCAACCGTCTTTCGGGCGCGGTCGACACGGCGCGGGCGGGCGATCTGCTCGTCACTGCCGACGCGGGCAACCGCCGCGTGAGCGTCTACCGCCTCTCCACGGGCGAATATACCGAGATCCTTCCCCCCGACGACACGTTTACACCCACCCTCGTCGCAACGGACGGCGAACTCATCGCCGTCTCGGACGGCAGCGTGATCTGCACCTGTTCCTACGGCGACGAACGCCTCGTGCGCGCCCATGCGACGCAGAGCGCGGTGCGCGGGCTTGCCTGCGTCTACGGCACCGTCTACTATGTGACGGGGAACATCTACGGAAGGTTGGGCGACGAGCCGACGGAGGCGTTCCACGATCGCTACGGCACGCCTGCCGCCCTCGCTTCCGACCTCTACGGCGATCTCTTCGTCGCCTACGAGACGACGCGTACCGTCGTTCGGTTCACCGAGGCGGAATTCGCGACCGACGGCGGCGGCGAAAAACTCGACGTCGTCCTGCCCGAGGGCTACGCCTCTCTTCGCGCCGATTTCGAGGGGAACCTCTACTGCCTCACGGAAAAAGGGCTTATGAGAGCGGGCGAAGAAGAACCGCTCGCCTCCCTTCGCGGGAGGGATTTTGCCTATACCATGTCCGAAGATGACCCCGCCTCTTTTGCGCTCGGATTTGAGGACGACGAGGTGTATTTCCTCTTCGGGGACTATATCGTGAAGAGCGAGCGCGGCGCGATCGATATCCCCGCGCTCAACGAGATCTCCGCGGAGGGCGTGCGCGAAGCGGTGTTCCAAGCGCACGGAAAGGATCGCCTCTTCATCGATATTCCCGTCGGATCTTGCGGCATCCGCACCGATCTCGACGGGCTGAAAGCGGACGCGGCGGACGGCTGCTTCCCCTATGAATTCTATTTCCGCACCCAGAAAGCGATCCGCGGCGTTCTGCTCGCGGAAAAGGACGGCTACGCTCTGACCGCCGTCTATGAGGACGATCGCACGTTCACCGCCAACCTCTTCCGCCTCGAAACGGAGGAATGTCTCGTCCCGCAGGAAGAATATTGGCAGGCGGGCGAGGGAGAACTCTTCCTCACGAACGCCGTCTCCTCCTACTTCTTCCCCTGCCTTCCCGACGCGCTCGCCGACGTCCGCCTTGCGCGCGGCGCGCGCGTCACCGTGCTCGGTACGGTGGAGGCGCCCGAACGCTCCTATGCGCTCGTCGAATACGCCGCGGAAGGCGGCTCTGCACGGGGATTTGTTCCCACCGCCTATCTCACCGAAGTCGATCCCCTCTATGATAGGAGCGGGAACTATCTCCTCGGCATGCTGAAAAAAGACGTCGTTCTGACGGCGGACGACGGGGAGGAGCTTGCGTTGCAGCACGGCACGCAGGTTCGCCTCTACGACAACGGCGACGGCACCTATACCGCGGCGGAAACGCAGGACGGCAAAGAGTATCGCCTCTCCGTTCCCGAAGAGATGATCGATTGGGGCGAATCGGACGCTCTGCGCATTTCCCTCATCGTCGTGCTCTCCGTCCTCGCCGTGCTCATCGTGGGCGTCTACATCTATCTTCTCCCCCGTAAACAGCGCAAATAACGCGAAACGCTCCCCGCAGGGAGCGCGTTTCAATAAAAAGTTCCACGCTTCATATACTGTGTTATATGAAGCGTATTTTATTTACGGGCGGAGGAAGCGCAGGGCACGTCGTCCCCAATCTCGCCGTGATGCGGGAACTGCGCTATACCTTCGCCCTCTCCTATCTCGGCACGGGCGGGATCGAACAGCGGCTCGTCGGCGAGTGCGGATACCCCTTCTTCCGTGTGGACTGCCCCAAGCTCACCCGCTCGTTCACCCTCGAAAATTTGAAGATCCCCGCCCGCCTTCACCGTGCGAAAAAGGAAGCGCTCGCCGTGCTCGAACGGGAAAAGCCCGACCTCGTCTTTTCAAAGGGGGGATACGCAAGCTACCCCGCAGTGTGGGCGGCGCACAAGCTCGGTATTCCCGCCCTCACGCACGAGAGCGACCTCAGCGCGGGGCTTTGCACGCGGCTCATCGCGAAAAAGTGCAAATATGTGCTCACTTCCTTCCCCGAAACGGCGAAGAACTTCCCGAACGGAAGATACATCGGCTCGCCCGTGAGAAGGGAAGTGAAGAGCGGCGAACGTTCGCGCGCGAGGAAAAAATTCGGATTTTCGGAAAAGGACAACGTACTGCTCGTGTTCGGCGGGGGGAGCGGGAGCCGCGCGATCAGCCGCGCCGTCGAAGAGGCTTTGCCCGATCTCATGCGCCGCTATTCCATTTTACACATCACGGGAAGCGGCGATATCTCGCGCAGGTTGGTCGGCGGCCGCGTGTGCATTACGAAGCCCTATGAGGCGGACATGGGTAGCGCCTACGCCGCGGCGGACGTCGTTCTCTCCCGCGCGGGAAGCAACACCGTGTTCGAGATCCTCGCCCTGAAAAAACGCGCGCTGCTTGTGCCCCTCGTGCGCGGCTCGCGCGGCGATCAGCTCGAAAACGCGCGCTACTTCCAAGAAAAAGGGCTTGTGAAGGTGCTCGACGAAGCCCGCCTTACAGAGCTTAGCCGCGCGCTCGAAGAGACGGAACGGGATCCCCTTCTCGGAGAAAATCTTCTCCGCGCGGAATTTCCCGACGGGACGGAGAACGCGATCTCCGTCATCAAGGAGATCGTTCAGCCGCTCGGCGGGGCGAGCAAATAGCCGCCTCCGAAGAGGTCGGTCTGAAAGTAGGTATCGGGGATCTTCCCCACGAGCACGCTCTCGCAGATGAGCACTTCGGTGAGCGAGGCGAAATTGCTCGTCCCCGAGGGCATGATGATGGAGATATCCGCAACGATCTCCAAGTAGATGGAATGTTTGGTCTGGTTGATCCCCGCTTCCTCGAACTTGGAGACGAAACGGCAGGCGACGTTGGAGATGGGAATGATCTTCATGTGGATCTTGGGGCCGAATCCCGCCCACGCCTCGATCCCGAAAAAGGCGCCGAGCGGGACGTCTACGCCCTCCTCGCTCATCGTCTGCAAACTCTGCTGCGACATATACGCCGCGTCGCGCGCGATGCGGTTGATTTGCAGGGGATCGGAGGTGATGGAGAGGATCTCTCCGTCGGGGCCGCGCTCCACGGAAATAAGCTGCTCGTAGCGCACGCCGTCGGAGAGCGTATAGTAGATCGCGTCGTTCACGGCGACGGTGGTGATGGAGCGCATGTTCGCCTCGGCGATGGATTTCAGAACGCGCGTGACGTTGAGATGAAAGAGCACGGCGACGGTGATGATGAGCGCAAGCGCGCCGACGAGAAAAAGCCTGAAACGGAGCTTCCTGCGGCGGGAGGGATACTTCACGCCCTATCGTATGCGCGCCCGTCCGCGCGTATGTATGAGGGGCGGAAAGCGCGCCTTCCTTTTTTATTTTCCGCTTGCAAAAGTTAATTCGATTTTTATCGAAATAATTAAAAAAATCCGATTTATACAAAAAAAGCGGCAGTTTTGCCGCATTTTTGCTTTTTGATTTTGTTACAGGGGAAAGGGAAAGACGCTCTTCTCCCCTCTCTCTATCTTCACTCTGCCCGAGAGCATGCCGAGAAGGTCGGAGATGAATCCTTCCGCCTCGCGGGTGCGGACGGCGACCGTAAAGCGCGCCCCTTCGTGAAATTCGCGCTCCAAGATATTCGCCCCGCGCGCTTCGAGCGCCCTTAAACAGGCGCCGACTTCCCCGTAGCCGACGGCGATCCCGATCTTTTCGCATTCCTCATACAGGCGCTTCTCCGCCGCCGCCGCGCTCTCCGCCGCGACCGAAGTATAGGCGCGCACAAGTCCGCCCGCGCCCAACTTGATCCCGCCGAAGTACCTCACGACGGCGATCGCCGTCTCATAGAGCTTCTGCGCCTTGACCGCCCCCAAAATGGGCAGCCCCGCGGTGCCCTGCGGTTCCCCGTCGTCGGAGAATCGCTGGATGTTCCCGAGCGCATCGGCGACGTAGCCGTAACAGACATGCGTCGCGAGCGGATGCCGCGCGCGCACCGAGGAAAGAAAGGCCTTTGCCTCCTCCTCGCCCGCAGTGCGGGAACAATAGGCGAGAAAATGCGACCTTTCTATCGTCTTTTCCGCGACGGTCTCCCCGACGACGCCGAGATAGCCCATTATCCGCGCACGACCGAGAGCCGTATTTTCTTGCCCTTGAACAGGGTGAAGCCGCCCTCGGGCAGGGGCGCGTTCGCATTTGTAACGCGCTCGCCGTTCAGACTGACGCCACCTTGCTCCACGAGCCGCCTCGCCTCTCCGTTGCTCTTCGCAAGCCCCGTCTCCAAGAGCGCTTGCAAAACGGTGGCGCACGTTTCGGAGATATGCGCCTCGGGCATCCCGCCCGCTTCGCCGCCGAAGGCGCTCTTTGCCTGCGCCTGCGCCGCCGCCGCCTTCTCCTCGCCGTGTACCATCCTCGTAAGCTCGAAGGCGAGCCGCTCCTTCGCCGCGTTGATGCGCTCGTCGGGGTAGCGGCATAGCTCCGCGATCTCTTCGAGGGGCAAGAACGTGAGAAGTTTCAGGCAGGTCTCGACGTCGGCGTCGTTGGTGTTGCGCCAATACTGATAGAATTCGTAGGGCGAAGTCTTGTTCTCGTCCAGCCACACGGCGCCCTTTTGCGTCTTGCCCATCTTCTTCCCCTCGCTCGTCGTGAGAAGGCGGAAGGTCATCGCATAGGCGGGCTTATGCTCTTTGCGGCGGATGAGGTCGGCGCCCGCGAGGATATTGCTCCACTGGTCGTCGCCGCCGAGTTCGAGGGAACAGCCGTATTTTTGGTGCAGGACGAGGAAATCGTATGCCTGCATGAGCATATAATTGAATTCGAGGAAGGAAAGCCCCCTCTCCATGCGCGACTTGAAGCACTCCGCCGTGAGCATTTTATTGACGGAGAAGTGCGCCCCGATATCGCGCAGAAAGTCCACATAATTGAGATCGAGGAGCCAATCCGCGTTGTTGACGATGATCGCGGCGTTCTCGCCCTCGAAGCGCAGAAAGCGCGCCATCTGCTTTTTGAAGCACTCGACGTGATAGGCGATCGTCTCCTTCGTCATCATGGAGCGCATGTCCGTCCTGCCCGTGGGGTCGCCGATCATGGCGGTGCCGCCGCCGATCAGAATGATGGGCTTATGCCCCGCGTCCTGCATGTGCTTCATGGCGACGAGTTGCATGAAGTGCCCCACGTGCAGGCTGTCTGCCGTGGGATCGTAGCCCGTGTAGAAGGGTACGCTTTCGCTCCCGAGGAGGGCGTACAGCTCATCCTCGTACACTGTCTGCTTGATAAATCCCCGCGCGCGCAGGGTATCCATGATGTTCGTCATATGCCGCCTCCTTTCGGTTCTTGGAAAATTATACCGCAAAAAAGGGGCGCTTGTCAAACGTTCCGCACGTCCGCCGCAAAGATTTTGCCCGCGCCGCTCTCCTCTTCCCGCGCGTTCAGCCCCTTCAACGCGGAAAGCTCTTTGAGCAGCTCCTCAAAGGACTTCTCCGCCGTCAGGCGGTGCAGAAGCGCTGCGTTGCGCGCGCGGCGGCGTCTTTCCTCGGCAATGTCGATCATGATTTGGGCGATATCTTCTTTCATGCCCCTATTATATGGGCAAATACTTGACAATATCTGTCATATATGCTAAAATTTTATTCCAAAAAAATATATTTTGTCGGAAATTTCTATGAAATATCAGATCATGATCGGGATCCTCTTCACTCTGCTCGCGCGGCGCAAGATCTCCGCGGGCGAACTCGCCGCGAAGTACGATTGCTCCGTCCGCTCCATCTACCGCTATATCGAAGAACTTGTCGTCGCGGGCGTGCCCGTAGACGTTGCGCGGGGCGCAAACGGCGGCATCTATATCTCGGATACCTTCAAGCTCCCGAAGGGATTCATGACGCGCGAAGAATATGCCCGCACGCGCGAGGCGATGCTTGCCATGCTCGGGCAGACGGGGGACGAAGCGCTGAAAAGCGCCGTCGAAAAGATCACCGCGCAGATGAAAACCGAACGGCTCGACGGGGCGATCTCGGGCAATATCCTCGTGGACAGCGGGACTTGGGGAGACGAGCGGAAGTTTTCGGAAAAGCTCACGCTCATGGAACGGGCGACGGAGGAGCGCGAGGCGTTGGAGATCGACTATGTTGCCCGTACGGGGGAACACACCAAACGGGTGATCCTGCCCCATCTTCTCATCTACAAACAGAGGATCTGGTATCTCTATGCCTATTGCAGGCTGCGCAAGGAGTTCCGCACCTTCAAGATCGGGCGCATGCGCTCCATTCTGAACACGGGGGAGCACTTCGAGCGGCTTCCCTTCGAGAAGGAGAACATTCCTCTCTCCTTCTGGCGGGACGGCGAGAACGACGTGGAGGCGCGGTTCGAGATCTCGCCCGCCACCCTTCCCTTCGCCGAGGAATGGCTGGGGATCGAGAACGTGCGCGCGGTACAAGGCAAGTTCTATGCCGACGTCGTGCTGCCCGACGACGAATCGCTCCTCGGGACCATTCTCTCCGCAGGGGCGGGGCTGAAAGTCCTCTCCCCCGCATCGCTCGCCGCGCGCGTAAAAGAGGAGGCGCGCCGCATTGCCGAGACCTACTGAACTTTCCCGCGCACCGAAAAACCGAACGCAAAAACGATAGGAAAACGGCGCCCCGAAGAGACCTTCGGGGCGCCGCTCTGTTCAAAATTCCGCTTATCCGCGCTTTCTCGCGCGCAAGAAGCACTTCGAGATCTCCACGCCGAGAAGGGGCACGGCGATGAGCGCAAGGCAGATAAGGTACTCCTTCCACGAGAGATAGACGAGGCGGAAGAAGTCGTTCACCACGGGCACAAAGGCGATGAAGACGGTGATGAGAGCGGAGACGCCGATGGCGCCGAGAAGCACGAAATTGTGCCCGTTCCCGCGCGCGAAGAAGGACTCCGTGTTGGAACGCTGGTTGGCGCTGTGGACGAGCTGCGAGCCGGCGAGCACCAGAAAGCACATCGTCATCGCCGCCGCGGGATCGTGGTAGCCGTACAGCCCGATGAAATACGCGGCGAGGGAGACGGCGGTGAGGAGCGCGCCGTGGAAGATGACCCGCGCGATAAGCCCCTTTTCAAAGAGCGTGCCCGACTTCACGGGAGGCCGCCGCATGACGTCCTTCCCCGCGGGATCCACGCCGAGACCGAGAGCGGGAAGGGTATCCGTGACGAGGTTGATGACGAGCACATGCACCGCGAGAATGGGCGCGGGAAGCCCGAAGATCGTTGCGATGAAGAGGGTGAGGATCTCCGCGATGTTGCCCGCGAGCAGGAACTGAATGACCTTCTGAATGTTCGCGTACACCCTTCTGCCCTCGCGCACCGCGCTCTCGATCGTCGTGAAATTGTTGTCGAGAAGCACGATGTCCGAGGCGTCCTTCGCGACGTCCGTTCCCGCCCCCATCGCGACGCCGATATTCGCCGCTTTGAGCGCGGGAGAATCGTTTACGCCGTCGCCCATCATCGCGGCGACTTCCCCCGTGCGTTCGAGGGACTTCACGATGCGCAGCTTATCCGAAGGCGAAACGCGCGCGTAGACCGAAGTCGTCCCCACCACGCGGTCGAGTTCGTCGTCCGTCATCGCGGCAAGCTCGGCTCCCGTCACGGCGGTATCTCCCTCGCGGAAGATCTTCAACTCCCGCGCGATGGCGACGGCGGTCGTTCTGTGATCGCCCGTGATCATGACGACGCGGATCCCCGCCGTGTGGCAGCTCTCCACCGCGCCGATCACCTCTTTGCGCGGCGGGTCGATCATGCAGACGAGGCCGATGAAGGCAAGCCCCTCCTCCACGTCGTCCCCTTCCTTCGGGACATAGTCTATCTCCCTTCTCGCATACCCCAAGACGCGGAGCGCCTCCTCGGAACGACTCTCCGCAAGGCGCAGAAATTTTTGCTTGTCCTCCTCCGTCATCGGGCGCACCCCCTTTTCGGTGACGATGCGGTCGCAATGGGGAAGAAGTTCGTCGATCGCGCCCTTTGTGTAGACATGGTATGCCCCTTCGTCCTCCACGACGACCGACATACGCTTGCGGTCGGAGTCGAAGGGCTGCTCAAACACGCGGGGACAGCGCGCTTTCAGCTCCTCTTGGCGTATCCCGAATTTTTCGCAGAAATCGATGAGCGCCCCCTCCATAGGGTCGCCGAGCACGCCGCCCGCGCCGTCCTTCGCCGCGTCGTTGCAGAGCGCCGAGGCATAGGCGAGTTCCCTGCGCGCGAGGGTGGAAGCGTCGAGCTTTCCCCCCGCCTCGGTATCTTCGCCGTCGGTCGCAAACCGCGTGACCGTCATCTTGTTGAGGGTGAGCGTTCCCGTTTTATCGCAGCAGATGACCGTCGCAGAGCCAAGCGTCTCCACGGCGGGCAGACTTCTCACCAGCGCCTGTTTTTTCGCCATGCGCTGCACGCCCAGCGCCATGACCACCGTCGCCGTGGCGGGAAGCCCTTCGGGAATGACGGAGATCGCGAGCGCGATCGCCGTGAGGAGGGGCTGAACCCAATTCTCCGTGACGCCCCAATCGGTCACGCGCAGGAAGCTGACGCCGAGCACGAGCAGGGCGACGACGATCCCGACGACGGAGAGCGTCTTCCCCACGCCGTTCAGTTTTTTCTTCATGGGCGTTTCGAGATCCTTCTCGTCGTCGAGCATGCCCGCGATCGCGCCCACCTGCGTGCGCATTCCCGTCTCGACGACGACGCCCGAACCCGTTCCGTTCACGCTGACCGAGGAGGAATACGCCATGTTGACCCTGTCGCCCAAAGGCGCGTTCTCATCGAGCAGGGCGAGCGCGTCCTTTTCGACGGGCACGCTCTCCCCCGTGAGCGCGGATTCCTGCACGCTCAGATTGGATTCTTCGAGAAGGCGCACATCGGCGGGGATCACACAGCCGTCCGCAAGGATCACGACGTCGCCGGGAACGAGTTCCTCCGCGGGAAGAGAACATTCCTTCCCGTCGCGCAGTACGCGCGCCGTGGGTGCGCTCAGACTGCCGAGTGCGGCGAGCGCGTCCGCCGCCTTCTTCTCCTGCACGATCCCGATGACCGCGTTGATCACGACGATGGCGAAGATCACCGCGGCTTCGGCATAGTCGCCGAACACGAGAGAGACGATTGCGGCGACGAGAAGAATGATGACCATCACGTCTTTGATCTGCTCCCAGAGCATGCGCCAAAGCGATTTCTTCTTGCGCTCCTTCAAGCGGTTTTTGCCGAATTCGGCTTGGCGCCGCGCCGCTTCCTCGGCCGAAAGTCCGTCGCGCGAGGAATGGAGCGCGCGAAGCGCTTCCTCGGCGGACATCGTATGCCAACTTTGCTTTTCCATAAATACTCCGTTCTCCCATTCAATATGGAATACGAGCCTATTATACCACAAATGCGCCGATAAGAAACGACCTGCGGGAAAAAATTCCCGCAGGCGGAATCTTTTATTCTGAAACGTCTTGGAGCCGCGCCGTCAGGTGCCGAGATACCCTGCGTTCTGCAAGCTGGTAATGAGTTCGTTGAGCGTCGTTGCGACCTCCTGTGTGGTCGCCGAAGTGGGGTCGGTCACAGGTGCGACCGCCGCGGCAGGCGTAATGGTCGCGTCCGCGCCCGGTTCGCCCTGCGGCCCTTGCGCGCCCGTCACGCCGCGGGGAATGGAGAAGTTCAAAATCACATTCTCCGCAGTTCCCGTCTGGGTGACGGAGGCGGGCGTCTCGGGATCGACGGTCGTCGTCGTTCCCGCTGTGACCGTGGGCGTCACGCCGGCAGGACCCGTTTCACCCGTGGGACCTGTTTCACCCGTAGGACCGGTCGGACCCGTGGGGCCTGTTGAACATGTGACTTATGGGATATGTTTTATTCTTTCTCTAAACTCTTCAAGACTTTCTGGATTGGAAAACTTATAATAAATATGAATCTCGCGTTCACCGTTTTCCTGCTTTTCTCCGACAGTAATAAAATCAATGAGTTGCAAACATGCTTCTCGCGTCAAAGTTTCGCACGCGCCATACTTTTTCAGATTAGCAATATATGCGTCGGCTTCCTCCTCCTCTTTCCCTACTGCGGCAAGCCGCGCTTCCAACTCGCTAATCCGTTGCAATACGCTCTCGCGCTCGGCTTGATACGCTCTGCAAAGGCTTTCGCATATCTCCTCCGGCATCCCTTTCAGAACTTTTTCTTCAAAGGCAGATTGAACCAACTTGTTTAATTCGGTCAGCCTTTTTTGATCTGCTCTTAATTGCTTTTCATCGGAATATCTGCTCTGTTCGTTTACCCTTGAGCGTTCCCTCAAAAACTCTTCTTTTACTTTCTTTTCGTCCAACGACACGTTATGCAACATGGAACGAATATCGGATATAACAATGTTCTCCAATACCTTCTCCCCGATGTGATGGGAAGTGCAATATTTGTTGCCGTAATCCTTATAAGTTCGGCAAACAAACCCATATCCGAGCCTCTCGCGTTGCAACTTGAACTTATTTCCGCAATCGGGACAAACAACAAATCCAGATAGAAGATGCGTCTGCTGTTTCCCATCAATCTTTCCGCGAGAGACCGAAAGATTGACTGTCTGCACCTTCTCCCATACCTCGCGACTTATAATCGGCTCATGGGCGTTCTCTTTTACGATCCACTCATCTTCGGGAAGATTGACAATCTTATGGTTCTTATATGAAACCCTCGTTGTCTTATGTTGCGTCATAGTCCCGAGATAAGTTTGATCCGTCAAAATTTGCATCACAGTCCCTGCAGACCAATACGGCGAACATTTCCTCGTTGATTTTGTGCCGTCAAGTTTTGTGAAGTAATGCGTTGGATTGGGGATCCCTTCATCCGTCAGAATGCGAGAAATGCGACGAACAGAAATACCTTCTATCCGCAACGCAAAGATCCGCCGAATGATTGCCGCGGCTGGCTCATCAATCACAGCAGTACGATTTTCATCGCTTCCCGCCTTATACCCATAAGGATAATTCCAATTCGTGTACTTGCCTGCTCGCTGGCTCGCCTCAAAAACCGCTCGTATCTTCTTACTCGTATTCGCGGCGTGCCACTCGTTGAATACGTTCATGATCGGCATCATATCCATCGCCGTCGATGTTCTGTCTGCCGTATCCACATTATCGGAGAGAGCGATAAAGCGTATTCCATATGCGGGGAAGATGTAGTC
>CANRDX010000009.1 GCA_947629485.1 uncultured Clostridia bacterium
AATTGGCAGACGCGCAAGACTAAGGATCTTGTGGGATGACCGTGCAGGTTCAACTCCTGTCGACCGCACCAAGTCATTGTAATCCGAACCAAATACTCGTAACGAGTGAGTGGTTCGGATTTACTTTTTATTTATGAGCGACATATGCTACTTGCCTTTTATTTTTATGATATAATTAAAATGATAATCAGTAATTCGGAGGAGAAGAAATGAATCGCTTTTTTGACATATTGTTATATATCAATTTCTTTGTCGCAATTCCATTTTTTATCATAGAAATCATTCGTTTTCCTGTTTGGGTTGAAAAAATCGACCTCACGAAAAATAAAAAGGGCAAGCCGACCGAGCGTTATCTTGAAAATAAATATGTACTGTTGGAATTACGCATTGCTTTGACCGTAATACTTTTCGCGGCGGTCAGTATTGTTTCCCTTTTGTTCGGCTCTTTTCCTCGCGAAATCGAAGAGCCCGGTCCTTTAATATCTCTTCCGATACTGATCATGTTATTGGGTACAGGGCTCGGAGGATTTTTCTTGGGGAACTATTTTTACAAAACGGCGAAAAAGAGCGAAATTTTCAAAAAGATGGGATCCTTCGGTGTTATTTATGTGCGCCAACGCTATCAAATGGGGATGGGTGTGCTCATTTGTTTTTTCTGAGCATTATTGTAGCTTTCCCGATTATGGATTTGTTTTTTCTTCTAAATTTAATTTAGCTTTATAAACCTCAATTCAGCGGAGGGATTATGCCGTCAAGCAAAGAATATGACGACCTGCCGATGCCGAAAATCAAGAAACGGTAAATTTCAAATTTGCCGCGCGGACGACAGGCATCTATAACATTCCTTCTGGCGGTTTGCCCTTTCCAACGTAAAAGGTATCTATCTTATTGCCGATAAACTGACGGGAAAACAGTATGTCGGGAGCGCATACGGCGAAAAGTGCATTTGGCAGCGGTGGTCGGCTTATGCGAACGACGGGCACGGCGGCAATCAAGAGTTAAAAGCCCTTCTTGCAGAGCACGGACAGCAATATAAAAACAATTTCAAATATTCCATTTTGGAAGTATGCAACATGAATCTCGGGAACGATTACATCATCGGGCGGGAAAATTATTGGAAAGAAGTGCAGCAAACGCGAAAATTCGGGCTGAACAAGAACTGAACAATTTATAAATTTTAATAGCCGCCGACGGGATAGTCCCGTCGGCGGCTTATGTTTTGACGTTTTTCATTCAAACAAATTATATTGTTGTATCTGCATGCAAGTCTCATCTTTAAAAGTAATTTTTACGATCCACGGCATAAGCCTCTTTACCCTTTCAAATTGTTCATAATTAAAATCTTTATCGTAGAAATTGATGATACACCCCAGAGCAGTTGCATGCGTCCCTATCACAATAGTTTGATTTTTATGTTCTTTTACTATCTGAGCCACCGCCGAAATATTACGTGATTGCACCTCCCGAAGAGATTCACCGCTTGAAAGTTTATAGTCGAAATCCGTCCATTGCGCCTTGACGAAAGTCAAAAAATCAAAATCCTCGATCCAACCGCTGCTCACCTTTCGTTCTCTGAAATCATCCCTTATGCAAATTTCCAGACCGCTTGATTTGGAAAGATCGAGAAGAGTATCGATCGCTCTTTTATAGGGGCTGGAAAAAATCATGTCTACGTTTTTATCGGCAAGAAAGGACGTGACAAGTTTGCTATCTGCGATGCCCTTTGGCGTAAGTTCTCTCGATACATCGTCGTGATTATTGGGGTTGCATTCTGCATGTCTGACAAAATAAATCGTCGTCATAGTATTATTATCAAATCCGCTTCAAATAAATAATTTTAATAGCCGCCGACGGGATAGTCCCGTCGGCGGCATTTAACCGCTTTTTACATACTGAAAGTTACACTCTCACATCGCCCGCGGCGCCGAGAAAACGGCTGTACTTTGCAAGGATCGGGTCGATGGCGGAAGAGATGAATTCCGCCGTCTGTTCGGGCGCTCTTCCGATGAATTTCTTCGCGTCGACGACGCTTTTCAGCCTTCCGTGCACGGCTTTGAACGCCTCGTCCCCTTCGACGCGCGCGAGCAGGTCGTTCTCCCCGCCCTCTTCTTTCACGTTCTTTGCGGCTTCCATCGAGAGAACGCGAAGGCGTTCGTGAAGTTCTTGCCGATCTCCCCCCGCCTTCACGCATTCCATGAGAATATTTTCCGTCGCCATGAAGGGAAGTTCCGCCGCGACGTGCTTTGCGATGACCTTCTCGTAGACGACAAGGCCGTCCGCGACGTTCATATAGAGTTCCAGAATGGCGTCCGCCGTCAAAAATGCCTGCGCAATGACGATGCGGCGGTTGGCGGAATCGTCGAGCGTGCGCTCGAACCACTGCGTTCCCGCGGTCACGGCGGCGTTCACGGGGAGGGAAATGAGGTAGCGTGCAAGGCTGCTTATGCGCTCCGAACGCATGGGATTGCGCTTATATGCCATCGCGGAAGAGCCGATCTGCGCCTTTTCAAAGGGTTCCTCCACCTCCTTCATGCTCTGCAAAAGGCGGATATCGCCCGAGAATTTATAGGCGGACTGCGCAATGCCCGAGAGCACGGACAAAACTTCGTGATCGAATTTCCTCGGATAGGTCTGCCCGCAGACGGGATAGACATCGTTGAAGCCGAGCTTTTGCATCACGCGGCGTTCAAGCTCCTTCACCTTCTCGCCGTCGCCCCCGAAGAGATCCAAAAAGCTCGCTTGCGTGCCCGTCGTCCCTTTCACCCCGCGCATGCGGAAGCGGGAGAGCAAACTTTCGAGGCTCTCATAGTCGAGCAGAAGATCCTGCAACCAAAGCGCCGCGCGTTTTCCCACCGTCGTGAGCTGGGCGGGTTGCAGATGGGTAAAGCCGAGCGTCGGAAGATTTTTATAGCGCAGGGCAAATTTTTTGTGTTTCTCCATCACGTTCACGAGCTTTCGCAAAATGATGTCAAGCCCGTCCTTCATGATGATGAGATCGGCGTTGCAATCGACAAAACAGCTCGTCGCGCCCAAATGGATGATGCCCGCTGCCTTCGGCGCGGCGATCCCAAACGCCTTGACGTGCGCCATCACGTCGTGCCGCGTCGTTCTTTCAAGCTCCTCCGCCTTCTCGAAATCGACGTCGTCGATGTGCGCGTGAAGCTCCTCGACCTGCTCCTTCGTGATGGGAAGCCCCAGCTCCATTTCGCTCTCGGCGAGAGCTGCCCAAAGTTTCCGCCAGAGGCGGATCTTCTTCCTTTCCCCGAAATTTTCCTGCATTTCACGGCTTGCATAGCGCGTACAGAGCGGGTTTTCGTAAAGTATTCTATCTGACATAGTACTTCGCAAACCTCGTTTTTATATTTTTTGCGGCTCGGGATTGACTTCGCCGAATGTTTCCGCGGTCGCCCTCTTGATGCGCTGCGGCGTCAACGGTCTGTCTCTATGATCCGTTTTGACTTGCGCGATCGCGTCGATCGCTTCCATTCCCTCTACGATCCTCCCGAACGCGGCGTATTGCCCGTCGAGATAGTTTGCGTCGGCGTGCATGATGAAGAACTGCGAACCCGCCGAATCGGGATCCTGCGCCCGCGCCATAGAGAGAACGCCCCGCTCGTGTTTCAAGGGATTGGTAAACCCGTTGGCGGCAAACTCCCCTTTGATCCGATAGCCCGGACCGCCCGTGCCGATCCCGTTGGGGTCGCCGCCCTGTATCATGAAGCCGGCGATCACGCGATGAAAGAGTAGGCCGTCGTAAAAGCCCTTCTTTACAAGGGAGAGAAAGTTCCGCACGGTATTGGGGGCAACCTCGGGATACAGCTCCGCTTTGAAGATCTTGCCGTTCTCCATTTCAAACGTTACAACAGGGTTCATTGTTTCACTCCTATTTCAGATTTTTATCTTCGCTTGCGCTACCCTTTTACGGGAAATGCGCCCTTTTCATTCGCCGTACTTCTCGATCTTCGTCCCCGCTTCGCGGAAGAGTTCCATCGAGAACTCGTCGGGATAGCCTTCCTTATACACAACGCGCTTGATCCCCGCGTTGATGATCATTTTTGCGCAAATCACGCAGGGCTGATGCGTACAATAGAGCGTGGCGCCGTTGATATTCACGCCATACTTTGCCGCCTGTATGATCGCGTTTTGCTCCGCATGCGCGGCATAACACAGCTCGGCGTGCGTTCCGCTCTCGATCTGTTTCTCGATGCGCAGGCATTTCCCGCGCTCGATGCACGATTCTATCCCCGCGGGCGCGCCGTTGTAACCCGTCGTCATCACCCGTTTGTCGCGCACGATGATCGCGCCGACCTTTCTGCGAATACAGCTTGCCCACGTCCCCACCTGTTCGGTGAGCGCCATGAAGCGTTCGTCCCACTTTTCCATGTCAGCCTCCTTTCCCATTATAACATACGCGTGAAAAAAGCGCAAGACTTTTGCGAGCGGTGCCCCGCGAGAAAGCGTTCCGCAAAAATTTTTTCAAAAAAACTCTTTTTTTTGTTTGACCGCACACCCTCTCCGTTTATAATATATAAGGAAATATTAAGGAGGCATAAGCTATGAATATCAAGCCCTTGTTCGACAAGGTGGTCGTGGAAAGCGTCACCGTCGAAGAAAAGACAAAGAGCGGGTTCTATCTCCCCTCGTCCGCACAGGAAAAACCGCAGACCTGCATCGTCGTTGCCGTCGGCCCCGGCGGAAATGTAGACGGAAAGGAGACCGTCATGCAGGTGAAGGTGGGCGATAAAGTACTCTGCGCAAAGTACGCGGGAACGGATTTCAAGGTGGACGGAAAGGAATTCACCATCATCAAGCAGAGCGATATCCTCGCGATCGTGGAATGATCGCTCGATCGGCATTCTATCAAAAACTATCAAGGAGTTGATTTATTATGGCAAAGCAAATCAAATACGGAGATGACGCGAGAAAGGCGCTCGAAACGGGCGTGAACGTTCTTGCGGATACTGTGAAGATCACGCTCGGTCCCAAAGGCAGAAACGTGGTGCTCGATAAGAAGTTCGGTGCGCCGCTCATCACCAACGACGGCGTGACGATCGCAAAGGAGATCGAACTTCCCGATCCCTTTGAAAATATGGGCGCACAGCTCGTGAAGGAAGTCTCCACAAAGACGAACGACGTCGCGGGAGACGGCACGACGACCGCCGTGCTCTTGGCGCAGGCGATCATCCGCGAAGGACTGAAAAACCTCGCCGCGGGCGCCAACCCCATCATCCTCAAAAAAGGCATCGACAAAGCCGTGGACGCGGCGGTCGCGCATGTGAAGTCCATCTCCAAGACGGTGGACGGGAAGAAGGCGATCTCGCAGGTCGCTTCCATTTCCGCAGGCGACGAAACGGTGGGCGCGCTCATCGCGAACGCGATGGAGATCGTCGGCAAAGACGGCGTTATCACCGTCGAAGAGGGCAAATCCATGACGACGGAGCTGACTACCGTCGAGGGAATGCAGTTCGACCGCGGCTACGCTTCCGCTTACATGGTGACGAACACCGATAAAATGGAAGCCGTGCTCGACTCCCCCTATATCCTCATCACCGATAAAAAGATCTCCAATCTGCAAGAGATCCTGCCCATCGTCGAACCGCTCGCCCAGCAGGGACAGCGTCTGCTCATCATCGCGGAGGACGTCGAGGGCGACGCGCTCGCCGCGCTCATCGTCAACAAGCTCAAAGGCGTGTTCAACTGCGTTGCGGTCAAGGCGCCCGGATTCGGCGACAGAAGGAAGGCGATGCTCGAAGACATCGCAACGCTCACGGGCGGCACGGTGATCACCTCCGATCTCGGCTACGAACTCAAAGACGCGACGCTCGATATGCTCGGCAGAGCCAATCAGGTCAAGGTGGATAAGGACAACACGACGATCATCGACGGTGCGGGCGATAAAGACGCGATCAAGGCGCGCGTTGCTTCCATCAAGGCGCAGATCGAGGTCACGACCTCCGATTACGACAGGGAAAAACTGCAAGAGCGCCTCGCGAAACTTGCGGGCGGCGTGGCGGTCATCAACGTCGGCGCGGCGACCGAAGTCGAGATGAAGGAGAAAAAGCTCCGTATCGACGACGCTTTGGCGGCGACCCGTGCGGCAGTCGAAGAGGGCTTCGTCCCCGGCGGCGGCAGCGCCCTTCTTTCCTGCATCCCTACCCTGCAAAAGCTCGTCAATTCGCTCTCGGGCGATGAGAAAACGGGCGCGCAGATCATCTTGAAGGCTTGCGAAGAGCCTGTGCGCCAGATCGCGAAGAACGCGGGCGTAGACGGCTCCGTCGTTGTCGACAAGATCCTCTCCAAGAAGCAGACCAACTACGGCTTCGACGCTTTGAAGAACGTGTATGCCGACATGGTAGAGAGCGGCATCATCGATCCGACGAAGGTCACACGTTCCGTCTTGCAGAACGCCGCCTCCGTTGCCTCCACCCTTCTCACGACGGAATCCATCGTGACGGATATCCCCACGCCTCCCGCGGCGCCCGCAGCGCCCGCCGGCGGCATGGACGGAATGTATTGATCCGAATATTCGATGAACATGCAAAACAGCGCCCCCTCGGGCGCTGTTTTTTCGCAGCTGTTTTATTCTCTCCGCCCGCCGTTCAGGGGCGGAGGGTTTTTTCGATCTCCATAAGCTCTGCGACCGTGTCGATCTCCGCAATGCTGCCCTCGGGGACAGGCTCCACGCCCAATTTCAGAGTATCGAGATTCTCATTGACGACGTCGTCCCAAAAGAGATCTTCGTACCCCGCCGTATGAAATCTGCGCTCGATGGCGTCGGCGAGAAAGCTCGCGTCGCGCGCCTTCAAAAAACACAGCCCGACCATATTATAGCGGTCGTCCCCTCTTTTCCCGACGCGCGTGATCGTGCCCTCCGCGTTCGTATCGAACACCCAATCCTCGGAATGTCCCTTCACGAATTTCCCGAAGTATGCCGAGCGGGGAAGCTCTCTGCAAAGCAGCGTTTTATCCGCTAAATAGAGGTCGGCTTCGCACACGAAGCAGTCTCCTTTGCGCAGGATATCGCGGGCGACGTAGATCGAGGAGATATTATTCACCGTCTCAAAGTACGGGTTCTCTATAAGGCGCACCTCGGGGTATTTCGCGGCAAGCGCGCCGAACTTTTCCTTCAAATATCCGACGACCACGGCGATCTCCCGCACGCCGCGGTTTTTCAAACCCTCTATGACCGTCTCGATCATGGGTGTGCCGCCCACCGTGATGAGGGGCTTCGGCGTTTCCAGCGTCAGCGGGCGCATGCGGCTCCCCAAGCCCGAAGCCATAAGGATCGCCCGTTCCATCAAAGTTCCTCGATGAGACTGATGATATCCTTGATGGGAAGGAGGCGGGAATCGACTTCCTTTGCGCGATGGAAGCGGAGCAGGTCGCGCGCGGTCTCCTCCATAGCGGGAAACGCGCTGCGCGTGAGCTGATTCGCATAGATCACGATATTCACGCCGTGCGCGGCAAGTTCGCTCTCCGTGATCGTATTGAACGACGTGGGAACGACGACGATCGGCGTGGTTTTATCCGTCTTTCTGAACGCGTCGCAGAACACCAAAATTTCATCGGGTTCCTTCCTTCTGCTGTGGATCATAATGCCGTCCGCCCCCGCCTTGACGTAAGCGGCGGCACGGGCGAGCGCGTCGTCCATGCCCTGTTCGAGGATCAAACTCTCGATGCGCGCGATGATCATGAAATCGTCCGTCAGCTGGATCCGCTTGCCCGCGGCGATCTTTTCGCAGAAGTGCTCGATCGTATCTTGCTGCTGTTCCACCTCGGTGCCGAACAGAGAGTTCTTTTTGAGGCCGATCTTATCCTCGATGATGACGGCGGAGACGCCCATTCTTTCGAGGGAACGCACTGTATAGACGAAGTGCTCGGTCAGCCCGCCCGTATCCCCGTCGAAGATGATGGGTTTGGTCGTCACTTCCATGATGTCGTCGATGGTGCGGAAGCGCGAGGTCATATCGACGAGTTCGATGTCCGGCTTGCCCTTTGCCGTGGAATCGCAGAGGGAACTCACCCACATCGCGTCGAACTGGTCGTACTCCCCTTCGTGTTCGACGACGGTCTTTTCGGCGATCAAGCCCGTAAGCCCGCTGTGGACTTCGAGCGTCTTGACGATGGGGCGCAGTTTGAGCAGTTTTCTGAGCCTGCTGCGGCGCAGTTCGGGCATGGCGAGCTTCTCTTTGTTGCGAAGGTCGATGCGCCGCACATTCTCGTTGTATGTATAGGGAACGTCGATGATCTTGCCGCCGTAGGCGGAGAGAAGTTTTTCCACATTGTCGCGGATGGCTTTGAGCGGGGGCTTCTTCCAATTATCGCCGTGCACGACATAATCGGGATGATACGCTTCGATCACCTCGTCGTACATGACTTCCTTTTGGATGATGACTTTGCTCACGCCCTCGATCCCTTCCACCATGCGGACGCGCTCCTCGATCTCCACCGTCGGGAAACGGTTGAAGCGCACCATCGCCTCGTCGCTGAGAACCCCGACGATGACTTCCCCGTATTTTTTCGCCTCGCGGATGATGTTGAGGTGCCCCTCGTGGATCACGCTTGTGCAGAAGCAAGTATAGACTGTTTTCATGATTTACCTCTCGTTGTAGATGACGGGAATTTGCACGCCGCAGTTTTCGAGGGCGGCGCGGAATACCGTAAAGAAATCCTCGACGTCCTTCGCGTCGATCGCGCCGAGCGCGCAGAGACGGAACATGCCGCTTCCCGCGACCTTCCCGGGATAGATCGTGAAGCCGCGTTCGTAGCAGTAGTCGTGGATCTTTTCAAAATTCCAATTCGGATCGTCGGGATAGAGCACGGCGGAGACGAGACCGGACTGGATCTCGCGGGGAAGGAACTCGCGGAAGCCGAGCGCGTCGACGCCCGCGCGGATGGCGTTCATCACGCGCGTATGGCGCGCCCACTTCGCCTCTTCCCCCTCTTCAAAGTACTCTTTCAGCCCCTGAATCGCGGCATAGACCGTCTGAACGGGGGGCGTGAAGTGCATTTCGCCCGTTTTTTCAAAATAGGCATATTGGCGATAGAGGTTGCAGTAATAGGAACGCTTGGGATACGCCGCGGATCTTTCGATCTCCGCCCTCTTTCCGATGATGAAAGAAAGCCCCGTCATCGCCATGATCCCCTTTTGCGCGGACGCCATGCAGAAGTCCACATTGTCCTTTTTTACGTCGATGGGGCGCATCGCGAGCGAAGAAGTCGTATCCGTGACGAAGATCGCCCCGTATTTGTGCGCAAGCGCTCCGATCTCGCGGATGGGATTGAGAAGACCCGTTCCCGTCTCGTGATGCGTCGTATAGACGAGCGCGATCGCGGGATCATCCGCGAGGATCTTTTCCACAAGGGCAAGGTCGGGCTGTTCGTTGATGGGGATCTTCAAATCGATGTGATCCAATCCGTAGTAGACGCAGATGTCCGCGGCGCGCGTGCTGTATGCGCCGTTGTCGATCACGAGGATCTTCTTCCCCTCGGGAAGAAGGGAATTGAGGCACACGTCGATATTGATGGTGCCCGAGCCGCAGAAGAGGACGGACGTATATTCCTCGGGGTCGGCGTGCACGGTCTTCAAAAGATCGGCGCGCAATTTGCGCATTTTATCTGCAAATTCCCGCTCACGCGGGCAGATATCGGGGACGATCTGCGCCATTTTGACGGTATCCGTCGTCGTGGCAGGCCCCGGATTCAGAAGTATGTTTCGTTTGATTTCCATGTGTATATTACCTCTTGGTTTTCAGATGATCGACGAAATCGCGCCGATTTTGTATCGACGTCGTTGTCGGACGGCCGAGATCGGGACGCGAACCGACGCCGCAGCGGACTTCGATGAAAGAAAGTTTGCCGCCTTTCTTCGCGGTTTCAAGCGCCTTCGTAAGCTGCGCATACGTCTCCGCGCGCAGAACGCAGGGATAGCCGCACCCTTCGGCGATCTTGCACAGATCTGCCTTCCCCATCGCCGTGGGCATTCCGCCCACCGTCTCGTGGGCGGCGTTGTTGATGACGATATGGATAAGATTCGAGGGCTTGCGCGCGCCGATGACCGCCATTGCGCCCATGTGCATGAGGGCGGCGCCGTCGCCGTCGACGCACCAGACGCGCGTGTGCGGTTTTTCCAGCGCGACGCCGAGCGCGATCGAAGAACTGTGCCCCATCGAGCCGACTGTGAGGAAGTCCCTTCCGTGCCCCTCCTTCCTCGCTTCTCTGATCTCGAACAGCTCGCGCGAGGCCTTCCCCGTCGTCGATATCACGGGATCGTCGCCGCAGGCGTCTACGATCACGCGAAGGATCTCCTCGCGCACGAGCGTGCACGCGTTGCCGTATTTTGCGGGAACGTCGTTCTGCAAGGCGCCCTTTCTGACGACGACCGCGGAACTTCTGCCTTCGGCGGCGCGCTGCTTTGCGATGTCGATGAATGAGGCGAATTCCTCCTCCGTCGTGTTTTTATCGAGGACGAAGGGCTGAATTTCGAGATCTTCGAGCAGTTTCAGCGTCACCATTCCCTGATAGATATGTTGCGGCTCGTCGTGCACGCCGGGTTCGCCGCGCCAGCCTACAACGAAAAAGACGGGAATGGCATAGACGCGCTCGTTGAGAAGGGACGCCGCGGGATTGACGATGTTCCCCTCCCCGCTGTTCTGCATATAGACGACGGGGACATTGCCCGTGGCAAGATAGTGCCCCGCCGCGACAGCGACGGCGTTCCCCTCGTTCGCGGCGACGATATGGCGGTTCCCCTCCGTTCCGTAGCGGGTCACGAGATAGTCGCAGAGCGGTTTTAAGAGGGAATCGGGCACCCCCGCGAAAAAGGGCTCGTCGCCTGTGAGTTTTTCAATACTGCCGATAAAATTTGCGATTTCCATACCGTTCCTCAAACAGACAATTTAACGACTGTAAAATTTTACAAATTCCTCACGCGAGCACACCCCATATTTTTCGTAGGAAAAATGAACGGGATCGTTCGCAAGTGACGCATACCATTCGTAGATTTTATCAAGGCAGGGCGTTTTCACGTCTGCAAACAGAGCGATCTGCTGCAGGATCGATAGTCCGTAGGGAAAATCCGCCGTAAAATAGCGCGACGAAAAGTCGGGAATATACCCGCCCTCTGCGGAACACATGGGCGTTTCAAGACCCCGAAAACTTGCGATGCTTGTGATTTTAGCGGTGAGGTGTTGCGGCGTTTCGCTCTCGTAATGCAGGCGCAACGACCTGACGTCGGACAGATCGAATTCCGAAAAGGCGGCACATATTTTCTGTACTTCACTGTCGCAGGAAAAAAGAAGATCGGAAGAAGCATCGTCCCACTCTTCATAGAAGAGCGGAATATGCGCATAGACGGTCCCTTTTTGATATTCATGAAAGAGCGAATACAGACGAGACGTGTGCAGGATCGGATTGGAAGGCGTCATCGTGACGGCAAGATAGTTGGGCAAAGACCCGCACGGCATATCGAAGATCTGCGTCATGAGATCGCAGCATGCACGACATTCCGCCGACGGGATCGAAGCGAGATAGAGCTTTTCGCGGTATCCGGAAGCACATACCGTCTTGCCATATTCTTTGAGACGGGCAACAGAGGGTACGCGCTGCAACCCAAACAAGATACCGCCCCGACGAAGTGTTTCCGAAAAGGCGAACTCCATGCCGCCCGTTCCCGGGACCAACCCCACCTTCGTTCCACAGATGACAAACGGACAAACTTTTTTCGCCGTTTCCTCCGCCATAAATGCAGGTACGGTAATAAAGATCAGTTTCGCACCTTCAAATGCCTCGCGCGGATCGGAAGTCGCAACGACTTCTCCGTGCAATTTCTCGATCCCTTTCTCGTCTACGATCGAAAGCCTATGCGAAAAGAGATGCGGTTTTGAAGTATATACATAGGTCTCATAACCCTTTGCGGCAAGATGGACCGCGAATTGCGTTCCGACGTTTCCCCCTCCGACGACTGCGGCCTTCACACTCATTGCTCAAACACCCCTTTCCCAGACTTTCAGCCCGTGCGTGACGCGTTTGTTTTCGGGCGGAAGTTGCATATAGTCGTGATAGCACAGGGTGAGCACTTCGTCGTATGCCGCGACGGAATAAAACGATTCCGTCTCGAACGGAAGCTCTATGAACGAGAGATATTTTTCGCGCTCCACCGCCGTATCGTCCAATCCGAAGCACGTTATGCCGACCTTTTTGCTCGTATCGAAATCGTAGCGCAGGGCGTTCTTCGTCGCCTTGCGCGAGGCGCGCGCCTTCCCATAGAGAAAGCAGCCGAGATAGAAGGGAAAGAGCAGACCGCGAAGAACAAGCGTCCACTTCTTATCGGGCACAGCCCAACGCGCAAGGGCGCAGATCCCCGAATATTTGACCTTCTTTTTGCAGAGCTTTTTGAATTCCTTCTCGTCCTCGGGCACGCCGTCTAACGGAAAGACGTCGATGTAGAGATAGGGCACTTCGATGTGCGACCAGCTTTTGAGACCGTATCTGGAATCCATGAGCTTATAGAAGGGATAGAAAGCCTTCTTTCCCCTATCCTCGGAGAGCAGAAAATGTTCGCCGAATTGGATCTCCCCCGACTGCACGAGCGCATACAGCCTCTCGTAATCGGGGCGGGGCATCACGACGTCCACGTCGTCGTCCCACGGGATAAACCCTTTATGGCGCACCGCGCCGAGCAGAGTGCCGTACGCGAGAGAATATCTCAGCCCGTGCGCCCTGCAAACCCTGTCGAACTCCGAGAGGATCCCGAGCAATGCGGCATGTATTTCGTCAAGTGTAAGCGTTTTCAAAATTTCCTCCACGTTTCAAAAAAGCATAAAAAACAGGACATCGGACCGCCTAAAAGAGGCAGCCGACGTCCTTATCCGATGTGATGTTCAGTTTACCGTTCCGTGCTGTTGCAGCACGCCTGCGAGCGGAGGCGCTCGCCGTCAAAGCTCTATAAGCACCCCCCCCCTTATTCAACTTTTTGAAGCGATCCCCCTGCAATTCGTTGCAAAGGGAAAGATATGCCTCGGCGGTATCCGCCCACGAAGAAGTCACCGTCTCCGCGGCGCGTATGCCCGCCTCGCGTAATTTCGATTTGTCCGCAAAGATCTCCGCGATCTTTTCGGCGAATTTCTCCTCGTCGACGGGCGCGGTGTATCCGTTCACGCCGTCTGAAATCCTCTCGCTGCACCCCGAATTTTCGGCGACGAGGGAAGCTACGCCGTTGCTTGCCGCTTCCATGACGACGATGGGATCGGTATCGAAGAGGCTTGCTGTGACGAAGAGGTCGGCGGCGATGTAATATTGCCGCACAACGGCGCGGTCGGAGATCCTTCCCGTGAACGTGACGGCGTCCGAAAGCCCGAGCGCCTCGGCGTCCTTTTGCATCGAGACCCTGTCCTCGCCGTCGCCGACAACGATGTAGCGGAAAGAAAGCCCGCGTGAGCGCGCGATATTCAAGCTGTGGAGCACAAACGAGACCATTTTGTAGCGGAGGAGCCGCCCGACAAAGAGCAGGACGTTCTCCCCCTCTTCAAGCCCGAGCGCATTCCGCGCCGCGGCGCGCGCCGCCTCGTCCGCAGGCCGCTTCTCAAAGACGGATCCGTTGCGAATGACGCGGATCTCGCCCATGCGGGAGCACGGATAGCTCCCGATCTCGGGAAGCATGCAATTTGCGACGGTCGCGATCGCGTCGCAATATCTGACCTTCACGAGCTGCGTGCGGAGCAAGAGCCGCGAGAGCCACTTTGTTTTGAGATATTGCCGGTAGGCTTCGAGAAGTTTGGTGTGCATCGTCATGACGATGGGAACATGACGCTTCCTTCCCACCCTTATGCCGATCCTCGCCATGCCCGAAAGCGTTTGCAGATGCACGAAATCGGGGGCAAACTCCACGAGTTTTTTCATCTTTTTCCGAGAAATATGCGTGAGCGCAATGGGATTGTTCGGAATGACGCGAAGGGAGGGAAAGCGCACGATCTCAAAGGGATAGTTTTCCGCGCTCCCGACGCCGTATTCGGGGCATGCAAGCAAGACCTCGTGCCCTTTGGCGACGAGCGCATTCACATAGCCGAGGACGGCAGCCTCCGTTCCCCCGATCCCGGGATAAAAATTGTCTGTACAAACGAGAATACGCATAGAGACCTCGAAAATGCCACGTGCACCCGAATTACGCGCCGATCACTTCCTCTTGCCGAGCAATTTGCGAACGTAAGGAGGAAGATGCCTGCCCGCGTCGTCGGGATCCTCGGAAGGAGCGGGATCGCTTGCGGGAGCATGTTCCCCAGCAGGCTGCTGATAGATGTCCGCGGGGGCGTACGGCCTCTGCGGAGGCTGGCGGTATGCGTTTTGCGGCGCGGCTTGCGGCGCGGGACGGCCGTAGATCGCCGTGTAGGGATCGACGGGGGGCGCGGGCGTTTCGCGCACAGGCTCCTGCGGCGCGGAGAGCTGCCTCTCCCTTGCGAACGCCGTCTGGCGGGCGTCAAGCTCGGAAAGGATCTCCGCCGCGGAAGGGAAGCCCGTCGCGATCACGGTGACCTCCACTTCCTCCTGGATCTCGGGATCGACAGCGGCGCCGAAAATGATATTCGCGTTATAGTCTACGACGCTGCGGACAAGCCCCACGGCAGTATTGATCTCGCCGATGGAGAGATCGTTCCCGCCCACGACGTTGATGATGATGCCCGTCGCGCCCTCGATGGTCGTTTCGAGAAGCGGGCTGTTCACGGCGTGGCGGACTGCCTCCACGATCCTGTTCTCGCCCTTCGCAACGCCGACGCCCATGTGCGCAAGCCCTCTGTCTTTGAGAATGGTGCGCACGTCTGCAAAATCGAGATTGATGAGAGAAGGCGTGACGATGAGATCGGCGATCCCGCGGATGCCCTGTTTGAGCACGTCGTCTGCGACGGCGAACGCCTCGGTAATGGGTACGCTCTTGTTGACGACCTCGTTGATCTTCTCGTTGGGAATGATCACGAGCGTATCGACATACTTGCGCAGGTTGTCGATCCCGCGCGTCGCGTTCTCCATGCGCTTTTTCCCCTCGAACTCGAAAGGCTCCGTGACGACGGCGACCGTGAGGATCTTCATATCCTTCGCGATCTTGGCGATGACGGGCGCGGCGCCCGTGCCCGTGCCGCCTCCCATGCCCGCGGTGATGAAGAGAAGATTCGTCCCCTCGATGGCGCGCGTAAGCTCCTCTTTGTTTTCCTCTGCCGCCTCTCTTCCCACTTCGGGATCGGCGCCTGCGCCGAGGCCGTTCGTCTTTTGCGCGCCGATCTGGATCTTGACGGGCGCTTTATTGCACAAAAGGATCTGCGCGTCGGTATTGACGGCGATGTACTCCGCGCTGGTGATATTGGAATCGATCATGCGGTTGACGGCGTTGTTTCCCGCGCCGCCGACGCCGATCACTCTGATCTTGGGAATGCCGTTGGAGACGATCTTTCCGTATCCCTGTTCCTTCGGGCGTTCCTCGCTGCCTTCGTTCCTGCCGTAATAGGGCATATTATCGTTATACATCTTTAACCTCCGAATCCTTTGAATATGCGGTTCAAGATCCCCTCTTTCGAGCGATCTTCGTAAGCCATGTCGATGAGCGCGATGCGCGAACTCATCGTCGGCTTGTTGTAGTAGGGCAATTCGGGCGTGATCGCTTCGACCACGCGGCTTATCCTCTTGGAAACGTGTTCGAGCGCGCCCCGTATCTCCGTGATCCCCTCTCCCGTGATGTAGAGCGGCTTATAGTCGAGTTCCTTCGACGAGCACTCTTCGAGAAATCCTCCGACCGCTTCGCAGAGCATGTCCAAGCCCTCCTTCACGATCTCCGTAACTTTATCCGGTTCGATCTCGTAGGTCTCTCCGCCGAATACGAACTCCGCCTTTTTTGCGCCGCTCTTCGCGTAGAGATTGGCTTTTTGAAGGAGCGCGCCCGCGGCCTCGAAAGAGAGGGAGAACGCTTCCATCAGTCTGACGATGATATTCACTCTCCCGACCCAAAAATTGCGCTGGCACAGCACTCCGTTGCCGAGCACCATAGAGACCGTAGAGGAGAGGAAGCCCGAATCGAGGAAAAACGCCGTTTCGTCGCGCGTTTCGCTGGGGATGAGATAGCTTGCCATCGCAAGCTCCGTGGGCAGAAAACGGACGTTGATCTTCATGTTCTTGAACAGACCTTCGATCGTTTGCGCAAAATAATCGGTGCAATAAAAATACGACAGGGCGGCGACCAGCGACGTCGAAGTAAGCCCGACGGGATCGATCACGCGGCGGTTGTCCCCCGTGATGTAGATCATGCTCGTCGCGCGGATGAAGCGGTACCCTTCAAGTTCCTCTCTGCCCGCCTCGAACAGCCCGTCGATCTCCGCTTTGCCGATCTTGCGCTTGCCGGGAAAGCCCGATACCTGCTGTTTCGTCAAAACGGTGGAGAAATCGCCGGGCACGCCGACAAAAATTTCTTTTATGGAGGCGTTGCACGTCTTTTCGACGGCGCCGATCGCGCGGAACACCGCTTCCGCCAGCTTGTCTTTATCAAAAAAACCGTTCTCGTCGTATCCTTCGTACGGCTCGGTCCTGCTTGCTTTGAAAATAAATGTGCGGTTCACGCCCCGCTCCCCGACGATGACCGTGATCTCGGATGAACGGATATCCAACACCGCTACGCTCTTGCGACTCATTCCTTTCTCCTGTGTATCCGTGTGGGATCCTTGCGCGCTTGCGCGTGTGTAACAATTATAACAGAACATGCCCACCATGTCAAGGACTTGCGAACACATTTTGATCGGCGCGCAAAAAATAAAGGGCTTCTTCTTCGCAAAAACAAAAAAAATATGCCGCCGCAAATGCTGCGCGGCGGCGTATTTTTCTTTTTCAAGCTCTCAATGCAGATAATCTTCGCGCATATAGTCGCAGCGCAGCTCCCCTCCGTCGAGTTCGGTGACGGAAAGATACCCGTAGATCCGTTCCTCGTCTTTCAGGGAGAGATAACGCGCTATGACCATGTCCGCCTTCTCCGCCGCTTGGCGGAGCGGATCGCGGATGATGACCACGACTCCCTCGCGCATCACGCATACGAAGCTATCGTTCAGACCGTCCGACGTCGGAGAATCGAGCGCGACGGAGACGACGTTGGCGCGGACCTCTTTGAGCGCGTCCGCAAAGGCGGAGATCACCGTGAGAAACTCGGGGTAGTACTTCCCCGAGACCGTCCCGTCCTCTGAAACGGAGAGGCGGAAATCTCCCGTAAGCAGGATATTTTCCCCCTTCGCGCGGTTGACGTTTTCCTCGGAGGTCGTGATGAACAGCCCCTCTTCGTCGAGAATATCGAACTTCCCGTCGCTGCGCGGGAGCGCGAACGTCTCCTTCCGTTCGGAAACGGTGAGGCGCACCGTCGAGGGCATCTCTTTTTTTGCCTCTTCGACGCGGAAATGCGGATATTCGGCGACCACGGCACGCACGTCGTCGAGATCCAGAAAGGTCGTGCTCTTGCCGACGAACGCGTCGAGCTTCTGTTTGAGGACTGCCGCGTCCGCATCGCCCTGTTCGGAGCACGTCGTAAACTGCGCGCTGACGTTCGTCACCGTAAAGACCGCGTTCAGCCCCGCGCCGATCGCCGCGCCGAGCAAAAGGAGCGCCGCGACCGTCGTTAAGATCACTCTCGTTCTCGTTTTCATAAGCATGTTCTCCGAAGGAGAAAAATCATGCGCCGACGCGCTTGATTTCCGCTCCGAGTTTTTTCAGTTGACCGCAAAGGTCGGAATATCCCCTGTCGATATGGGTGAGATCGAGCACTTCGGAAACCCCTTCGGCGCCGAGCGCCGCCAAGACGAGCGCCGCGCCACCGCGCAGATCGCCGCAGGTGACGGACGCGCCGTGCAAGCCGCTCACGCCCCGCACGAAGGCGCTCCTGCCCTTCACCTCGATGTCCGCGCCCATCTTGATCAGCTCAGGCACATATTTGTAGCGCGTTTCAAAGAGATTTTCCACGATCAGCGCACAGCCTTCCGCGGTCGCGTTGAGCGCCGTCGCCTGCGCTTGCAGGTCGGTCGGAAAGCCCGGGAAAGGCATCGTCTCGATCCTGCGGTTGCATTTCAACCGTCCGCTGCTCGATATTCTTATTTTATCATTTTTTGTATGGATTTTGCAACCGTTTTCGCGCAACTTATGTAAAAGTAATCCGAGACAGTCCGATCCGACGCCCTCCACCTCTACTTCGCCGCCGCAGATCGCGCAGCCGATCAGATAGGTGCCCGCTTCGATCCGATCCTTCATGGGAAGATATTCCGCGCCATGCAGGGAAGATACGCCCTCGATGACGATCGTATCCGTCCCCGCGCCCGCGATCTTCGCGCCCATCGCGCACAGGAAATTTTGCAGATCGACGATCTCCGGCTCCTTCGCCGCGCCCGAGATCGTCGTTCTCCCCTCCGCTTTGACGGCGGCGAGCATGATGTTTTCCGTCGCGCCCACGCTCGGAAAGTCGAGTGCGATCTCCGCGCCCTTCATGCGGTCGCAAAAACAGCATATGTAGCCGTCCCGTTCGCGGATGGAAACGCCCAGACGTTTGAGCGCATTGAGATGAAGGTCGATGGGACGAAGCCCGATATCGCACCCGCCCGGATAGGCGCAGGCGGCGCGCCCGAACCGCGTGAGCAGCGAGCCGAGCATGAAAACGGAAGAGCGAAGCTCCCCCGTGAGCGCGGACGAAATGCAGTGTTCCCCCGCGTCGGCACTCTCGATGATCACGTCGCCCTCGCGGAAATGCACCGTCGCGCCGAGTTCGCGCAGGATGCGGACCATGCAAAAAACGTCGGAAATGGGCGGCACTTCGCGGATCGTCACCTGTTGTTCGGTCAGAATAGACGCGGCGAGGAGAGGCAAAACGGAATTCTTCGCCGTCTGCGCGCGAATGCTTCCGTAGAGACGCCTCCCCCCGTCTATGACAAATTTATCCATAGATGTCTCCTCTTGTAGTTCGTAAACACGGAAAAGCCCGCTTGATCGGGCGTCCGCGTTTTCTATTTGGTACTATATCCTATGAATTTCTTTTTTCCGTTGTGTCTGGAAACGGCGTAAACGACGCCCATGCCCGCCATTGTCACGACGAGCGAAGTATTGCCCGCGGAGATGAGCGGAAGCGGCAGCCCCGTGGGAGGGATGCACCCGCTCACGACGAGCGCGTTGAGGCAGGATTGGATCGCGAACGCGGCGACGATCCCCGAGACCAGCATGTAGCCGTAAAAATTATCGCAGGCGTTCGCGATGCGGAATCCCCTGTAAACGACAAATCCGATGACGGTAAACAGGATCACGACGCCGAAAAACCCCGTCTCTTCGGCGATCACCGAGAGAATGAAGTCGCTCTCGGAAAAGGGAAGGAAGCGGTATTTTTGGCGGGAGCGGAACAGCCCCGTTCCGAAAAAGTTGCCGTTCCCCAACGCATAGAGGGACTGTATGAGCTGGTATCCCTCCTCTTTGGGGGAAGCCCACGGATCCATGAACGCAGAGAGGCGTTGCAGGCGGTACGGCTCGGCGAGAATGAGCGCGGGCACCGCAAGAAGAGCGGGAACGCAGATCGCGGCGAGCGCCTTTTTGGAGACGCCGCCGAGAAAGATCATGGCGATCATGACGGCGCCGACGCACATGGTCACAGACATGTTGGGTTCGAGCATGATGAGCACGCAGACGGAAAGCCCCGCCCCGAGCACGGGCAAGACCCCCTTGAAGGTGCGCATGCGCGCGGGATCCTTCGCAAAATAACCCGCGGTAAAGAGAATGAAGCCGTATTTTGCGATCTCGGAAGGCTGGACGGTAAATCCGCCTATCCCGATCCAACGCGTTGCGCCGTAGTTGCTCTTCCCCACGCCCGGGATAAAGACGAGGGCAAGCAGAACGAGCGATATGCCGAGCGCGAAAAATCCGAGTTTTTGCAGCTTCCGATAGTCGAAAAAGGCGATGCCCGCCATCGCCGCAAGCCCGAGGACGAACCCGACGAGCTGTTTTTTGAAAAAATATGCGGAGTCGCCGTATTGCACCTCGGCGTTATAACAGCTTGCCGAATATACCGCGACGACGCCGAAGGCGGCAAGCAGAATGACGGCGGCGAGGAAGAGCAGATCTCCCTTCCCCGCCGCGCCGCTTTTATTCGAGTTCGTATGCCTCATGCGCCTCCTCCGCCTTTTGCGTTTCCTTCGGCGCGCTCTCTTCGCGAAGGAGCGCAAGCATTTCGACGAACCGCTCGCCCCGCTCCTCGTAATTTCTGAAAGAATCGAAACTCGCGGAGGCGGGCGACAGCAAGACGTGCTGCCCCTTCTTCGCCGTAAGAAAAGCGACGCGCACCGCCATATCGAAGGGGCGGCAGAGCGTGACGGAGGTGAATCCCCGTTTGAGCGCCGCGTTCAGAATGCGAAAGGCGTTTTCCCCGTAGATCACGGCATGCACGACGCCCGAATCTTTGATCGCGTCGAAAAGCGGTTCGTAAGAATAGCCCTTATCCTTCCCGCCGAGCAAGATCACGCTCTCCCCTTTCACGCTGCCGATCGCCTGCACCGCGGAATCCACATTGGTCGCTTTGGAGTCGTCGATGAAGTTGACGCCGTTCAGCTCTCCCACGCTTTGCAGACGGTGCTTCACCCCGCGGAAGTTTTTGAGCGCCGCCGCGATCGCCCCGTTGGGAACGCCGAAGAGCTTTGCCGCGCAGATCGCCGCGAGCGCGTTCATGCGGTTGTGATTGCCCTCCACGGAGAGATCGTCCTCGGCGGCGACGCGCTCTCCCTGAAAACAGAACCAACCGTCTGAAAGATATCCCCCCGCCACCCGTTCGTGAAGGGAGAACCAGACGATCTTCGCCTTCGTCTTTTCGGCGAACCCGCGCACGACGGGATCGTCGTAGTTCAGCACGGCATACTCGCTCTCCGCGCTGTTTTTGAGAATGCGCGATTTCAGATAGATGTAATTTTCCAAAGTGTAATGGCGGTTGAGATGATCTTCCGTGACGTTGAGCACGACGGCGACGTGCGGGCGGAGCGAATGCAGCGTTTCGAGCTGGAAGGAAGAGATCTCCGCAACGGCGATGCCGTCGTCGCCCAGCTCATCGAGACATGCGGTGATGGGTCTGCCGACATTCCCGCACGCGATCGCCTTCTTCTCCGCCGCTTTGAAGATCGCTTCGAGCATGCTCACCGTCGTCGTCTTGCCGTTTGTGCCCGTGACGGCGACGCACGGACAGCGAAGGGCGAGCGCGCCCAATTCCGCCTCGCCGATGATCCGTTTTCCCGCGCGGCGGAAGGAGACGGGGAGCGGATGATCCACGGGGATCCCGGGGCTGAGCACGAGGATATCGCACCGCTCGGTCTTTTCCTCCAACTCATTTTTGGAGATGGCAACGCATCCCGCTTGGGCAAGTTTTGCCTGCGCCGCGCGCACGGTCTCGTCGTCTACATCGTCGTAGAGATAGACTTCCGCCCCCTTCGCGGCGAGATATTCCGCCGCCGCAACGCCCGAGCGGGACAAGCCCGCCACAAGAAAGGTCTGCCGTTCAAATAACATACTTCACTCCTTTTCCCGCAAGGCGCGGGATCAGACGAGCGGAATGAGCAGGGTCGCCCCCACCGCCGCAGTCAGCACGGCGTAGGTATAGGAGATCTTCGCCTCCGAAAAGCCCTTCTGCTGAAAATGGTGGTGGATGGGCGCCATGAGAAAGATCCGCTTGCCCGTTTTTTTATAGTATATTACTTGAAGGATCACGGATATGCTTGAAAGTACGAAAGCGCCCCCGAGCAGAGGAATGACGAGCGCGTTCCCCGAAAAGAGCGCGACGCTCGCGGCAAATCCGCCCAAAGAAAGGGAGCCTGTATCCCCCATGAACACGCTCGCACGCCCCGTATTGAAGATGAGATAGCCCGCAAGCGCGCCCACGAGACAGAAGCAGAGCGCGGTGCTGTCCCCTCCGCCCTGCAAGGTGAGAAGCAAGCCGAGAAAGAGAAAGAAACAGAGGGAAACGGACGCCGCAAGCCCGTCTAACCCGTCGGTGAGATTGACGGAATTGACCGTGGCGACAAAGACGAAGATCCCAAAGGGCAGCATGCCCCAGCCGAGATCTACGGAAAGCTCGGTGTACGGGACATAGAGCACCGTAAGCCCGTCGAGACAGCAATAGAGGCTCGCAAGCGCGGCAACGGCGAATTGGAAAACGATCTTTTGATAGGGGCGCAGACCGAGATTCTCCCTTCGGATCTTTTTCAACAGGTCGTCGAGAAATCCGACAAGGAGATACCCCATTCCCACGACGAGCGCCACGCGGAAGGGCTTGTCCCCCGCGCCGCAAAAGAGAAGCGCCACGATCGCGGCGGCGGGAATAAAGGCAAGCCCGCCCATCGTGGGCGTGCCCCCCTTGTGTTTGTGCTCCTTGACGTAGGAGAGAATGTTTTGCCCCGCTCCCAACTTTTTCAGCAATGGGATCGCCGCCGCGCACAGCGCGGCGGACAGCGCGAAGGAGAGCAGGATCTCTATCAGCGTTTCCCGCATCAGGACTTCTCCAAAATATTTCTTACAACAGCTTTGTCGTTATAGGAATACTTTATTCCCATGATCTCCTGCTCATGCTCCCCTCCCTTTCCGGCAATGAGCAGGATATCCCCTTCTTCCAGGAGCGAAACGGCGTATTTCGTCGCCTCCTCGCGTTCCTCGATCTCCACATAGTCCTCGCCGTCGAAGCCCGCGGCGATCTCGGCGATGATCTCGGCGGGATCCTCGTAGCGGGGATTGTCCGAGGTGAGAATGCAGAAATCGGCATACCGCTCCGCCGTCCTGCCCATAAGCGGGCGTTTGGCACGGTCGCGGTTGCCGCCGCAGCCGAACAGGGCGATAAGGCGGTGCGCGCAGTGCGGGCGGAGCGCGGAGAGCGATTTTTCCAATCCGTCGGGCGTGTGGGCAAAATCCACGAAGATCTCCGCCCCGCGCAACGTCGCAACGCGTTCCAGCCTCCCCTCCACCGTCGAGCGGGAAAGCCCGATCGCGATCTGTTCGCAGGTTGCGCCCAGCTTCTTCGCCGCCGTCGCCGCCGCGAGCGCGTTATACACGTTGTGCCGCCCCGTCATGCGCAGTTCTGTCTCCGCAAGCTCGTCTTCGAGATTGAGAAGAAGGTGCAGTCCGCGCGCGCTCTCCCCCTCGATGAGGGCAAAGCTGTCGGCGGGAGAATCCAATCCGTATGTCGTCGCGGGGACGCGGCACAGCCCGCGGCAGAAGGCGTCGTCGCTGTTGAGCACGGCTTCGCGGCAGCGCTCGGGCGTAAACAAGCGCTTCTTCGCTTCGCCGTACGCCTTCATATCGCCGAAAAAGTCGAGATGATCCTGCGTAAAATTCGTGAAGATCGCAATATCAAAGAGGATCGGCTCCACCTTTTTCAGCGCGAGCGCGTGCGCGGATACCTCCATGACCACCGTCTCCACGCCCGCATGCGCCATATCCGAAAGAAGGGTGAAGAGCGCGACGGGATCGGGCGTGGTGAGAGCGGGCGGAATGGACGACGCGCCGAAGCGGGCGCCGAGCGTTCCGATAAGCCCCGCCTTCTTCCCCGCCGCGCACAGAATGGAGTAGAGCATGTGCGAGACCGTCGTCTTGCCGTTCGTCCCCGTGACGCCGACCATTTTCAGTCTGCGTTCGGGGTGCCCGTAGAACGCTGCGGCGGCGTACGCCATCGCAGCGCGTCCGTCCGGGCAGAGGAGCCGCGGGACGGAGACGCCGACGTCGTGCTCGCAGACGATCGCCGCCGCGCCCCGCTTCTCCGCCTCCTGCGCAAAGTCGTGCGAATCGCACCGCGTGCCGCGAAAGCAGAAAAACAGATCGCCCTCTCCCGCGACGCGGCTGTCCGTGCAGAGCGAGCGAATCTCAGCGTCTGCCCCGAGAAGTTTCGCCCCTTCGATCTCTTTTGCGAATTCGGAAAGTTTCATAGCTCCTCCTCGGGCGGGATATCCATGATGTCGATGACGCCCTCGAAAATTTCCCGCGCGCAGGGCGCGGCAACGGCGGAACCGTAGTAGCCCCCCTGCGGTTCGTCCACAATGATGAGGCAGAGATAGCGCGGCGCGTTTGCGGGAAAACACCCGACGAAGGACGAGACGTATTTGCCCTGCGCGATCGCGCCGTTTTCGTATTTTTGCGCCGTCCCCGTCTTCCCCGCGACGCGATATCCTTCGATATAAGCCTTCTTCCCGCTTCCGTCCCGCACGACGCCTTCGAGCATCTCACGAAGAATGGCGGACGCGCGTTCGCTCACCGTCCGCGAAAGCAGGACAGGCTCCATCCGCTCCCGCACTTCCCCGTCGTCCGAAAAAATTTCCGAAGCGAGGCGGGGCGCATAATAATAGCCGCCGTTGACGGCGGACGCCGCAGCGCACGCGAGTTGAAGCGCCGTGACCGCGATGGACTGGCCGAACCCGATGCGGGCAAAGTCGCAGTCGCGAAGGGTGCTCTCGGGAAGCAGCATGCCGATCGTCTCGCCCGAGAAGTCGATCCCCGTCGTCCGCCCGAAGCGGAACGCGGAGAGATATTTGTAAAACGTCTCCTTCCCGAGCGACAGCGCGATATCCACAAAACAGGGATTGCAGCTGTTGTTGAGCGCCTCGGCGAGCGTCTGGTTGGCGTGTTTGCCGTTCTTATGGTCGCTCCAACAGCGAATGGTCGTCCCGTCCACAGAACGGGTGCGCGCGCTTGAAAAGATATGTTCGAGGGGCAGAGCGCGCGGATTTTTCCGCAAGACTTCCTCGATGTTCGCTGCCGCCGTGACGATCTTGAAGGTGGAACCGGGTTCGTAGACGTCGGAAACAAGGCAGTTGCGCGACAGCGCGTTGAGCGTATCCATATCGTCCCGCGGGATCTCGTTGAGATCGTAAGACGGAAGATTCACCATAGCGAGAACGGAAAAGTCCTGCGGGTCGAGCACGATCGCGCGGGCGGCTTTCGCCTCGTACTCTTGAAGAACGCGCCCCATGACGTCCTCCGCGAGCGCCTGTATGCGATAATCTATCGTCAGTTTGACGTTCAGCCCGTCCGAGGCGGGAAGATACGCCGCCGTCGCGCCTTTGAGATCCACGCCGACGAGGTCGGTCTCGAACAGGATCTCCCCGCTCTCCCCCGCGAGAAAGGAATTGTAGTACCCTTCGACGCCCGTCGTGCCCGTGCGGTCGAAGGCGGTAAAACCGATGACCTGCGAGGCAAGATCCCCGTGGGGGTAGACGCGCGCGTCGTTGCGGGCGTAGTACACACCCTTCATCTCCGTCTCGGCGATCTTCTCCACCGTGCTCTTTTCCGCCCGCCGCGCCACGACGATCTCCGATCTCGACTTGTCCGTCAGCTTTTCGAGGAGACGTTCGTAAGGTTCGCCGAGTGCGTCCGCAAGAAGCGCCGCGCTCCCCTCGGGATCGGTCACCGCGCTCGCACGCGCATACACGCTGTATTGCGCGCGGTTGCCCGCGAGCAGTTCGCCGTTGCGGTCTACGATGTTGCCGCGCCCCGCATTCACGGGGATCTCGCGCGTCCACTGGTCGAGGGCGAGATAGTGCAATTCGTCTTCCCAGATCAGTTGGATATAGAAGAATCTTCCGAGAAAAATGCAAAAAAGAAAGGCTATTGCCAATAGTAGTGCCAATAACCTCTTTTGTAAGACAGAAATTGAGAAATCCGTCTTTTTGATGAAATTTTCCTCCGAAACGTCAGTCTTCGGCGCGGATCATGTGCTTTACGTTCTGCGCCCAATCGTCTACTCTCGCGGGATCGGTCGCCGCGCGGATCTCCTCCTGCACCGCGTCGTATGCCTCCCGCAGCTGCGCGACTTCCGTCTCGCGGAGCGCGATCTCGGAATCCATCGAACGCAAAACGCTCGAATTGATGCAGATGACGGCGAGGATCACGACGATGGCGGTCGCAACGGCGATCAACGCGATCTTGGTCTTTGACGAGAGCGACGCAAAGAACCCGGCGCGGCTCTCTTGCTCCGCTTTCGCCGCCCTGCGGCGCAGCGTTTCCAATGTGCGGCGCGTGGGGAGCGCGTCCTCTTCCGTCACCGCTTGGGGCGCGGGCGCGGGCGCGGGCGCCGTCACGGTCGCAGAGGCGGCGGGCGCCTCCGTGACTTCGGGCGAGGTGACGGGCGCGGTGTAGACAAGCTCCTGCCCGTTGTATGTGATGTTATCGAAGAGCGTTTTCTCGCTACGGGGGGCGGCATGCGCCTTATAATCGCCGATGCGCGCGGCGGCGTCTGCCGTCATGGGCGCATGGGAGACGGGAGATACGGGCGTTTCGGGAACGCGCTCGCGCACCTCCTCGCGCGCCTGTTCGCGCACGGACACCTCCGCATTGCCGAGAGAACTATCGACCAGCCTTTGATAATTTGCATGGATCTGGGAGTTGTGTTCGATCTCCTCCGCCGCAACTTTCTTTTCTATGATAGCGTCTGCCATAACGCGCTCTCCTTATTATGCTATTCGTCGGCGCGCCCGTTTATCCCTCGACTTTGCGGGCAATTCTCAGTTTGGCGCTCTTGCTGCGCGGATTCTCCGACATCTCCTCCGCGCTCGCCGTGATCGGCTTCGCCGTGATGATCTCCACTTCTCTCTTCTTCCCGCACGTACACACGGGAAAGTTCTTGGGGCAGGTGCAATCCGTTGAAAGATCGCGGAACACCTGTTTTACGATCCTGTCTTCCAAAGAATGGAAGGTGAGAATGCACGCCCTGCCGCCCGGCTTCAACTTGCGGACGAGACCTGCGACGCATTCGCGAAGCCCCTCCAACTCGGCGTTCACCTCGATGCGTATCGCCTGAAAGACCCTTCTGGCGCACGCCGCCGAACGCATTTTCGGGGGAATGCTCTTTTCGACAAGCTCTTCCAGCCTGCCCGCGGTGGCGATCCTCTCTTCTTGGCGCGCCCGCACGATATTCCTCGCGACGGAGGAGGCAAACGGTTCCTCGCCGTAATCCCGGAAAATGCGGCGGAGCCGCTCCTCGGAGTAGGTGTTGACGACTTCCTCCGCCGTCAAAAACGACCTTCTGTCCATGCGCATGTCGAGAGGCGCTTCCTTGATGCGATACGCGAACCCGCGTTCGGCATCGTCGATCTGGTGAGAGGAGATCCCGAAATCGAGCAGAAATCCGTCGAGCGACGGAACATTCGCCCTTTCGAGCACTTCCTCGTAGTTTTTGTAATCGGTTCTGAAAAGAAGATACCGTCCCGCAAAGGGCGCGAGTCTTTTCTCCGCTTCGGCGATCGCCTCGTCGTCCTTATCGGTACCGAGAAGCCGCACCGAGGGATCTTTTTCGAGGATCGCGCGGGAATGCCCTCCCCCGCCGACTGTACCGTCGAAATATACGCCGCCGCTGCGGATATCCAGCCCTTCGAGAACCTCCCGAAGCAGAACGGGCATATGATAGGACATATCAGAAGAACCCGACGAGCGAGAACGCCGTCTCGAAGCTCATGTCGCCTTCGCCCTTCTCGAAAACATCCTTCGACCAGATCTCGAAGTGATCGCCCATTCCGACGGTGACGAGATCTCTGTTGATCTGCGCGATGTTGCGAAGATTGGGCGGGATCACGAGACGCCCCTGCTTATCGGTGACCGATTCCTCGACGGAGCCGCGGATCTTGCGCTTCGCCTTGATGACTTCCGCGCTCGTCTCGGGCATGCGGTCGAGTTCTTCGAGACGGGAGCCGAGCGCATCGAGCGTATAGACGGAAATGCAGCCCTGCGAACCTGCCATGAGCGCAAGCGGGACGACGAGGGAATCAGCCCCTTCTTCCAGACATTTGGATAAAAATTTGGAGGGAATGCGCACGCGGCCCTTTTCGTCGACCTGATGATACACGGTTCCCGTAAATCCTGCCATTGTCGCTCCCTCCTTTATCAAGATGACATTATCTTATCATACTTCTTTTCCATTGTCAACCACTTTCTTCCACTTTCTTCCACTTATTGTAAAAAAATTTCCACTTTACGCTCCGATCTGCCCCGATTTTGCGAAAAAACAAAGATTTAGAACATTTGTTTAAGTACTTTTCTGTTATTTTCTGCCGAATCGCCGAGAAAAACCACCCGATTTGCCGCAGTCTTGCTCCATTCGGACGGCAAACTTTTGTTTGTTTTTGCCTTTTCCTTCCACTCGCCGTCCAAATCCGGCGAGGAAACGACGGCGAGGAGCCGCCTCGCCGTCCCCTCCGCCCCATCGAAAACGGGCGCGCCGTAAAACGCGGAGATCTCTCTTCGGAAGAAGCCGTAATGGGTGCAGCCGAGGACGACGCCGTCCCACTCCCCCCGGGGAAGATGGTCGCATAGATCGAACGGCACGCCGCGCAGAAAGCGATCTTCGATTGCACCCGCAAGCCGCGGCGCGGCATGGACAGTGAAGGTGCGGGCGGGAAAGCGCGCGAGGAGGGTGCGAAGGCGGGAACTGCCCGCCGTGTAGGGCGTGCAGAGGATCAGGATCTTTTTGCAAAGACGCGCGGCGGGCGCGACGGCAGGCTCCATGCCGACGACGGGGAAGGAGAATTTCCGCCTGAGGCTTCCGAGGCAGACCGCGCTCGCCGTATTGCAGGCGACGACCGCCGCGTCCGTCCCCTCCGCGCGGAACCGCTCGAACGCCTGCTGTGTGAACGCCGCGATCTCTTCGGGCGGACGGCCGCCGTAGGGCGCGCGGAGATTGTCGCCGTAGTAAAAATAGCGGAAGTGCGGCGCGGCGGCAAGGCACGCCTTCAAAACCGTAAGTCCCCCTATCCCGCTGTCGAATACGCCGACGCGCACCTCTTTGTTTCCGCTCATTCCGCAGCCTCTTTTCAAATTTTCCGATTTTTTTGCGCTTATCCGATGAAAAATAGTTTACAAGCCCCGCATTTTGTGTTAAAATGCTACTGTTATTTAAGAATGCAATCATCAAAGGAGTAAATATCGTGCCCAACATCAAGTCCGCAAAGAAGCGCGTTCTCGTTACCGAAAAGAAGACCGCTCAGAACAAGGCCATCAAATCCGCTCTCAAAACGCAGATCAAGAAATTCCTCGCAGCCGTCGGCGCGGGCGACAAAGCGCTCGCCGAAAAGCTCTATCCCGAGACCGTCTCGGCGATCGACGCCGCTGTGACCAAAGGCATCATCCACAAAAACAACGCTTCCAATAAGAAAGCGAAACTCGCAAAGAAATTGCAGTCCATCGCCGCGTAACTATTTTTGCAGCTTCAAGGCGTCCCCTTTCGGGACGCCTTTTTTTTGCGCCTTCTATATAGAGTAATGTCGTGCGCGGGAAAAAATTCCGACAAATTCCGATAATATTTGAAATTCCGTATACAATTTGTTTGACAAAGGAAGAGAAATGTACTATACTGCTCCCGTCGCAGGTTTATTAAAAGTAAACTTTTTGTTTAGTTTTGCAAAAGTATGCAAATATCAAACAAAAAGTTTAGAAACTTTTGGGGAGGGACTATGGAACTCGGCGCAAAACTGCGCGAAATGCGGCAGCAAAAAAATTTGACGCAAGAGGAGCTTGCCGATCGCTGCGAACTTACGAAGGGGTACATCTCGCAGCTCGAAAACGATTTGACAAGCCCTTCCATCGCCACGCTGTGCGATCTGCTCAACGCGCTCGGAAGCGATCTTTCTACCTTCTTCCACGAGGAAACGGAGGAAAAGGTCGTTTTCAGCGAGGAGGAATACATCGACAAAGAATCGGAGGGCATGCTCTTTTCGTGGGTGATCCCCAACGCGCAGAAGAACATGATGGAACCCGTGCTCGTCACGCTGGACGCGGGCGCCTCGACGGAAGAAGATTTCCCGCATGAGGGCGAAGAATTCGGCTATGTGCTCGAAGGAAGGATCGCCGTCGTCTGCGGAGACCGCCGCTATCCCGCCAAAAAGGGCGAGAGCTTCTACTATACGGCGGCAAAACAGCACTATATCAGGAACATCGGCAGGGGGAAGGCGAAATTCCTCTGGATCTCCACCCCTCCCAATTTTTAAGCGGCCGGCACGCGGTAAATACAACAAGAGAAACAGGAGAAATGAAATGGCGGAGCACATCATCGAACTTCAAGACGTCACCAAATACTTTGACGACAATCTTGTCATCGACCATGTCAGTTTTTACGTCAATAAGGGCGAATTCATCACCTTCCTCGGTCCCTCGGGCTGCGGCAAGACGACGACGCTCAGAATGATCGCGGGCTTCGATCTTCCGACGAGCGGCAAGATCCTCTTGAACGGAGAGGATATTTCCCGCCTGCCCCCCAATAAGCGCCCTGTGAATACCGTCTTTCAGCGGTATGCGCTCTTCCCCCATCTCAACGTCTTTGAAAACATCGCCTTCGGGCTGAAATGCAAGCGCGTCGAAAACACCTATCGCAACGATAAGGGCGAAGAATACAAGAAAAAGGAAAAACTCTCCAAAAAGGAGATCCGCGAAAAGGTGCAGAAGGCGCTCGCCCTCGTCGATCTCGAAGGATTCGAGAAACGCTCCATCTCCACCCTCTCGGGCGGGCAGCAGCAAAGGGTCGCCATTGCGCGCGCCATCGTCAACGAACCCGAGATTTTGCTTTTGGACGAGCCGCTCGGCGCGCTCGATCTCAAAATGCGCAAGGAGATGCAGATCGAGCTGAAAGAAATGCACAAGCGCCTCGGCATCACCTTCATCTATGTGACGCACGATCAGGAGGAGGCGCTCACAATGTCGGATACGATCGTCGTCATGGCGGACGGGATCGTCCAGCAGATCGGCACGCCCGTGAAAATCTACAACGAGCCTGCCAATACCTTCGTCGCCGACTTCATCGGGGAGAGCAACATCTTCAACGGGACGGTCGTGGGAGAGAAAAAGGTCAAATTCTGCGGAAAGACCTTCCAATGCCTCGACAAGTTCGAGCCGAATGAGCCTGTTGACGTCGTCGTCCGCCCCGAGGATATCCAGATGTGCGCGCCCGAGAACGGAACGCTGGTCGGCGAGGTCATCTCCGTCGTGTTCAAGGGCATCCACTACGAGATCACGGCGCAGGTCGGCAAATACGAGCTTGTGATCAGCTCCACCGAGAGCCGCGAAGTGGGCGAAAAAATCGGCATGAACGTCTCCCCGGACGGGATCCACCTGATGAAACCGAAATACACCACCAACGTGTTTGAGGGCGTGATCACGAAGCACAACACGGTGAAATTCGCCGACGGCGAGTTTGAATGCGACGTGACGCAGCTCTATCCCGGCAGCCATATCGACGAAGAGGAATATCTCATCACCGCGCAGGGCGAAAAGATCGATCTTACCGACGTCGCCGTGCGCGTGGAAGTCGGCTTGAACGACATCGAGATCAGCGACGACGCCGAGGCGGGCGGCACGACGGGCAAGATCATTTCCATTATTTATAAGGGAGACCACTACCGCCTTATCGTGAGGACGGAGGAAGAGGAAGAGGACTTCGTCTTCGCGACAGACGATCTGTGGAATGAAAACGATCTCGTCTCCGTCATCATTCCGAAGGACAAGATCAAGCTCTCACTGAAAAATACGGAGGAAAAGAAGAGATGAAGATCCCCCGTTTTTCCCGAAAGACGCTGTGCATCCCCTATGCCGTCTTTCTCATCTTTTTCGTCATCGTTCCCATGCTCGTGATCCTCTTCTATGCCTTCACGGACAGGAACATGCACATCTCGTTTTCCAACTTTATCCGCTTCTTCTCCGATCCGACGAAGCTCTCGACCATCGTCTACTCCCTCGTCATCGCGCTCATTACGACGGTGATCTGCCTCGTCATCGCCTTTCCCGTCGCATACATTCTCGCGCACAGCAGGATGAAGAAGAAGTTCGTGATCCTCATGCTCTTCGTGCTCCCGATGTGGATCAATTTCGTCCTTCGGGTCAACGCGCTGCGCGAACTCTTCAATCTCTTCTCCTCTCTCGACGGCTTGGAAGGGCTTGCGAATGCGAACTACTTCAAGACCGTGTTCGGCATGGTGTACGACTTTTTGCCCTTCATGATCCTGCCGCTCTATACGACAATGCTCAAAATCGACCGCTCTCTCTATGAGGCGAGCTACGATTTGGGCGCGGGCGCCGTCACGACCTTCGTCCGCATCACCATTCCCCTCTCCATGCCGGGCGTGATGAGCGGCGTGACGATGGTGTTCTTGCCCTCTATGACGAACTACGTCGTCTCCGATATGCTCGGCAATGCGAAGGTCACGATCATCGGCAAATTCATCTACGAATACTTCGGCACCGATTGGCACATGGGTTCGATGGTCGCCCTCGTTCTGCTCATCGTCGTCTTTGTTTCGACGTGGCTCTCGGGCGGATTCAAATCCGAAGAAAACGTACGGGGGACGACATTATGAAAAAGACGATCGTCGGGAAATGTCTCAAAGCGGCGTTTGTCGGGCTTGTTCTCCTGCTCCTCTATGCGCCCATCCTGCTTCTCGCGGTGTACAGCTTCGATAAGACGGATATGATCGGCAAGACGGAGGGATTCTCCCTTGCGCACTATACCGCGCTGTTCTCCGACAGCAAGGTGCTCGGCATGATCGGGAACACCTTCCTCCTCGCCTTCGTCGCCGCCGCGCTCTCCACCGTGCTCGGAACTTTGGGCGCGCTCGGTATGTTCTACTGTAAAAAGCGGGTTAAGGGCGCCGTGCACGCCGTCTCGCAGATCCCCGTCATCAACGCGGAGATCGTGACGGCGCTTGCGCTCGCGATCACCTTCGTCGTCGTGGGGATCGGCAAGTCGTATTTCACGCTTGTCATCGGGCATATGGTCATCTGCACTCCCTTCGTGGTGCTCTCGGTCATTCCCAAACTCAAACAGATGGATAATTCGCTCTATGAGGCGGCGCTCGATTTGGGGGCTTCCCCCTTCAAGGCGCTGTGGAAGGTCATTCTTCCCCAGATCATCCCGGGCGTGATCTCCGGCTTCATGCTCGCCGTGACCCTCTCGCTCGACGACTACATCGTCACCGTCTACACCCGCCCCTCGGGATTTGAAACGATCTCCACCTATGTGTTCAACGCCACGATGAAGGGCAATAAGCACACGGCGGCGACGCTCTCCTCCTTCTGGGCGCTGACGACGATCATCTTCCTGCTCATCGTCGTGTTCGTCATCGTTTCCAATCTTACAAGTCTGCGCAAAAAGGAGGCAAGGAGATGACCCGTAAACAACTGGGCGCCTCGATCGCGGCCGCCCTCCTCTTTCTGCCCTCCCTCTCCGTTCTCGGAGGATGCGGCGCAAAGAGCGCAAAGATCGTTCTGCGCGTGTACAACTGGGAGGAATACATCGACGACGGCGGCAGCGGGACGTTCATCTACGACGAACTGCACGAACTCGACGACGAAGGCAACCCCATAACAGAAAACGGAAAGCACGTCCATATCGATTCGGACATCGTGGATGAGAACTACAAGGCGTGGTATCGGGAGACGATGGGCAAAGAACTCTCCGAAGAGGGACCCGAGATCCTCGACGACTTCTGCCTGTGGTATGAAAAGGAATACGGGCAGTCCATTCGCGTCGAATACTCCACCTTCGGCACCAACGAGGACATGTATAACGAGATCGTGCTCGGCAACGAATACGACCTCCTCTGCCCTTCCGACTACATGATCATGAAGCTCGCCGCCGAGGGACGGCTGGAAAAATACGACGAAAGTTTCTTCGATAAGAGCGAAAAAAACAACTATTATGTGCGCAACGTCTCCGACTTCATCGCCGACAAGTTTGAAAACAACGCGGGGCTGGAAGTGCGCAACGACGAAAACGGCGAGCCGATCCTCTGGAAGGACTATGCCGCAGGCTACATGTGGGGCACGACGGGGTTCGTCTATAATCCCGCATACGTCGACGCGGAACAGCTCGACGAACTCGGCTGGGAGATCTTCACCGCGCCCGCCTATAAGGGCAAAATCACGGCGAAGGACAACGTGCGCGATACCTACTTTGCCGCCCTCGGCGTGACCTATCAGGAGGAGCTTTGTGCCCTGCAAGAAGCGCTTGAAGCAGGCGATATCGACAGCGCGGCGTATATTTCGGAGGTCACGAAGATCTTCAACGCCACCGACGATGAGACGATCGCGCGCGTCGAGCCGAACCTCATGGACCTCAAAGAGAACGTGTACAGCTTCGAGACGGATACGGGCAAGGCGGATATGGTGCAGGGAAAGATCTGGCTCAACTATGCTTGGAGCGGAGACGCCGTGTATGCCCTCGACCTTGCCGAGAGCGGCGCGGACGAGGACGGCGAAGACTCCGGCTCCGTACTGCTCAATTACTATGTTCCCGAAGCGGGCACCAATCTTTGGTTCGACGGCTGGGTCATGCCGAAGGGCGCAAATAAACAGGCGGCGCAAGCCTTCGTCAACTTCCTCTCCATGCCACAAAACGCCATGCGCAACAGCTACTATATCGGCTACACCTCTGTCATTGCGGACGAAGAAGGCAAGATGCTCGACTATGCGAAATATCTCTATGAGGACGAGGAGACGGACGACCCCGTCGAATACGACCTCTCCTACTTCTTCGGCGAGGGCGCGTCCATTACCGCGGACATCGAACAGGCGACCTGCCGCCAGCTCTACGCGCAGTTCCCGCCCCAAAGCGTCATCGGCCGTTCGGCGGTGATGGATTACTACGACGAGGGTGCGAGCGCGCGCATCAACGAACTTTGGGCGCGCGTGAAAGCCGAGACGTTGGACGCATGGGCGATCGTCGTCATCTGCGTCACCGTCGCGGCGATCGCCGTCTTCGTCCTCTTTGTAAAGTTCGGCGCAAAGATCGATTTCGGCAGAAAACCCAAGAAGGGATATACCCTCGTAGACCAAAAGCCGTTGCGGTGAATAACGCGGCGAAAATATGCAATTTTCCGATCGGCAGCCCCTCGCGGGCTGCCGATTTTTGCCTATTCTTCCCCGTCTTTCCGTTTGTTTTATACATATTTTTTGAATATATAAATTTCGTAAAAAGAGGGAAATATCAAATTTTTCATATAAATTTGTTTATTTAATTCATCGACTGTGACGTTACGACATAATTCGCGCGGTTTTATAGATAGAATGTGACATGACGCGGCGGGAAGCAAATCCACTTGCATAGCATGATTGTATGTAGTATAATTATTCTATAAAAATCAGGTGATTTATACATTGATTCACCGGGAGGTTTAACATGATCGGCAAAAAACTGAGATCTATGGGAGCATGCCTGATGGCGGCGCTGATGATCGGCACGGTGATCGCGATCGCGGCATGCGACTCCGGCAACGACAGCTCCTCCGGAGACGACACCCTCTACACGCTCGTTTACGAGAGTTCGAGCGTCGCGGGCGGAACGGTAAGCGGCACGCCCGTGAGCGGGGAAAAGGTCGCCGCGGGTACGAACGTCTCCCTCAGCGCGACCGCCAACGCGGAATATACCTTCAAGGGTTGGTACGAAGGCGGCAGCCTCGTCAACGCGGACGCGGCTTATTCCTTTACGATGCCCGAAAGAGACTGCACCCTTTCGGCGGTATTTGAAGCCGAGGTCGCGAGCTACACCTTCACCTTCGATACTTCCGACGATCTGATGGGCACCGTGACGAGCGAAGCAAGAAGCGGCGCAAAGCAGAAGACGGGCGACTCCATCACCGTTACGGCGACGCCGAACGACGGCTACGACTTCGTGGGTTGGTACGACGAGGACAATGAATCTGTAAGCACTTCGGCGACGTACACCTTTACCATGCCCGCACACAACTATGCGCTCACCGCAAAATTTGCGCCCACCCCCATTCCCACGCACGCCGTATCCTATGCGAGCGACGATACGACGAAGGGTCGGGTCGCGGGGTATGCGAACGACGAGATTTTCAGAAACGGAGACGCTTTGGAAGAAGGAACGCGTATCCGTTTGGAAGCCAGCCCCGTGGACGGAATGGCGTTTGCCGGTTGGTTCGACAAAGATACCGACGAATTGGTCTACGCACGTTCCCCTTATGAATTCACGTTGGGCGAAGAGGACGTCGATCTGATCGGAAAGTTCATCGAAGATACTTGCAGCCTTACCGTCACGCTCGATAACGAGGCGGCAGGTTCCTTCACGATCGAAGTTGACGGCAAAGCGATCGAAAACGGAGAATACGTCTCGCCCGACTCCGCCGTCACCCTCACCGCTACCCCCGCTCCTCTCGAAAAGGATTACATGGTGAACAGGAACGAGCAGGACGGCTATCTGTTCGCGGGTTGGTACGACGACGAGAACAAGTTGAAATCGCTCGAACCAGAGTACACGTTCAGAATGCCCGGTCAATCATATACCCTCGAAGCGCGCTTTGTGAAAGCGTACACCTACACGGCGCAGAAGCCGAGCGACGCTTGGGCATATGTCACGCTCGGAAGCTATCCTCAGACCGTGAAGGCAAGCGAGGTGACGATCGCCTCCGCCACGCCCGACGCACTCGGTTACTACACGGGAAGCGACGGCGCGAAATATATCAAGATCTCGGCGACGCCCTATGCGGGCGGAGCCTTCGGCAGCAACGCGGAAGTCGTTGAGGCAGGCAGGGAATATTACTTCAAGGTCGAGCCGATCCGTTGGCGCGTACTCGAAGAAGCGGACGGCAAGATGCACCTTATGAGCGACATCGCCGTTGACAACAGGGCGTATCAGAGCCATGTGAACGTGCAGCCCGAGGATTCCTATGTGAATTACTACGGCGCGCCCGACAGGACGTACTACGCGAACGACTACCAGTTCAGCGAGGTTCGCTATTGGCTCAATCACGACTTCTATCTCAACGCGTTCGCCTCTCTTCCGCGCGGCGTCCTCACAAGGTTCGGCGTAGACAACAGCGGCAGTTGGGTGTTCATGGTGGACGGCGCGAGCTATTCCTCCAACAATACCAAAGACTATGTCGCCCTTCTCAGTTACGACGAGGTCTCCAACGAGGATTACGGTTTTAATGATGCGTATGAGTATCTTCTTCCAGATCTGAACCGCCGCGTGAGTGCAAGCGACTATTCCATTGCCCGCGGGGTGTTCTACTTTGACGATTATAAATATTATGGCGGATATTGGCTGAGAACGGCAGGCGCGACGGATTCGTACAGCGAAGGCTATGTCGAATCCGAGCAGGTGATCACCGTCAATTCGCTCGGCGCGACAGGTCTCAATACCGGCGTATTGGATACGCACAGAGGCGTTCAGAAGAGCGGCATCGTTCCCTCGATCTGGATGGAGACGGTGGCGCTGAACGACGGGCTTACCCTCTATAATCCCAACGATCTCGATTTCCCCGAGAACGATCCCGCAGCCGACTTCACCGAATCTGCTACCACAGCGCTGAAAGCGGAACTCGGCGCGGCGCTTCCCGCGGACAATAAGGATTGACGTTATCGCAACTGCCCCGCTACGGCACGACGCAGCGGGGCAATACCCTGAATTGAGATAGGAGAAATGACAATGAAAAAAATCAAGAGGATCTGGCTCACGGTCCTGCTCGCTGCGGCGGCAATGCTCGTTGGAGCCTTCGCAGCGGCGTGCGACGGCGGAAAGTCCAACGTCACGCTCTCTTTCGAGACCAACTGCACGCTCTCCCTCGATCCCGTCGAAGCGCAGGTCGGAACGGAATATACCCTTCCCACGATGGCGCGGGGCGGCTGGTCCTTCGAGGGCTGGTATGATAACGAAGGGCTGCAAGGCGACGCGCTGACTTCCGTCACCGTGCCCGAACAAAATAAAACATACTACGCGAAATGGGAACAGATGTACCTCGTCGTATTCGATACGGACGGCGGTACGCTCTCACAGGACGCGGCTTACGTCAAGGGCGGCGCAAACGTGTTGGAGGCGATCTCCTCCTACGTCCCCGTAAAGGACGGGCTGACATTCGGCGGCTGGTTCTTCGAGTCGACGGGCGAGGCGCTCGGCGCGGACTATACGATGCCCAATGAGACGATCAACCTGTTCGCGCGCTACCATGTCGCGTACAAGGCGGAGCTTTACACGAAAGATCTCGATGGCGAGGGCTACACACTCGAAAAGACCGTCGACGGCAAGGACTTCGTGAATGAACGGCTCACGCTCGAAGCGCCCGCGCTCGAACACTTTGTGTTCGACGGGGAAGCGGAAGGCAACGTCGATTCGCTCAAATTGCAGCTTCCTGCCGCAAACAACGTCTTCCGCTTCTATTATAACCGCGGCATCGGCTTTACCGTGCGGTACGAGGCGAACGCGCCGCAGGGGTACAGCGCGAGCGGCAGCACGCCCGCGACCGCGCCCGTCTACGGCGAGGCGGCAGCGGCGGCAGAGTGCGGTTTCACCGTGCGCGAGCACCGCTTTGCGGGTTGGAGCACGAAACGGGAGGGCGAGGCGGAATATGCCGCAGGCGACTCCTTCGACCTGACGGGTGATATCACCCTCTACGCCCTTTGGGAACGCGGATGCACCGACCGTCTCGGCGGCTCCGACGTGATCTTCCTTCCCGCAGCCGAAGAAGGCGTTGCCGTTCTCAACCGCGGGGGCGCGGAGATCCGCGGCACCGTGGAAGACAACACGGCAACCTTCACGACCGAAGACGGCGAAAAGTTCGTTGCCGTCCTCTCCCCCGCCATGTATTCCTTCGCGTGGAAGAACGAAGCTATGGCGGATACCTACTACAACTTCTTGGGTTACTACGTCCCCGAGGACAGCACCGTCGGGAGTGTGGACACGACCAACTCCCTCACGATCAACGACGACATGACCGCCGTATGGACGTATTCGGCAAACGATCAGACGACGACAATAAACGGCGTCATCCGCGCGGAAAAAGACGGCTATTCGCTCGTCGAAAACGACGTCGTGCGCCTTTCGTTCCATCTCAGCGTCGTGGAGGACGGTGCAGACGAGATCCCCGTGTTCTACACCGTCGGCGAAGAGGAGGGAGAATATCTCCGTATGCTCCCCATCGGCGAACACTTGTACGTCGCCTCGCCTTACATTTATCTCGACGGTATGGGCGGACTTCTCTATCATTCGGAGAGCGACTCCCCCACCGCGGGCTATTACGACAGCGGCGAGCCTTTCCAAGACGGGTCGCTGAGCGGAAAGTTCTACAACGCCGTCATTGAAGGCCGCGGCGGATACGAAGAACTCGCCTTCCTCATCTATGAATCGGGCTACGCCCTTCCGCTTTGGCTCCCCCGCTCGTCGGTCTACGGCACCTTCACGAGCGGTGCGGATGTGCTTACGCTCGACGGCTACGGGCTTCGCGCGAGCAGCGCGTCGTATACCGTGGGCGGCACGACGTACAAGGGAAAATACGACTTGAACGATTCCGAGATCTTCGGCACCGTCGTCACGCTTCATTCGGGAAGCCAGACGTTCACCTTCCGCATCACGGGCGCGGATACCTTTGAGACCGCTCAACCTTTGGACGTCGTTGCCGAAATGCTGCGCCTTGCGGCGGGACCCGACGGCGCCGATCTCGAAGAAACGTACCTCGTCACCTATACGACAAAGGCGCAAAGCGGCACGCTGGCGGAGATCTATCTCAACCTCGACGGAACGGTGAGCCGCGCCGCAACGGGCTACTGCACGGCGGAAAATCTCGGCGGGATCACGCTCTACACCTTCACCCGCACGGGCGATTTCGAGAACGATCTCGGGGAATACCTCTTCTTCACGACGACGTTCTCCTACATCACGAACGATTCGCTCACGCTGACCGACGGATCGTCCATCGTCGTCTACTATGTGTACGAGCACGACGGGACGAAGAACTACACGCTCTATACCGAAAAGGACGGCGACGGGCAAATTTGGAACAACAACCTCGGCTTCGACGGGTTGGGCACCATCTATGTGAAAGACGGCATCGCGTTGGAAGGCTCCTTCCATATCAACGGCGTCGGCTTCTATGAGAACCAGAACTTTGCCACCTTCACATATACCGACGACGAGAACCAAGATCAAACGCTCTACTTCCTCATCGAAGAGAACGACGACGGCAATACCTATCAGGTGGCGGACTTCCCTTCCCGTACCCTCGTTCTGTGCCCCGTGACGGGAGCGGAGGATCTCGACGCATATTCCTCCCCCTACTCTCTCATCCTCAACGGGGTGGGCGGCGCGGTCTATGCGCCCAGAGGCGACGCGTCCGTCAGCGACACGAGCAAGCTCGTTTCGGGCACCTACGAAGAGACGGGCACAACACCCTTCGGGGACAAGATCTACACGTATTATCCCGATGAAAACACGCTCGGCGTCAGCTCCTTTGAGTTCGTTATGGGCTTCCATCAGGATACCTTCTACGGGGTCGATCTCGTCGTGGGTATGTACATCTACCACCTGAGAGATCTCGAAGGTCCGAGCGGCATGTATCGCTCCTCCTACGGCACACTCACCCTCGACGGTTTCTGCAACCAAGCGGAATACGTCGAAGCGGACGGCACGGAGCACCTCGGCACCTATCACTACCTGAACGCTACGGGCGACGCGATCTACTTCTACGATCCCGACGAAGGCGCCGCGTACGCCATCGACTTCCCCGAAACGGGCGAATCCTTTACCGTCCGCGACGGCATGCAGGGCACCTATCCCCTCTATAACGACGACTACACGGGATACGCTTCCAAAAATTACTCCGTCACGCTCGACGGATACGGCGGCGCCGTTCTCAACATCGGCATGCGCGAGACAGGCACGGGTACGTATACCGCAACCGACGTCTACTATGTGTTCCACTTCGAGTTTGCGCTCAATGCGGGCGGCAACGCGTCTTACGACATCGCCTTTGCAAGCACAGGCTCCTCCGTGATCGCCATCGTGAAGAACGTTGCGCTGAGCGGCGCATATCTTGCGGATAACTTGACCGTCCTCGTTCTCGACGGCTTCGGCAGAGGAACGCTCTATAACGAGCGCGGCGTCGCGCATGCGGGCGTCTATTCCCTCATCGGCGACGCAGAGGGCGCGTTTGAATACACCGACGGCACGGGCGGCTTCCGCTTCTCGTACAGCGTCGAGGACGCGACCTTCGTCTACAACACGACCTACTTCAACGATCCCGTCGTCTACTACGCCTCCGATCTCTCGTCCGTCGTCTATAACGGAATGTATGCGATCTACGACGGCGTGCAGTACTACTTCAACCTCGACGGAGACGACGTTACCCTGCTGCCCATCGACGGCGGCGCGGAGCGGCACGTCACCTTCCCCACCGGCTCGACGTATGAGTACAATAGCAAGACCTATTATAAATACACCGTCGGCGAGGAAATGACCTTCGCGAATGCGGACGGCGAGATCGAGATCGACATCGATCTGAGCTTCACGCCCAACGGCGAACGCGACTACGTCGCCTTTGAGGTGCCCGCGACCTTCGGGACCGCCTCGAATTACGACGTTGCGATCGGCTACGACGAGAACGGCGCGTTGGAAGTCTGCCTCGTCTACATCTACGACGAAGAATACGGGATCTACTATGAGTATCCCATCACGCTGAATTGGAACCCTCACGGCACGAGCACCTATGCGTTTGTCGAGGAGATCGAGGAAACCGTTGAGACCTACACGGACGCCGAGGCGGAGGGCGGCAGCCTCACCTTCTACTACTATTCCGTCGCGGGCGCCCTGTTGCAAGGCAGGGTCGTGGGCAATTTGAGCTACGGCGAGGACAGCGAAGGCAATCCCTTCACCTTTGAAGCGGATCTCTCCGCAATGGAGACTATCGCGCAGATCCCGTCGGATATTGGTACCCTCAACCTCTCCCAGATCTTATTCACCGCGCAGGACGGCGAGCTTTACGCCGTGCGGTTCTTCCTCGGGAGCATCTCGTCTGAAATGGAGACCGAGCGGTGGTACACCCTCGATTCCATCACCATCTGCAAAGAGTACGTCGTAGACGACTTGTACCTCGTGAGAACGTATCATTTCGTCTATACCTATCCGGAATACGCGGAAGGCCTCGCATACGGCGATCTGTACGACGTAGATCTCTATCTCATTACCGCCGACGAGGGCGAAGAGTCCGAGCCGCTCTTCCTTCCTCCCCGCTTTTATTACGTCGCGCCCGACGCAAGCTATGCCGCATGGGGCGTGCTGTTCAGCGACGGAAGCACCCTCGGATTCATGATCGACTTCACCTACGGCGACGATGGGAGCAAGTTCCCTACGGGCGCGGACGTGGAAATGACCTACTACGGCCAATACGCAAACGAGGAAGATACCTACTTCGTCGAGGTCTGCTACGACTATAACCTCTCGATGAAGACCTTCGATATCCTCGGCGTTACGGCGCTCGCCGCGAAGAACGAAGAGGGAGAGTGGGAACAGATCGTAGCCGATTTCGAGCAGAACGACGACGGCACGTGGTCGGCGATCGCAGCAGACGGCGTGTACACCTTCAAGATCACGCTTCAAGAGGGCGTGACCGGATACTATGCGGTGTTGGAGATCTCATTCGCACCCAATCCCCCTGCCCCCGCAGAGGGCGAGGCCGCACCTTCCGAAAGCGAAGTCGGAGCGTAAAATCGTTACAGCACGGAAAGCCCGCTGCCGATCCTCGGCAGCGGGCTGTTTCTTGTATCGATGGCGAAAACAAATCAGAATACGATCTTCTTGTCGTTTTCCTCTTTGCAGAGCGCAAAGAATTCTTCCTTCTTCATGGCGCCGATGTCCCCTTCGCCGCGCTTGCGGACGGAGACCGTGCCCTCCTCCATCTCCTTGTCGCCCACGACAAGTTTGTAGGGCACCTTTTCGTTCTCGGCGTCCAAAATTTTCCTGCCGAGTTTCTCCTTGCGAAGATCGGCTTCGGCGCGAAGCCCCATCGCGTTCATCTCGGCGGTGAGTTTTGCGGCATAGTCGGCGGCGCGGTCGGTGATGGGCAAGACCTTCACCTGCACGGGCGAGAGCCACACGGGGAATTTGCCCGCGTAGTGCTCGATGAGAATGCCGATGAACCGCTCGATGGAGCCGAACACGACGCGGTGGATCATGATGGGGCGGTGCTTTTCGCCGTCCTCCCCCACGTATTCGAGGTCAAAGCGCTGCGGCATCTGGAAATCGAGCTGAATGGTGCCGCACTGCCACGTTCTGCCGATGCAATCCTCCAAATGGAAGTCGATCTTGGGGCCGTAGAAGGCGCCGTCGCCCTCGTTGACGACATAGGGAAGTTTGAGTTCGTCGAGCGCCTTTACGAGCGCGTTCGTGGCATTCTCCCAATCCTCGTCGGAACCCATGCTGTTCTCGGGGCGGGTGGAGAGTTCGACGTGATATTTGAACCCGAAGAGGGAATACACCTCGTCGATGATGCGAACGACGCCTTTGATCTCCTCGGTGATCTGCTCGGGGAGCATGAAGATGTGCGCATCGTCCTGCGTGAAGCACCGCACGCGCATCAGCCCGTGGAGCTGTCCGCTCTTCTCGTGGCGGTGGACAAGCCCCAATTCGCCCATGCGGATGGGCAGATCTTTATAGCTGTGCGGGGCGAGCTTATACACGAGCATTCCGCCCGGGCAGTTCATGGGCTTGACGGCGCAGTCCTCGCCGTCGATCTTCGTCGTGTACATGTTGTCCTTATAATGATCCCAATGCCCCGAATTCTCCCAGAGCGTGCGGGTCATGATGATGGGCGTCTGCACTTCGACGTACCCCTCCCTTCTGTGGAGCTGCCGCCAATAATCGACGAGGGTGTTTTTCAGCACCATGCCGTTCGGGAGGAAGAACGGGAAGCCCCTGCCCTCGGGAAGGAGCGCGAAGAGCTTCAAATCCTTGCCGAGTTTGGTGTGGTCGCGCTTTTTTGCCTCTTCGAGGAGACGGAAGTACTCCTCCATCTCCTCCTTCTTGGCGAACGCGGTGCCGTAGATACGGGTGAGCATCTTCTTCTTTTCGTCGCCGCGCCAATACGCGCCCGCGATCGAGGTCAGTTTGAACGCCTTGATCTTCCCCGTCGAAGGAAGGTGCGGCCCGCGGCAGAGGTCGGTAAACGCGCCCTGCTTATAGAAGGAAAGGACGGCGCTCTCGGGAAGATCCTGAATAAGCTCCACCTTGTAGTTCTCATGATATTTGCTCATGAGGGCGATCGCCTCTTCGCGGGGCAGTGTGAACCGCTCGATGGGCAGATTGCTCTTGATGATCTTCTTCATCTCCGCCTCGATCTTGCCGAAATCTTCCATCGTGATGGGCGTCTTGAAATCCACATCGTAGTAGAAGCCGTTCTCGATCACGGGGCCGATCGCGAGCTTACAGGTGGGATAGATCGTTTTGAGCGCCTGTGCGAGCACGTGCGCGCAGGTGTGGCGGTAGACCTCTAACCCTTCCTTCTCTTTCAAGGTCACGATCTCCAAACGGTCGCCCTCTGCAAGCGTCTCCGAAAGATCGCAAAGGTTCCCGTTGATCTTTGCCGCGACAGCGGCGCGGGCAAGCCCCTCCGAGATCTTCTGCGCCGCAACGAGTGCGGTCGAGCCTTGCTCCAATTCGAGGATATCGCCGTTTTTCAGGGTAATATTCATGTTTTTTACCTCCGTTATGTGTGACATAATACTATGTATTTCACGTTATTTTGAAAAACGAGCTGTTTTTTTCGCCTTTTGGGGCAAGATCGCCCTCTCGGGCGCGGCGGCGCTCCTATATGCACGAAAATAAAAATACGCCCTTAAAAACCCTTTCGGGATATTTAAGGACGCCTCATTCGGCGCGGTTCCACCTTAATTGCTCCCCCTTCGGGAAGCCGCTCGTTTTTTTTCAGTTTGGAAAGGATAAAGCGGTTTCGCACACCGAACGCTTTTACGGATCTTCCAGCCGTGGATCCGCTCTCTGGGAAAACCGCGCGGGGCTACTTGTCTTTACGCAATTTCTATTGTAGATTTCTTCTCGGGATTTGTCAAGAAAATATCGCCCGCTCCGCATAATATTTTTGCAAAAAATCTTCCACCCCTTTTTCCACCTCGCCGAGGCAGTAGACGAATCCCGCGTCGGAGAGCATGATCTCCGTCTCGATATCCTCCTCGCCCGTGAGACGGCTCCTTCGGAGCGGCGCAAAGTTCTCGCCGAACACGACGTTCCCCTTCACATAGATCTTATTCTTGCTCTCGCCGACGAGAAATTCACAGAATTTCAAAAGATCGGAGCTTGAAAAGCCCTCGGGGATGTAGTCGATGATGCGCGTCCATTTCTCCCGCAGGGCGCCGAGGCGGAACATATAGAATCCGTCGATGCTGAACTGCCCAATCTCCCCCATTTTGCCGCGCACAAAGGCGCGGTCGCCCTCGAAGTCTGCCGCGATCAGCGCGGCGATAAGCAGCTTTTTTTCGCGCTTCGGAAGGCACACGCGCAATTTTTCCTTCATGAAGGCATATTTATAGCCGATCCCGACGATCTCCGCGATGCGATCCATGACTTTGCAGCGAAGATCGCCCCTCCCGGGGCATAGCTTCACGGCGGCGCGCTCCCCGCCGAACAACAGTTCCCCGCTTCCCCCTGCGAGAACGGCGTCCCCCAACACGGCATTGTAAAGATAGGTGATAAAGACGCTGCGCGCGCTGCCGTCCGATACAACGATTTCTTCCACACCTTTATTGTATGCCGCCGAACATGTTTTATTTATACGATCGGCGCCGCCGCTTTTTTGGCGGCAAAATTACAAACAAAAATTCGGATTTTTGCAAGAATTCCCAAAAATACCCATTGTGCGCTTGACTTTTCCTATCGCGTATAGTAGAATGTCTTTTATGGATATCAAGGCAATCGAAAGAAAATGGCAACAACAGTGGGAAAAGGCGCGGCTGAACAATTTCGACAGAAAGTCCGACGCGCCCAAGTATTACGTTCTTGAAATGTTTTCCTACCCTTCCGGCGCCAAACTGCATATCGGGCACTGGTACAACTACGGCCCCACCGATTCGTATGCGCGCTTTAAGCGGATGCAGGGCTACAATGTGTTCCAGCCGATGGGATTCGACGCTTTCGGGCTTCCCGCGGAAAATTATGCGATCAAGACGGGCGTGCACCCCAAAGATTCCACCGAAAAGAACATCGCGACGATGGAAAATCAGCTCAAAGCGATGGGCGCGATGTTCGATTGGTCCGCGGAGATCAAGACCTGCGAGGAAAGCTACTACAAGTGGACGCAGTGGATGTTTTTACAGCTCTATAAGAAGGGGCTTGCCTACCGCAAGGAAGCGCCCGTGAATTGGTGCCCTTCCTGCCAGACGGTGCTTGCCAACGAGCAGGTCGTGGACGGAAGGTGCGAGCGGTGCTCCACGGAGGTCGTGCGGAAGAACCTCACCCAGTGGTTCTTGAAGATCACGGAGTATGCGGAGGAGCTGCTCAGCGGGCTGGATACCCTCGATTGGCCTGAAAAGACAAAGAATATGCAGCGCAACTGGATCGGGAGATCCACGGGCTGCGAGATCGAATTTGAAAGCGAACGCGGGGATAAGATCCGCGTGTATACGACGCGGTGCGATACCGTATTCGGCGTGACGTACATCGTCCTTGCGCCCGAACATCCCCTCGCCCGCAAACTCACGACGCCCGAGCAGCACGACGCCGTCGAAGCCTATATCGAGAACGCCTCCAAGTGTACGGAGATCGAAAGGCTCTCTTCCACGCGGGAAAAGACGGGCGTTTTCACGGGTTCGTATGCCATCAACCCCGTCAACGGAAGGAAGATCCCCGTCTATCTTGCCGACTATGTGCTTGCGACGTACGGCACGGGCGCGGTGATGGCCGTCCCCGCCCACGACGAGCGCGACTTTGCCTTTGCGACGAAGTACGGGCTTCCCATCGAAAAAGTCATCGAAAAGCAGGGCGGGGAGACCGAACTGCCCTTCACGGAAGACGGGATCGTGCGCGGCTCCGTGGAGTTCGACGGGCTGTTCGGCGAAGAGGCGCGCGACGCGATCGCCGCGCATATCTCCAAACTCGGCAAGGGCGGCAAAAAAGTAAATTACCGCCTCAGGGATTGGCTGGTTTCCCGTCAGCGCTATTGGGGCGCGCCCATTCCCGTCATCCACTGCCCTGTCTGCGGCGTCGTCCCCGTGCCCGAAAAAGATCTTCCCGTTCGGCTGCCCTACGACGTAGAGTTCCGCCCGGACGGAAAATCCCCCCTTGCGAAACACGAAAAATTCATGTCCGCGCCCTGCCCCGTCTGCGGGAGAGCGGCGCGGCGCGATCCCGATACTTTGGATACTTTCGTCTGTTCGAGCTGGTATTTCCTCCGTTATACCGACGCGCACAACGACAGGGAGCCTTTCTCCCGCGAGGAAGCGGACAGGCTGATGCCCGTGGACACCTACGTCGGCGGCGCGGAACACGCCTGCATGCACTTGCTCTATGCGCGTTTCCTCGTGAAGGCGCTGCGCGATATGGGCTACCTCGATTTCGACGAACCCTTCAAACGCCTCGTTCATCAGGGCGTGATCTTGGGGCCTGACGGGAACCGCATGTCGAAATCGCACGGGAATATCGTCTCCCCCGACGAATACGTGCAGGAATACGGCGCGGACGCCTTCCGCCTGTATTTGATGTTCGGCTTCTCCTACACCGAGGGCGGCCCGTGGAACGACGACGGGATCAAGGCGATCGCAAAATTCCTCGACCGCGTGGAAAAACTCGTGGCGAAGGTGCGGGATATGAAAGTCCCGCGCGATGCGCAGCCCTACGGCGCGGAGGAAAAAGCCCTCGATTACGCCAGAAACTTCGCCATCGCGCGCGTCACGCGCGATCTCGAATCCTTCTCCTTCAACACCGCAATCGCGCGGATCATGGAGCTTGTGAATGCCATCGTAAAATACGACGCGTTGCCCGTGAAGAACGCCGCCCTTCTGAAAGCGACGGTGACCGATCTCGTCCTTCTGCTCGCGCCCTGCGCGCCGCATACCTGCGAAGAGCTTTGGGAGATGCTGGGCGGGAAATTTTCCGTCTTTGAGAAGAAATACCCCGTCGAGGACCCCGCCGCGCTCGTGTTGGACGAGAAGGAATATGCCGTGCAGGTCAACAGCAAGATCGTGTGCCGCGCGATGTTCCCGAGTTCGGCGCAGAACGCGGAGGTGGAAGAGCTTGCGCGCGTTCTGCCCGAGGTTCAGGAAAAAACGGCGGGCAAGGCGGTGAAAAAGTGCATCGTCGTCCCCGGGCGGCTCGTCAATCTGATCGTCGGCTGAAAATAGGAAGGGCAATTCGGTATGATAAGATCTTCTCTCAAAAATTTTGCAAAAAACCTCGTCTACCTGTTTATCCCGATGGGGATCTTCTATCTCTTCCTGCTTCTCACGGTATTCGGGCTGGCGCATTTCCTCATCGGCGGGCTATCGACGATGCTCTCCGATCTCACCTCCCTCATCCACGTCTCGGTGGAGGATTCGAGCGTCAGCGTCAACGAATTCCTCAAATATGCCTTCGGGCAGATCGAATGGACGGGCAACTACGCGGCGGCGATCAGGCAGATCTTCTCCACCGCTTGGCTGAAAAATACCGCGATGGGATTCTTGGAGACGCTGAACGCCTCGACGGAAAACTTCGGGGAGAACTTTTCGGCGATCGTCTTGAAGTTCAAGGATACTTTGGTCGCGGGCGTCTCGGTGGCGGCGGTGATCTGTGCGATCGGCGTCGTCCTCGCGAACTTTGCGGCGCGCTTTGCGATCCGCCGCAAGACGGCACGGCGCAATTTCAAGAAATTCTTCCTCGCGCACACCGTCGTTCCCATCGTGCAGGCGATCATCCTCATCGCCTTCTACATCCTCTTCGCCTTTATCCGCTTTTACAGTCTGCTCGCGCTTGTCGTCCTTCTCGCCCTCTCCGCCGTCCTCTCGCTCACGGCGTCTTGGGTCGTCCACAGCGACAAGACGGTCAAGCTGAAAGAGGTCCTCACGCTGAAAAATATTTTGAGCTATCTCGGCAGCGTGGGACTTATCATTCTCCTCGATCTTGCGCTCGCCGCGGCGCTGTTTGCGTTCGACGCGCTCATCGCCGCCCTCCTCATGGTCCCCATCGTCATCTACTCCTTCTGCATCGCCGACGTGAATACGGACGCCTTCGTCTGCTCTCTCGTCGAGAAAAACGCGGCGCCCGCCGCGGCATAAGGCAAAAGAAAAGCTCCCGAACGCGGGAGTTTGGCAATTCAGCACGGTACTATGCGACGCATAGTACCTTTTTTATTGTTCAAATTTTATTTGCGCGGCGCGCTGCCGTACACCTCGTGAAAAATATACCGCGCATACGTTGCGGCGACGTTGACGCCCGTCACCGCCTCGATCCCGCCGAAAAAGGCGTTGGAGTTCACCTCGCAGACGAGCATTCCCTCCTTCCCGAACAGAAGGTCGATCCCGCAGTAGTCCAGACCGATCGCGGCGCACACGCGGGCGCAGAGGGAGCGGATCTCCTCCGTCGGCTCGAAGATCTCCCCCTTCCCGCCCAACGAGAGATTGGAACGGAAATCGGGGGAAGTCCGCTTCATCGCGCAGACGACGTCTCCCCCCACGCAGATCGCGCGGACGTCCCTTCCCCTGCTCTCGGCAATGAATTTCTGATAGAGATAGGGGCGGAGTTTTAGCCGCTCGGAAAGCTCTTCAAGCTCCCGGCGATCCTCTGCGAGATAGACCTGCGCGCCGAGAGAGCCGAAATTCTCCTTGACGATCATGGGATAGCCGAGCCGCGCCTCCGCCTCGCCGAGAAGATCTGCGCTCGTCGCAGCCTCGGGCGTGTAGCATAGAAGCGAAGAGATCGTTTCGGGCATGGGAAAACCTGCGAGAGCAAGATGGGTGAGCATCTTATCGTCGCAGGTCTCGATGGCGGCCGCGCTGTTGAACATGCGCATGCGCCTTTCCAGCGCGCGCGCCGCATATTTATCCTTGTCGAGATAGATCGCAAAATCCGCTTCCGCACGCAAAACGGCGGGAGAATTGCGCACGATCTCCGCTTCGACGCCCAAAGAAGCAAGCTCTTCTTGCAGACGGCGAGGCTGATTGAGTTCGGAACCGCGCTTGGTATATGCGTTGATAACGATGATCGCCCGTTTCATTTCCTTCAAAGCTCGACGCGGAGAACGGAATCCACGCTCGCGTGATCGGAATCGGAGAGTTTCTTGACTGCCTTTTTCACGGAAAGCTCGTGCGTCTTGTGCGTGATGAGCACAAGCGTCGCCTTGCCGGGGCGGTCTCTTTCTGCCCGTTGAATGAGTTCTTCGACGGAGACGCCGTATTTGCCGAGAACGGAAGAGATCTTGGCGAGCACGCCCGGCTCGTCGTTGACGGTGAGACGCAGATAGAAGGCGCTCTCGAAATCGTCGGAAAAGCTCTCTTTTTCGGCGTGCGCGCCGCTCTTTAAGTGCGAATAGCGATGTTCGCCCCGCGTCGCCGCGAAGATGATATCGGAAACGACGGCGCTTGCCGTGGGCAGTTCCCCCGCGCCTCTGCCGTAGAGCATGAGATCGCCCACACAGTCTCCCGTGAGGAACACGGCGTTGTAGCTCCCCTCCACCGAGGCGAGCGGATGATCTTTCCTGACGAAAGCGGGATGAACGCGCGCCTCGATCCCCGCGTCCGTCCGCTTGGCGATGGCGAGCAATTTCAAACGGTAGCCGAGCGCGTTGCCGTCGGCGATATCTTCCGCCGAGATCCCCGTGATCCCTTCGCGGAAAATCTTGGTATAGGGAACTTTGGCGTGAAAGGCGAGCGAGGAGAGAATGGAGAGCTTGTAAGCGGCGTCGTACCCTTCCACATCCGCCGTGGGGTCTGCCTCCGCGATGCCGAGCTTTCGGGCGTCTTCGAGCGCCTCCTCATAGGTCGCGCCCGTCTCGGTCATCTTTGTGAGGATGTAGTTGGTCGTCCCGTTGATGATCCCCTTGACGGAAGTGATCGTATTGGACTGCACGCCGTCGGTCAGCGCGCGGATGACGGGGACGCCGCCCACGCAGCTTGCCTCGAAATACAGCCCCGCGTTGTGGCTTTTTGCCGCATGTTCGAGCGCAAAAAACTCCTTCGCGATCAGCTCTTTGTTGGAGGTGACGACCGTCTTGCCCGCATGAAGGGCGGCGAGCACGTATTCTTTGGCGGGATCTGTGCCGCCGATACATTCGACCACGACGTTGACGTCGGGATTGAGCACCGCCTCGGCGATGTTGCAGGCGATCTTATCAGAAGGAATGCCGAGCGCCGCCGTGCGTTGCGGATCGCTTTCGAGCACGCTCTCGACGACGAGATCCAACCCCTGCGTTTTGCGGTAGAAGTCCGCCTTCTCCGTGAGAAGTTTATACGTCCCTCCGCCGACAACGCCCAATCCGAGAATTGCCACTCCGATTTTTTTCATATTTCTTCCTCCGAGTGATTCAAATCGTACAAATATTTCAATCCGTTGAGCGTAAGCATCTTATCCACGATGTCGATGTACGCCGTTTCCTTTGCGATGATCTCCGAAAATCCCCCCGTGGCGATCGTGAGAACGTCCGCGGCCTTCAATTCCTTTTTGATCTTCTTGACGATATATTCTACGAGCCCCGCAAAGCCGAATACGATGCCCGCCTGCATATTTGTGACGGTATTTGTCGCAATGACGCTGGGGGGCGCTTCGATCTCCACGCGCGGGAGCCGCGCGGTGCCGCTCACAAGGCTGTCGAGAGAGCCTTTGATGCCCGGGGCGATCACGCCGCCGATGAATTCGTTCTGCGCGCTGATGATGTTGAAGGTCGTCGCCGTGCCGAAATCCACGACGATGAGGGGCTTGCCGCAACCGTATTTCGCGATCGCGGCGACGTTGTTTACGATGCGGTCCGCCCCCACCTCTCTCGCATTGTCCGCACGCATTTTCAGCCCCGTTTTCAGCCCCGGGGCGATCTGCATGGGTCTGATGTGAAGATAGTTGGCGAGCATGCGCTCCACCGTGTAGTCGATCGAGGGCACGACGGAGGAAAAGATGCCGCCCGTAAGCTCCGCAGGGCTTACGCCGCCGCCCACGAGCATTTGAACGACCTGCGCCCCGTATTCATCCGAGGTGCGTTTGAGATCGGTCGCCACGCGGAAGGTGAGAACCACCTTCTGCCCGTCGAACACGGCATATTTGATATTGGTGTTGCCTACGTCAATGCAAATGATCACGAGATTTTCTCCGTTGCAGGCTCAGATTTTGCGGTCTCCGCACCCTCCGCGGTCTCGCCAGCGGTCTTTTTCTGCTTTTTGAGGCGGAAGTTCTTCTCCGCGACGATCACAATGCGGTGAATGGCGGGCGCGAGCACCAAATTGATGGCAAATTCGATGATGAAGTTCCAACCCGCACAGCCGATGAACAGGAAGTAGACGATCTCGC
>CANRDX010000010.1 GCA_947629485.1 uncultured Clostridia bacterium
GCGAAATTACGGGGTTGACTGACTACGGCAAACAGCAGACCGAGCTCATCATCGACGAAACGATCGACGGCACAAAGGTCACTTCGATCGGAGAAAAGGCATTTTATAAAAACACGAAATTACAAAAAATTACGATCGGGAGCGGCGTGACCTCGATTGGAAGTTCTGCGTTCAGGAATTGTAGCGGGTTTGAAACTGTGATGATCGGAAGTGGCGTGACCTCGATCGGAGATGGGGCGTTCTATGAGTGCACCGGGCTGACAGGAGTACATATTTCCGACCTTGCGGCATGGTGCAGAATTTATTTTTATAGTAATCACGATTCGAACCCGCTTCGTTATGCGCATCATTTATATTTGGACGGAAATGAAGTAAAAGATCTTACAATTCCCGACAGTGTGACCTCGATCGGATGGTATGCGTTCTATTATTGCAGCGGACTGGAAAGCGTGACGATCGGCAGCAGCGTGACCCGGATCGGAAGTTGTGCGTTCGAGAATTGTAGCGGACTGAAAGAAGTGCATATTACTGACCTTGCGGCATGGTGCAGGATAGATTTTAATGATTGGTATTCCAATCCACTCGCTTATGCACATCGTTTATACTTGGACGGAAACGAAGTAAAAGATCTGACGATCCCTTCGGGGATCCAAAAAATCAATGCCTATGCGTTCGAGGGGTGCATCGGGTTGACGAGTGTGACGATCGGGAGCGGCGTGACCTCGATCGGAGATAGTGCGTTCGCGAATTGTAGCGGGTTGAAAGAAGTGCATATTACCGACCTTGCGGCATGGTGCAGGATCGATTTCGGCAGTTTCTCCGCCAATCCGCTCTACTATGCACATCATCTGTTTTTGGACGGAAACGAAGTAAAAGATCTGACGAACTCTTCTGAAATTAGGAAAATCAAGCAATATGCGTTCTATTATTGCGGTGGGCTGACGGGAGAGTTGAAGATCCCCGACAGCGTGACCTCGATTGGAAGTTCTGCGTTCTATTATTGCAGCGGACTGGAAAGCGTGACGATCGGAAGCGGCGTGACCTCGATCGGAAGTGATGCTTTCTCGGGTTGCAGTGGGCTGACGAATGTCATTTGGAATGCGGAAAATTGCACCAAAGTAGGTGCCAACTATATCACCGATAATAATCCGATTTTCGGAAATTGTACTAATCTGAATACTGTGAGCTTTGGAGAAAATGTCAAAACGATTCCTGCATATGCGTTCTATAATTGCAAAGGACTGACAGGGGAATTAAGAATCCCCGACGGCGTGACCACGATCGGAGATGAGGCGTTCTCTAATTGCAGCGAGTTGACGGGAGAGTTGAAGATCCCCGATGGCGTGACCTCAATCGGATATTCTGCGTTCTTTAATTGCAGCGAGTTGACGGGAGAGTTGAAGATCCCCGATGGCGTGACCTCAATCGGAAGCTCTGCGTTCAATGGTTGTAGCGGGCTGACGGGAGAGTTGAAGATCCCCGACGGCGTGACCTCGATTGGATATAGAGCGTTTTATAATTGTAGCGGGCTTGAAAGCGTAACGATCGGGAGCGGTGTGACCTCGATCGGAGAGGGTGCGTTCTATGGCTGCAATGGGCTGACAAGCGTTTATTTTAAGGGAACACCTACGAAATGGAAAGAGATAGAGATCAACAGCGGTAATACTTATTTAACTTCTGCGACGCGATTTTACTTCTCAGCCGAAACGCCGACGGCGGAGCAATGGCAAGAGAGCGAAAATTGGTGGCACTACGCCGAAGACGGCACCACGATCGTACTTTGGACAAAAGACGAATAACTCGGCACAGCCGAAAAAATAAAAAACAAAAGGAGAGAGAAAAATGGGTTTATCAAAACAACTTGCAATCGAAAAGGAAGATTACAGAAGAATGGCACAAGAAATCCTCGAAGAAATAGGAGAAATTGAAGAATGCCCCGAACATCATTTGTTGTATAGAAAAGGAAAATTTGAAGAAGGTGAAATTTATAAAATTGCCACAGGGGAGATGAAGAGAAAACACCCTGATTGCCGTAATTATAAGTTATTCCACGACGTGATAAAGGAAATTCTTGACGAGTGCGGGGATGGATGTCCTGATTGTGAGGCAGAAAAGTACGAATGAAGAGCTTTCTTGACACGGAGCGTCCGACCGCAAATGCGGTCGGACGCCCCAATTCTTCATGCTGAACCGCAGAGGGGGATACCATGTCCGTCTTCGGCGGTTTTGTTTTCGTGGTGAGGGGTGACGCGGACCCCCTCCTCGGGGAGGGGGAATGAAAGGGGGTGGGGTGTCCTATTTCGTCATGCTGAGCCGCGCGGTACGCGCGTGTCGAAGCATCACCGCATTTTGATAATAAGGTGATTCCTCGACAAAGCTCGGAATGACGTAATTTAGAACGGCGTTGCTTTCATGCTAAACGTTTTCATTAGGGGGATCCTCTCGCCCCTTACGGGGCTCGGGATGACGCGATGCCACCAAATGGACTTCGTACCTCGGGATCCTTCGGAGAGTTGCTTCGTCGGAAATTCTTATACGCGTTATCGGCTCAGAATGACGCTTGCCGTTTCCCTTGCAAATTCCCCTTAAAAATTGCAAGAAATCCTTGTGTTTTTGAAAGGGATATGGTAAAATAATGCAGAAAATGTTTCCCATAGGGAAAAGGTAATCGGAGGATTTCAAATGCAATATTCACGCGAAGTGGAAAATATGTGTTGCGTTGCGAAGGGGCCGAAGCACGACCCCGCTCCCATTCCCGAAGAGGGCAAGTGGGTGTGCGCAAAGCAGATCACGGACATCAACGGCTTTACCCACGGCGTGGGCTGGTGCGCCCCGCAGCAGGGTGCCTGCAAGCTCACCCTCAATGTGAAGGGCGGCGTTATCCAGGAGGCCCTCGTCGAAACGATCGGCTGTTCTGGCATGACGCACTCGGCGGCAATGGCGGCGGAAATTCTTCCCCACAAGACCATTTTGGAAGCCCTCAACACCGACCTTGTGTGCGACGCCATCAACACCGCCATGCGCGAGCTGTTCCTTCAAATCGTGTACGGCAGAACGCAGTCCGCGTTCTCGGACGACGGGCTTGTCATCGGCGCGGGGCTTGAAGATCTCGGCAAGGGACTCAGGTCGCAGGTGGGTACCATGTACGGGACTGCGGCGAAGGGCGTGCGCTATCTCGAAATGGCGGAGGGGTACGTCACCCGCCTCGCGCTCGATAAAGACGATCAAGTGATCGGCTACGAATTTGTCTCCCTCGGCAAGATGACCGACTTCGTCAAGAAGGGGCTTTCCCCCAACGAGGCTTGGGAGAAGGCGATGGGGCACTACGGAAGGTTTGAAAAAGAACAGGGTGCGGTGAAATACATCGACCCCCGCAAGGAATAAGGAGGTTGGAACATGGCTCTGTTTGAAGGTTATGAAAGAAGGATCGAGAAGATCAACGGCGTTTTGAAGGAATACGGCATTTCCTCCGTCGAGGAGTGCAGGGATATCTGCCTTTCCAAAGGGGTGGATTGCGATAAGATCGTGCGCGGCACGCAGCCCATTTGCTTCGAGAATGCGGTGTGGGCATACACCGTGGGCGCGGCGATCGCCATCAAGAAGGGCTGCAAGAGGGCGGCGGACGCGGCGGAAGCCATCGGCATCGGGCTTCAATCCTTCTGCATCCCCGGCTCCGTTGCCGAGAACAGGCAGGTGGGAAGAGGCCACGGCAATTTGGGCATGATGCTCCTCTCCGAGGAGACGGAGTGCTTCTGCTTCCTCGCGGGGCACGAGAGCTTTGCGGCGGCAGAGGGCGCCATTTCCATTGCGATGAACGCCAATAAGGTGAGAAAGAATCCCCTGCGCGTCATTTTGAACGGCCTCGGCAAGGACGCGGCGATGATCATCTCCCGTATCAACGGGTTCACGTTCTGCGAGACGGAATTCGACCCCTACACCGAGACGGTGAAGGTGACGAACAGGATCGCCTATTCCGACGGCCCCCGCGCGAAGGTGAATTGCTACGGCGCGGACAATGTTCCCGAGGGCGTCGCCATCATGAAGCTCGAAAAGGTGGGCGTCTCCATCACGGGCAATTCCACCAACCCCACGCGCTTCCAGCACCCCGTTGCGGGCACCTATAAGAAATGGTGCGTGGAAAACGGCGTGAAGTACTTCTCCGTCGCAAGCGGCGGCGGCACGGGCAGAACGCTGCACCCCGACAACATGGCGGCAGGCCCTTCGAGCTACGGCATGACGGACACGATGGGCAGGATGCACTCCGACGCGCAGTTTGCGGGATCCTCTTCCGTTCCCGCGCACGTCGAGATGATGGGGCTGATCGGCATGGGCAACAACCCGATGGTCGGCGCGACGGTCGCCGTTGCGGTCGCCGTACAGGAAGGCATGGCAAAGTAATAACGAAAAAAAATCGGTCCGCCTCGAAGGGCGGGCCGATTTTTATAAAAGGCGTAAGCATTCAGCGCGGAAGGGGCGCGGAAAAATCGTAGTGATTCGTACGCCGCCGCGCGATGTCGGCGAGCCGCATAAACGCCGCGGGGCGGGAACAGATATCCCATCCCGCAATGGAGAGATCGACGTCGTCGCGCAAAAGATTTTCCGCAATGCGTTCGGGAAGATAGGGATGCGCCGCGCGGATGTATTCCCGCTCCCTCGGGACGGGCTTCCATATCTTGTATGCGTCGATCGCGTTCGCCTCTTCGGGCGAATGGGCGAGCACGCCGCTCTCCTCTTCGACGAAGGGAAGATTGATCACGACGATCCCCAGCCCCGCGCGCATCGCCGTCTTGATCTGCGCGTCGATATGCAGCTCTTTCGCCGCGCTCTTGCCGAGCAGCAGGACGTAGACCTCCGCGCCGTCAAACCGTCCGAATGTTTCGGAAAGGATCTCTTCTTCGGACATGGTTGCCACGTCGAACGGCTCTGCGATCACGGCGTCGCAAAGATCGGAGAGTTCTTCTGCGCGGAGAAATTTCTCCGCATAGAGGCGATCGAACGGGCTGAACCCCAGCACAACTTTCACGAAAGCGCTCCTTTCGGCGGGTTTTTCCCGCTTCCGTATAAAAAGACGGCGCGATCCGACAAAATGTTACAAAAAAATACAAAAAATTTAAGGAAGGGTAGCGGACATTCGCGATCGTTTTGAGGGCGGCGCGCGCAAAACAAATTTCCCGAACGGCGCCACCTATTGACTTTTCGGCGAAAACATGTTACGATATCGGTATCCCATCCTTTTTTCGGAGCGAATATGAAACTTGCCAATCATTTGATCGTCCAAACGCGCCCGTATGCCGATCCGCACAATATCGTTCTTTGGAAGAACTACCGCGTGACCGTGCTCGGCGAGAGGCTTTTCCGCCTTGAAAGAAGCCCGTCGGGAAAATTCCGCGACGGCGCGACGCAGGTCGTTTGGTTCCGCGATATGCCTGCGCAGAAGTTCTCCGCGTCCGCGGGCAGTGTGTGCACCGTCGATACGGGGGCGTGCAAACTCATTTTGCGCGAGAAGCGGGAGGACTGCGCGATCTCCTTCGGCGGCGAAGAGATCCCGCTCACCAACGAGGGGAATCTGCTCGGTACATACCGCACCCTCGATTGTTGCGACGCGGACGTCTTTCAGGACGGCAAGACGACGGAAAAGATCCGCCTCGGCACCGGCGTGTGTTCGAGGAGCGGCGTGGCGCTGTTCGACGACGCGGCTTCCCTTACGCTTGGCGAGGACGGCGAAGTGAAGGCGGAGCGCGGCGACGGAACGGACGAATACATCTTCGCCTACGGAGAGGACTACCGCGGCGCGGTGCGGGCGCTCTATATGATCGCGGGACCTGTTCCCATGATCCCGCGCTATGCGCTCGGGAATTGGTGGAGCCGCTACCACATGTACACGGATAAGGAATATCTGACGCTACTTCACAGATTCGAGGCACACCATGTCCCGCTGTCGGTCGCTACGATCGACATGGATTGGCATTATTCTTACTTCGTGGAAGAGGAGTGCGGGCTGAAAGAAACGGGCAGGAACACGCCCGAATACGGCGTGACTTCGGATAACGTCGGCTGGACGGGGTACAGCTGGAATAAAAATCTCTTTCCCGATTACCGCGCGTTTTTGAAGCAGGTGAACGGCATGGATCTGAAAGTGACGCTCAACCTCCACCCCTCGGGCGGCGTGCGCTGGTGGGAGGACAGCTACCGCGAGATGTCGCTCGCGATGGGGCGCGATCCCGAGAAGTACTTCCCCGTCGCCTTCGATTTTTCCGACCCCGTCTTTATCAATAACTATTTTTCCATTCTACATAAGCCCTACGAGCGGGAAGGGGTGGAATTCTGGTGGATCGATTGGCAGCAGGGGACGCAGTCCTCGCTCGACGGGCTGGATCCCTTATGGGCGCTCAATCACTATCATTTCCTCGACGCGGCGCTCGGCCACGACGAGCCGCTCATTCTCTCCCGCTATGCGGGCATCGGCTCCCACCGCTATCCCGTCGGATTTTCGGGCGATACCTTCGTCACATGGAAAACGCTCGCCTATCTTCCCTATTTCACGCTTACGGCGTCCAACATCGGCTATACATGGTGGAGCCACGATATCGGGGGGCACATGCACGGCGAAACGGACGGGGAACTCTACGCCCGCTTCATCGAGTTCGGCGTGTTCAGCCCCATCAACCGCCTGCACAGCACCTGCGAGGAAACGCTCACCAAAGAGCCTTTCGTCTACGGGAACGGCGCGGGCGAGATCGCGCAGAACTTTCTGCGGCTAAGGCACCGCCTCATTCCCTATCTCTATACGGCGGCGCACAAGACGCACAGCGAGGGCATTGCGCTCATCGAGCCGCTCTACTTCCGCAACCGTGAAGAGGAGGCTTACAAATTCGATTCGGAGTACTATTTCGGGAGCGAATTGCTGGTCGCGCCCGTCACCGAAAAGATGAAAAGAGACGGCTATGCGCGCGTGAAGGTGTGGCTGCCCGCGGGCGTGTGGACGGATATCTTTACGGGCGACCGCTACGAGATCGCGGCGGGAGGCGAGAAAAAGACGGTGCTCCGCAAGCTCGACGAGATGCCCGTATTTGCGCGCGCGGGCGCCATTCTGCCCCTTTCCTCCGACGAGGGGAACGGCGCGAAAAATCCCATCAAGCTCGACGCGGAGATCTACCGCGGAAACGGCTCTTATACGCTTTACGAGAGGACCATGTCTGGGGAGGACGTGTTCACGGAGTTCTCTCTCACGGAGGAAAAAGGGCGGCTGCTTCTCACGATTTTCGCGAAAGAAGGCACGCCCGAAGGAAGGATCCTTCGCGTTCGGTTCAAGGATCTTCCCGACGCCGTTTTGCGGCTTTGGGAGGACGGCGAGCCGAAGGAGACGGACGAGCTGTACGAGGACGTTCCCACGGTGCAGTTCCCCTTTGAAAGCGGGAAGAAATACACCGTTGAGGCGGTATTCCGCCCCGAGAGCGACGTGGAGCGGCTCATCCGTTCGGCGCGGGAGATCCTCACGCGCGCCGAGGCGGGCAACGACCGCAAGGGCGCGGTTTGGCAGGCGATCCGCAGTGCGGAGACGGTGTTTGAATACGTCGCGGCGGTGCGCCTCTCCATGCTGCCGGCGGCGGTGAAGAGCCGTCTGCTCGAAGCCGTGCCGACGCGCCGCAGAAAAACAAAGTAGAGCGAAAGTGTTTGCCCGACGCCTTTTGCGTCGGGTTTTTCTTTGCCCTTCGGCGCGATGTAATGCAAAGTTTACATACATCGGCGGGATTTTCAACCCGAGTTGATAGACAAGATTTTTTTCTTTTGCTACAATGGGGATCAAGGACGTCCCCAAAAACAAACAGGAGCAATTTTATGGAACTTGGCGAAAAAATTTATACGCTGCGATCGCGCGCACGTTATTCGCAGGAAAATTTTGCGGAAGCGTTGGGCGTATCGCGGCAATCGGTGAGCCGATGGGAAAACGGGACGGCTGTCCCCGATACCGAATATATTATCAAAATGTGTCGGCTCCTCGGCGTCTCTACGGATGAGCTTTTGCTTCGGGAAGAACTTCCTCCCGTCATAGAGCGCGTACCCATGTCCGACGAAGAGATCAGAGAAAGGGCGTCTCTCGATACGTTGACGCTGATAGGGTTCGTCCTCTCCTTTTTCGTTTGCGTCGCGGGGCTTATCGTGAGCGCGATCGCGGTCGCACGGTGGAAGCGGATGGGAGAGGTCTCCGAGCGCGCAACGGCGGGAGTTGCGATCGGCGCGGCGGAAACGCTGTTTCTGCTCATCGCCGTCGTCCTTCTTGCCGCATTTCTCGCGGTGCCCAACGGAGGAGGCGGAATATGATCGTGAAACGCTGTATTTTGGGAACGCTTGCGGGCGTGTTGTTGGCGCTCGGCGTCTACTATATCGTTGATACGGCCGTTGTGTTTGCGGACGGCGGCGCCGCGGCGGGCGACACGCTGGCGGATTGGCTGTGGGATATCCTCAATAGGGAGAGGGGGAACGAGTTCCTCTTCGATCTCTTCGACGCGCTCTGGTTTTTCCGTTTTATCGGTGCGCTCTTGATATTCGATCTGCTGTATTGCGTCGCCGAAAAGCGGTATTCGACGGGAATGTTTGCGATCGCAGTCGCGCAGTGCGCGCTGCTTGCTTTCTCCCTCGTCTGCGAACCGTTGAGCAGGTATGCGCGCGAGGTATTGTGCGGCGGCTCGTACGAGTTCGGAGAGGCGCGGATCCTCATCGGAACGATCGGCGGCTGCAAACTGCTTGTTGCGGCTTGCATGACGGGGCTTGCAGTTTCCTATGTCGTCGTCAAATCCAAAAGCCGTAAAAAACGAAAATAGAGCGTCGGACGGGGCAGTATGAGGGGATTGGAAGTTCAACCCCCACCACCCGCTACGCGGGAGCCGCCCCCTTCAAAGGGGGCAGCTCTAACCCCCACCTGTCACGGCAAAGCCGTGCCACCCTCCCCCTTAAAAGGGGTAGGGCTTTACCTTCAAAGGGGGCAGCTCTAAGCCCGCTTATTATGGTAAAACCAAAACGCCCGCCCTTGCGAAGGGGCGGGTTCTTTTCCGTAAAATGGGGGGATAGGTCAGAGCGTTACGAGCATGAGGACGCCGAGGGCGGCAAAGAGCGCGGGAAGGGAGACGGCGGCGCCGTACAGAATGAATTTTCCGTAGCCGTATTTCACGCCGTGCCGCGCGAGAATGGAACTCCACATGATCCCCGCGAGCGCGCCGATGGGCGTAAAGAGGGCGCCCAAATTAGAACCGACGACGGTGGCAAGCACCGCGGGGAGCGAATGCACCGATTCGAGCACCGAGGAAAAGAGCACGCTCATGGGAATGTTGTTCACGAGGTTGGAGACGAGAAAAGAGGAGACGCCGTATTTCACGATGTGTCCGCTTTCGCCGAAAAACGAGGCTACCATGTCTGTGATACCCTGTGCGTCGAGCGCGATGACCATCACAAACATGGAGAGCACGAAGGGGACGAGTTCGTAGGGTGCGCGCCGAAGGCAGCCCAAGAGCGCGGCGGGCTTTCGGCGGCGGAAGGCGGAGACGGCGAGGGAGAAGAGAAACAGGCTCCCCACGGCGCAAACCGCCACGATCCACATCTCCAACCCGAAGTATGGACCCACGGCAAGGAGCAGGGTGCACGCGCCGAGATGGACGATCCCCGCGCCGAGCTGTAATTTATCTTCGAGGACGACGTCCTCCGCGCGCCCCTCGATGGGAGCGGAGAGTTTCTTTCGGAACAGGAGCCATAAAACGAGCAGCCCCACGCCGCCGGCGCACACCGTCGGGAGGACGGAATATTCGAGATAGGTGACGAAATCCACCCCGAAGGCGCCCGCAAGATAGATGTTCGTCGGATTGCCGATGATGAGCGCCATGCTCCATGTGTTCGCCGCGACGAATTCCGCGACGAGATAGGGAATGGGGTCGATCCCCGCGCGCTTGGAGAAATATAGAATGAAGGGCGTGAAGGAGAGGATGATCACGTCGTTGGAAGTGAATACGGTGAGCAGAGAGACGACGGCATAGAGGAGAAAGAACAGCCGTTTTTGGCTCGTTCCCGCCCGCCTGAGTGCGGCGTTCGCAAAATAGCGGAAGAACCCCAGCTCGTCCAAGAAGACGGAGAGCACCGTCATGGAGAGAAAGAGTGCGAGGATCTTCAAGGGATTGACCGCGGTATCGGCGGCGAGCGCGTCCGCCACGGCGGAGATATCCGCCGCGCCCGTCGCGAGCAGGATACATGCGCCGATCAGCGTGACGATCCAGAACGTGGAGACGCTGAATTTTCCGAGGCGGAGTTTTGGAAAAAAGAGCACGCCGGCGATCATCGAGACACAGGTGAGGGCGGCGATGACGGCGGTTAAGACCATCTTCGACCTTCTGCCCCTTCCCTTCGGGGAAACGGGCACAACGGCGTTCATTGTAGCACCCGCGCGCCCCTTTGTCAATTCCTTCGTGCGCACGCAAGGAAAATTTTCGGCAAAACGGGCGCAAAAGGGGAGAAAGGGCGAAGGTTCGACAGAAAAACAGAAAAATTCCCTAAAAATTTCCGAAAACCTCGCCCCAAATGTTTGACAAGCCTTGCGGTTTATGTTAATCTAAATATGCTGTGTCTCTATGCACGGTGCTTTTTCCGTGCGGAGCTGCGTGTAGGGTTGAGGCGGGAAGTTACTGAAAAATCGAGGTCGAAAGCCCCTCGGCAGATAATTTCCGCTGACAAGTGTGGGACTTGATTCCTGCGACGAACCGAGGCTTTTGCGAGAAACACCGCAAAAACGCGTGTTTTTTTGATAAAGATACCTCGACACGCACGGATGCGTTGACGCAGTAAAGTTCGTAAAACAAGGAGAAAAGAAAATGGCAAGTCAGAAAATCAGGATCAAACTTTCGGCGTACGACCACGAACTCGTGGATAAGGCTGCGAGCCGCATCGTCGAGACCATGCAAAAGGGCGGGGCAAAGATCTCGGGTCCCATTCCGCTCCCCACGGAGCGCGAGATCGTGACCATCCTGCGCAGCCCCCATAAGGATAAGGATTCGCGCGAGCAGTTCGAGCTTCGCACCTATAAGCGTATCATCGACATCTATTCCCCGAACGCGAAATTGCTCGACAGCATCCAGCTCCCCGCGGGCGTGGATATTAAAGTAAAATTGTAAGGCGCGCGCGAGAGGCGAGAGGGTTTGCGGCGGCGCCTAAAATCCCCTCTGCTTCTTCCGCAACGGAAAACGAAATCGTAATACTGCGGCAGCGTGGTATTCACAAAATAAAACCATAGGAGTGAACTTTATCTAATGAGTAAAGCAATCATCGGACGCAAAGTGGGTATGACCCAGATCTTTGCGGAAGACGGGAAGGTCATTCCCGTCACGGTCGTCGAGGCAGGTCCCTGCCCCGTCGTGCAGGTCAAAACGGAGGAGTCCGACGGCTACGCCGCGCTCAAACTCGGATTTTTGGCCGCGAAGGAAAAGAGCCTGACGAAGCCCGATCTCGGGCAGTTCAAGAAGGCGGGCGTCGCGCCCTGCAAGTATTTGAAGGAAGTCAAAGGGCTTGAAGGCTACAAGGTCGGCGACGTTCTCAAAGCGGACGTGTTCGCCGCGGGCGACAAGGTAGACGTTTCGGGCGTTTCGAAAGGGCACGGCTACACGGGCGTCATCAAGCGTTGGAACCAGCACCGCTTGAAGGAAACGCACGGCGTAGGCCCCGTACACAGGGAGCCGGGTTCTATGGGTTCCATCTCCGATCCCTCGCGCGTGTTCAAGCACAAGCACCTCGCCGGGCAGTACGGCGTCGAGAACGTCACCGTTCAGAATCTCGAAGTCGTGCGCGTAGACGCCAAGCGGAACGCCATCCTCATCAAGGGCGCCGTTCCCGGTCCGAAGGGCAGCGTCGTTACGATCAGAACCACCGTCAAGTAAAGGAGCGAAAGAAATGGCAAACGTGAAAGTATATAATATGAAAGGCGCGGAAGTCGGATCGCTCGAATTGGACGACGCGGTGTTCGGCGCGGAATATAACGAACCGCTCATCCATCAGGCGGTCGTCACCTACCTTGCAAACCAGCGTCAGGGCACGAAGTCCGCGCTCACGAGGACGGAAGTCCGCGGCGGCGGCGCAAAGCCGTGGCGCCAGAAGGGTACGGGCAGAGCGCGTCAGGGTTCGACGCGCGCGCCTCAATGGACGAAGGGCGGCGTCGTGTTCGCGCCCAAGTCCCGCGATTTCACCAAGAAGATGAATGTGACGGCACGCCGCGGCGCGCTTGTCTCCGCCCTCTCCAAGAAGGTGGCGGACGGCGAGCTTCTCGTCGTGGACGAGCTTACGGTCTCCGGCCCCAAGACGAAGGAGATGGAAGCGTTCAGAAAGGCGTTCAAACTCGAAAAGAGGGCGGTCGTCGTCATGGACGAGGCCAACCCAGACGTGATCCTTGCGGCGCGCAATCTTCCCACCGTAAAGACGATCTCCGTGGAGGAGATCAACACCTACGAAATCGTCGCGAACGCCGTCGTGGTCCTCACGAAGGGTTCCGTGAAAAAACTCGAGGAGGCGTATTGCTGATGATACCCGAAGACATCATCTTAAAGCCCGTTCTCACCGAAAAGGCGACGGACGGCATTGCGGATAAGAGATACACGTTCACCGTTCTCAAAACGGCGAACAAGACGCAGATCAAGATCGCCGTCGAGAAAATGTTCTCGGTGAAGGTCAAGAGCGTCAACACCATCACCCAACGCGGCAAGCTCAAAAGAATGGGCAGAAACGAAGGGTACACGCCTACCACGAAGAAGGCGGTCGTCACGCTGACAGAGGATAGCAAAGCGATCGAATTCTTCAACGCGTTGCAGTAACGGAGGAAACAGGAAATGGCAGTCAAGAGATATAAACCCACTTCCGCCGCGCGCCGCCTCATGACGGTGCCCAACTACGGCGAGATCTCCAAAGTGAAGCCCGAGCGCGCGCTTTTGGAGGACCAGAGAAAGTCGGGCGGCAGAAACAACGCCGGCAGGATCACCGTGCGTCACATCGGCGGCGGCAACAGAAAGAAGTACCGTATCATCGACTTCAAGCGCAATAAGGACGGCATCCCCGCGACGGTGAGGAGCATCGAATACGACCCCAACCGCAGCGCGAACATCGCCCTCCTCGTCTATGCGGACGGCGTGAAGAAGTATATCCTCGCTCCCGTCGGTCTGAACGTGGGCGACAAGGTCGTCAGCGGCGCGGGCGCCGATATCAAGGTCGGCAACACCCTTCCTCTTACGGATATCCCCGTCGGCACGATGATCCACAACATCGAGCTGAAACCGGGCAGGGGCGGCCAGATCGCGAGAAGCGCGGGCATCTCCGCGCAGATCATGGCGCGCGAAGGGCAGTATGCGACGATCAAGATGCCCTCGGGCGAAATGCGTCTCATTCCCGCCGTCTGCCGCGCGACGATCGGTCAGGTCGGCAACGTCGAACACGAGATCATCCGCATCGGTAAGGCGGGCAAGACCCGTCACCTCGGCATCCGTCCCACCGTGCGCGGTTCGGTCATGAACCCCAACGATCACCCTCACGGCGGCGGCGAAGGCAAATCTCCCGTCGGCCATGCAGGTCCCGAGACGCCGTGGGGCAAGCCCGCGCTCGGATACAAGACGAGAAAGAAGAAGAATCCGACGAGCAAGTTCATCTTGAAGCGGATCAATTAAGGAGGGAAAGGAAATGTCGAGAAGTATCAAGAAAGGCCCTTACGTCGAAGCCAAGCTCCTTGCGAGGATCGAGGCGATGAACGAGGCGAACGAAAAGAAAGTGCTCAAAACTTGGTCGAGAGCTTCCACGATCTTCCCTCAAATGGTCGGCCACACGATCGCCGTTTACGACGGCAGGAAGCACGTTCCCGTGTATATTACCGAGGACATGGTGGGATGCAAGCTCGGTGAGTTCGCGCCCACGCGGACGTTCAGGGGTCATACGGCGAAATCCACGACGCCCGGCAAATAAGGAGGAACGGAAATGGCTGGTAATATGAAGAAAAAGGCCGAGAGGGTGGAGGCAAACAGAGAAAAACGCCCTTATGCGGTCGCAAAGTATATCAGGGTATCTCCCTATAAGGTGAGAACGGTGCTCGACCTCATCCGCGGCAAGAGCGTGAAAGAGGCGTTGGCGATCCTCGAAAATTGCCCCAACGGAGGCGCGGAACCCACCAAGAAAACGCTGTTGAGCGCGGTCGCGAACGCCGAGCACAACCAGGGCATGGACAGGAACGATCTCATCGTCGCCGTCTGCTATGCGAACGGCGGAACGAGCCTCAAACGCATGCAGCCCGTCTCCAAAGGAAGAGGGCACGCCATTCTCAAAAGAACGAGCCACATCACCGTCATTCTTGACGTGAAGAAAGCGGAGGGAGAACTGTAATGGGACAGAAAGTAAATCCTCATGGACTTCGGGTCGGAGTCATCAAGAGCTGGGATACGCAGTGGTATGCCGATAAGAAGGAATTCGCCGGCTACCTCAAAGAAGATCACACCATCCGTACCTTCATCAAGAAGAAGTACTATGCTTCTGCGGTCTCCCGTATCCTGATCGAGCGGGCTGCCGGCAAGATCGTCGTCACCATTCACACGGGAAGGCCGGGCGTGCTCATCGGAAAGGCGGGCGCGGAGATCGAGGTCATCAAGAAGGATCTTGCGAAGCTCACGAAGGGCAAGCAGGTCATCATCAACGTCATCGAAGTGAGAAAGCCCGACGCAGACGCGCAGCTCGTCGCCGAGAGCGTTGCGGCACAGCTTGAAAAGCGCACTTCGTTCAGAAGGGCGATGAAGCAGGCCATCGGCAAGACGATGCGCGCGGGCGTAAAGGGTGTGAAGATGCAGGTCTCGGGCCGTCTCGACGGACGCGAGATCGCGGGCACCGAGCACTACAACGAGGGTTCCATTCCCTTGCAGACGCTGCGTGCGGACATCGACTACGGCTTTGCGGAAGCGCACACCACGTTCGGCATGATCGGCGTGAAGTGCTGGATCTACAAGGGCGACGTCCTCAAAGCGGGAAAGAAGCCGGAAGGAGGCAGATAATGTTAATTCCCAAGAGAGTGAAGAGAAGAAAGCAGCACCGCGGAAGTTTGAAGGGCGCTGCGCACAAGGGAAATAAGATCGCGTACGGCGAGTACGGTCTCGTTGCCGAAGAAGCGGCGTGGATCAAGTCCAACCAGATCGAGGCCGCCCGTATCGCAATGACCCGTTTCATCAAGCGCGGCGGGCAGGTTTGGATCGACATCTTCCCGCACAAGCCCATCACGCGTCACCCCGCCGAAGCCCGTATGGGTTCGGGCAAGGGCGGCGTAGAGTTCTGGGTCGCGGTGGTGAAGCCCGGCAGAGTGCTGTTCGAGATGGCGGGCGTGCCCGAGGACGTAGCGCGCGAAGCAATGCGCCTCGCCTCGCACAAGCTGCCCATCAAGTGCAAATTCGTAAAGAAAGAGGCGGAAGTTCCCGCCCAAAATACAGAAGGCGGTGAATTGTGATGAAGAATGAATTCCACAACATGACCGACGTAGAGCTTGCGAAGAAGCTCCAAGATCTCAAAAGCGAGCTGTTCAACCTCCGTTTCCGCCATGCGAGCGGCCAGCTCGAAAATCCCGTCTCCATCCGGACGTGCAAGCGGGATATCGCAAGAGTGAATACGGAGATCCGCGCACGCCGCGCGAAGGCGTAAGGGGGCAGGAACATGGAAAGAAATTTGAGAAAAGAGAGAGTCGGGGTAGTTGTCTCCGACAAGATGGATAAGACAGTCGTCGTCGCGGTGACGGACAAGGCAAAGCACCCCGTCTACAAGAAGACGATCACGCGCACGAGGAAGTTCAAGGCGCACGACGAACTCAACGAGTGCGGCGTAGGCGACAAGGTTCGCATCGTCGAGACGAGAAAGCTCTCGAAAGATAAGAACTGGCGCGTTGCCGAGATCGTCGAGAAGGCGAAGTAAGGAGGAAGCGGTATGATTCAACCTCAAACAAGGCTTAAAGTTGCCGACAACTCGGGTGCGAAGGAACTGATGTGCATCCGCGTGCTCGGCGGCAGTTTCAGAAGAAGCGGCAATATCGGCGACGTCATCGTAGCCAGCGTCAAAACGGCGAACCCGGGCGGCGCGGTGAAGAAGGGCGAAGTCGTCAAGGCGGTCATCGTCAGAACGGCGAAGGGCATCCGCAGGGCGGACGGCACCTACATCCGGTTCGACGATAACGCGGCAGTTATCATCGACGCACAGAAACAACCCAAAGGTACCCGTATCTTTGGACCGATCGCGAGAGAACTGAGAGAGAAGGACTATATGAGGATCATCTCTCTCGCTCCCGAAGTACTGTAAGGAGGCACGCCGTGAAAGTTAAAGTCAACGATAACGTGCTCGTCATTACGGGCAAATACAAGGGCAAGAAGGGCAAGGTCCTCAAAACCGATCCCGCCTCCGGCAGAGTGATCGTCGAGGGCGTGAACCTCGTGCACAAGCACGAGAAGGCGAGGAAGGCGAACGAGACTTCCCGCATCGTCACCGAGGAATCGCCCATCGACGTTTCCAACGTCGAAGTCGTCTGCGACAAGTGCGGCAAGGCAACGCGCGTCGGGCATGCGTTTGTAGACGGCAAGAAGGTGCGCGTCTGCAAGAAGTGCGGCGCGTCGCTGGACAAGGCGTTTGCGAAGAAGATCAAAAAAGCCGAAGAGACGCCTGAAGAGGCGCCCAAGAAGCGCACGAGAAAGCGCAGCCAGAAGGCGGAAGAATAAGGGGGCGGAGGAAAGAAAATGGCAGAGAAGAAATCGGCGAAAGCCGCTCCCGCAAAGAGCGCTGCGCCCGCGAAAACGGAGAGCGCCGCACCCGCGGAAAAGAGCAGAGTCAGAGTGCTGTATGAGACGGAGGTCGTTCCCTATCTCATCAAGAAGTTCGGCTACACGTCCGTCATGCAGGTGCCCAAGCTCGAAAAGATCGTCATTAACACGGGTCTCGGCGACATCAAGGACAATCAGAAGTCGATGCAGACGGTGGAAAAAGAGCTTGCCCAGATCACGGGGCAGAAGCCCATCTACCGCAAGGCGACGAAGTCGGTCGCAAACTTCAAGCTCCGCGAGGGCATGAATGTTGGACTCAAAGTGACGCTCCGCGGCAGAAGGATGTACGACTTCTACGACAAGCTCGTCTCCATCGCGCTCCCGCGCGTACGCGATTTCCGCGGCGTCTCGGATAAGGCGTTCGACGGCAGAGGCAATTATGCGCTCGGGCTGAAAGAGCAGCTCATCTTCCCCGAGATCACCTACGATCAGGTGGAGAAGATCCGCGGCATGGACGTCGTCATCGTGACCACGGCGCGCACCGACGAAGAGGCGAGAGAGCTTTTGAAGGCGCTCGGAATGCCCTTCAAAAAGTAAGGAGAGACGGACATGGCAAAGAAATCAATGATCAACAAACAGCAAAGAAAGCCGAAGTTTTCGACCAGAGCATATACGCGCTGCTCGATCTGCGGCAGACCTCACGCGGTTTTGAGAAAGTACGGTATCTGCCGTATCTGTTTCAGAGAACTTGCCTATAAAGGGCAGATCCCCGGCGTGAAGAAGGCGAGCTGGTAAGGAGGCAAGAGATGACAGATCCCATTGCAGATATGCTCACAAGAATCAGAAACGCGCTCACCGTCAAGAAGGAGAAGGTGGAGATCCCCGCTTCCAACATGAAGAAGGCGATCGCCGAGATCCTCCTTCAAGAGGGGTATATTTCGGGCGTAGAACTGAAAGAGAACGATCACGAGGGCGTCATCGTCGTGACGCTCAAATATGCGGACGGCAAGCCGGTCATCGGCGGGCTGGAAAGAGTTTCCAAGCCGGGGCTTCGCACTTACAGCGGCGCCAAGACGATGCCCAAAGTTCTCGGAGGTTACGGCATTGCCATTATTTCCACAAATAAAGGCATCATGACGGATAAAAAGGCGAAGGCGGAGAATGTCGGCGGCGAAGTGCTCTGCTACGTCTATTAAGGAGGGAACGGTATGTCGAGAATCGGTAAAAAGGTGATCGCAGTTCCCGCAGGCGTCGCCGTGAAGTTTGAAAACGGCGTCGTCACGGTCAAAGGCCCCAAAGGGGAACTCACCCGCAAGGTCGTCGGAAAGATCGACGTTCGGAGCGAGGGCGCGGAAGTGCACGTCGTCGCGCTGGACGAGAAGAAGGAGACCAACGCGCTCCACGGACTGTACCGTGCGCTCGTCGCGGATATGGTCAAGGGCGTTTCGGAAGGCTTCACGAAGGGCTTGGAGATCAAGGGCGTCGGCTGGAAGGGACAGATGCAGGGCAATAAGCTCGTTTTGAACGTCGGCTATTCCCATCCCATCGAATTCGTACAGCCCGAGGGCATCAAGATCGAGTGCCCCAATCCCACGGAGATCAGCGTCTCGGGGATCGACAAGGTGCTTGTCGGTCAGGTCGCGGCGGATCTTCGCGCGATCCGCGTCCCCGAGCCTTATCACGGCTACGGCATCCGCTACAAGGGCGAGCATGTCGAGCACAAGGAAGGCAAGACTTCGGGCAAGGGTAAGAAGTAAAGGAGCGTGAATCATGATAACAAGAATCGATAAAAACGCGGTGAGACAGCGCCGCCATGCGCGCGTCAGGAAGCTCGTTTCGGGCACGCCCGAACGTCCCCGTCTCAACGTTTACAGAAGCTCTAAAAACATCTATGTCCAATTTATCGACGACGTGAACGGCGTGACGCTCGCTTCCGCCTCCACGCTGGAACCGTCGGTGAAATCCGAGGTCGCCGGGAAGACCAAGAAGGAAGCGGCGAAGATCGTCGGGAAGATCGCGGCGGAACGCGCGAAGGAAAAGGGGATCGAGACCGTTGTGTTCGACAGAGGCGGCTACAATTACACCGGGCGCGTACAGTCGCTCGCAGACGGCGCGCGCGAAGCCGGTCTGAAATTCTGAGGGGAGTGAGAGTTATGGCAAGAGAAAACAGACCTCAAAGAAGGCAGGAAGAAAACGACGGGCTTATCAAGAAGCTCATTGAGATCAACCGCGTGAGCAAGACGGTCAAGGGCGGCAAGAACATGCGGTTCGCGGCGCTCGTCGTCGTCGGAGACGGCAACGGCAAAGTCGGCTACGGTTCGGGCAAGAGCAAGGAAGTCCCCGAGGCGATCGAGAAGGCGACGCAGGCGGCGAAGAAGAACATGATCCCCGTCGCCGTCGTCGATACGACCATTCCTCACGAAGTGCTCGGAAAATTCGGCAGGGGCGCGGTTTTGATGCTCCCCGCAGCCGAAGGTACCGGCGTTATCGCGGGCGGTCCCGTGCGTGCGGTCATGGAAGCCGCGGGCATCAAGAACATCAGAACGAAGTCTCACGGCACGCAGAATCCCGGAAACTGCATCAAGGCGACGATCGCGGGGCTTGCGCAGCTCAAAACGGCGGAACAGATCGCCGCGCTTCGCGGCAAAGCCGTCGAAGAGATCGTTTGAGGAGGTGGAACATGATCAAAGTCACGCTTGTGAAGAGCACGATCGGCGAGGTGAAGTCCGTAAAGGGGACGATCGCCGCCCTCGGCCTCAAAAAAATCAATTCCACCAAGACGTTTGAGAATTCCCCCGTGCTCGCGGGGCAGCTCAAAAAGGTCGCGCACCTCGTGAAAGTTGAGGAGATTTAAGTGATGAGAATCGATACGATTTCTCCCGCAGAGGGAGCAAGAACTACACGCAAACGTTTGGGCCGCGGCATCGGTTCGGGGCTTGGCAAAACGAGCGGCAAGGGCCACAAGGGTCAGTGGGCGCGCTCGGGCGGCGGCGTCCGTCCCGGGTTTGAAGGCGGTCAGATGACGCTTGCCCGCAGGATCCCCAAGCGCGGGTTCCACAACAAGTGGGGCAAGGAATACATGATCGTGAACGTCTCCGTGCTCAACTCCCTTCCCGCAGGGACGGTGGTGGACTACGGCTTCGTGCTCGAAAACGGTCTTGCAAAAGAAGTGAAAAACAACGTCGGGCTGAAAGTGCTCGGGAACGGCGAACTCAAGGTGGCGCTCACCGTGAGGGCGGCGAAGTTCTCCGAAGCGGCGAAGTCCGCGATCGAGGCCGCAGGCGGCACGGCGGAAGTCATTGAATGAGTTCCGCTCTTGCGGTTTTTCGCACCGGAAAGGAGTGAACTATGTTTGAAACCATCAAAAACGCCTTTCGCAACAAAGATATCAGGAAGAAACTGCTTCTCACGCTCGTCCTGCTTTTTGTGTTCCGCCTCGGGTGCTATATCCCCGTCCCGGGACTCGATAGGAGCAATTTCTCGAACGCGATTTTGAGCAACGACTTCCTGCAACTGATGAGCGGCATTACGGGTAACGCGCTCGCAAACGGCACGCTCTTTGCGCTCGGCATCGGACCGTACATCAACGCGTCCATTATCATTCAGTTGCTCACGGTCGGGATCCCCTACCTTGAAAGGCTTTCCAAGCAGGGTGAAGAGGGCAGAAAGAAGATCACGCTCTACACGCGTATCCTCACCATCATTCTCGCCATCATCCAATCCGTCGGCATCATCGTCAACTTCGCAAACAGCGAGGGCGCCATTCAGACGTCCATCTTCTTCGACTCTACATGGCTTGCCGGCATCTACATGACCATCGTCTACACGGCGGGCGCTTGCCTTGTCATGTGGCTGGGCGAGAGGATCACGGACTACGGCGTCGGCAACGGGATCTCGATGATCATCTTCATCGGTATCCTCTCCACGGCGGGCATCTCCATCCTCGGCAAGTTTGAGGAACTCTTCGGGGGCGACCTCAACGCGCTTTTGGATCTCGCCATCTTCATCGTGCTCGCGATCATCATCTTCTTCTGCATCGTCTATGTCGACCTTGCCGAGAGAAGGATCCCCGTGCAGTACGCAAAGCAGGTGCGCGGCACCAAGATGTACGGCGGGCAAAGCTCCGTCATTCCCATGAAGATCACGGGGAACGGCGTCATGCCTCTCATCTTCGCCTTCGCGATCCTTTCCTTCCCGTCCATGATCATCAGCTTGTTCTGGCCGGGCAGCACGGCGCAGACCAACCTTGCGAATTGGTTCTCCGGTTCCTCGCAATATTGGTACGGGCAAGTCATCTACGCCGTCGCGCTTTGCCTTCTCATCTTCGCGTTTGCATTCTTCTACGCGCAGATCGAGTTCAATCCCGACGACGTCGCCAAGCAGATACAGGGCAACGGCGGCTTTATCCAGGGTATCCGCCCCGGCAAGCCCACCGCGGCATATCTCAAAAAGATCAACAAGCGCATTACGCTCTTCGGGGCGATCTTCCTTACGCTTGTCGCCTTCATCCCTTCCGTGGCGTTCAGCTGGGCGGGGCAAGACCTCGTCAACGTGTTCTCCACGACGGGGATCCTCATCGTCGTCTCGGTTGCGCTCGAATTTGATAAGCAGTTGCAATCGCAGGTCATGATGAAGAATTATAAGGGATTTTTGAAGTAAGTTTTTCGCTTGATTTCTTTGCTGCGCAAACAAATCAAGCGAGGAAACCGACTCTTGCGGCTTAATCGGCTCGTTCTCTCGTTCGTTTCAACGGACAAGAAGCCGAAAGGGTTCGGCAACTTGGGGCGCGCACGGCGGAAGTGAATTCCGCCTAAGGCAAGAATCGGGAAATGAGTTCACAAATTTTGTTTTGCGGGCGGGGAACGGTGTCATTCCGCCCCACGCAGTGGGGGAGTGAATCCCCTGATACGAAGTCCGAACATCGCAAAACAAAATTTCGTGAGGGGTTAGCCTACTACATCTCTCAACCCCGTCGCCCGCTGGACTTGGTTGTTCTCAAAGACAGTAAGGCAACAGGGCTTGCCAAATTGGGTCGCCCACGGCGGAAGTGAATTCCGCCTAAGGCAAGAATCGGGAAATGAGTTCACAAATTTTGTTTTGCGAGCGGGCTACCGTGTCATTCCGAGACCCCGTAGGGGTCGAGAGAATCCCCTGATACGAAGTCCGAACATCGCAAAACGAAACGCGTTACATTCCTCGCAAAAGAGTTTCCGCAGGAAAAGGTTTTTTGCGAAGGGGGAGGTTATATGAATTTGATCCTTCTCGGCGCTCCCGGCGCAGGCAAGGGAACGCAGGCGACAAAGATCTCCGATCGTTACGGCATCGTTCACATTTCCACGGGGGATATCTTCCGCGCGAATATCAAGAATGCCACCGAGATCGGGCTGCTCGCCAAATCGTACCTCGATAGGGGCGCGCTCGTTCCCGACGAAGTGACCATCGCCATCGTCAAGGATCGCCTTACTTGGGACGACGCCGCAAAGGGATTTCTGCTCGACGGGTTCCCCCGCAATCTGGCGCAGGCGGAAGCGCTCGACGGATTCGCGAAGATCGACGGCGTTGTGAACATCAACATCGACCATGCCCTGCTCCTCGACCGTATCTGCGGGAGAAGAGTGTGCAAGGAGTGCGGCGAGAGCTATCACGTCTCCACGCTGGGCGGCGCGACGGTCTGTTCCCGCTGCGGCGGAGAGCTTTATCGGAGAAAGGACGACAATCCCGAGACCGTGGCGAGCCGCCTCGCCGTTTACAACGAGCAGACCGCTCCCCTCATCGATTACTACACGAAGAAGGGCGTCATTCTGAACTTCACGGGCACCGAGGCTCCCGCCGAGGTTTTGTTCGACGAGATCAAGACGGCGCTCGACGCTTTCAACAAGTAACATGCTGCATATCAAAAGTCCGGAAGAGATCGCACTGCTCCGCGAACCGTGCGCGATCGTGCGCGATTGCCTCGTCTTCGTCGGACAGCGCATCGGCGCGGGCATGACCACCCGCGAAGTGGACTCGCTCGTCTACAACTTCATCAAGGCAAGCGGCGCGGAGCCGAGCTGCCTCGGGTACTACGGCTATCCCGCCTCCGCGTGCGTCTCCGTCAACGAGACGGTCGTGCACGGGATTCCGGGCGATCGCGTTCTCAAAGAGGGCGACATTGTGAGCGTTGACCTCTGCGCCTATAAGAACGGGTTCCACGGGGACGGCGCGCGGACGTTTATCATCGGGCGGACGACCCCGGAGAACGAGAAGCTCGTCCGCGTGACGGAGGAGTGCTTCTTCAAGGGGATCGAGGATCTGAGAGCGGGCACGCCGCTCATGGATATCGGGTACCGCGTGCAAAAACATGCGGAATCGAACGGTTTCTCCGTGATCCGCGCCTACACGGGGCACGGCATCGGCAGGGAAATGCACGAGGATCCCTCCGTTCCCAACTACGGAAGAAGGGGCACGGGCATCCGCCTCCCCGCGGGCGCGGTCATCTGTATCGAACCCATGATCGCGGCGGGCGGCTGGCGCGTGCGCGTGTTGGACGACGGTTGGACGGCCGTCACGCTGGACGGAAAGTGCGCCGCGCACTATGAGAACACCGTCGTGATCCGCGAAGACGGCGCGGAGATTCTCACCTTATAGGTGGACGAGGAGGAACTATGTCGAAAGACGACGTAATCGAAGCGGAGGGCAGGGTCATCGAGGCGCTTCCCAACGCGACATTCAAGGTAAAACTCTCCAATGGACACGTGATCACGGCGTACATCTCGGGGAAGTTGAGAATGAATTATATCCGTATCATCGAAGGCGACGCGGTGAAGCTCGAAATGAGCCCCTACGATCTTACAAAGGGGCGGATAACTTGGAGAAGTAAAAACTGACAGAAGGTTCACAAATTTTGTTTTGCTTTGGGGAACCGTGTCATTCCGAACCCCCAACGGGGGTGAGAGAATCCCCTCAAACGAAGTCCCAACACTGCAAAACAAAATTTCGTGAGGGGTTAGCCTTCTACATCTCAAAGCCCCGTCGCCCGCGAGCCGAATTGTCCTCAAAGACAAGAAGCCGAAAGGGTTCGGCAAATGGGGTGAAAGAGAAGCGGGGTTCGGCGAAGATCTTCGTCGAAAAAACAAGCGTTGACGCATGAACTTCCCTGTCCGTTTGTTTCATCGGGCAGGGAGCGAGAAAAATAACAACATTGAGGTATTCGATATGAAAGTACGTCCTTCCGTTAAGCCTATGTGCGACAAGTGCAAGGTGATCAAAAGAAACGGCAAAGTCATGGTAATTTGTTCCAAAAACAAGAGCCACAAGCAAAGACAGGGCTAAAATCAGTTGACAGAATTTGTTCGGCGTGGTATAATAGTTCCCGCGATTTTAAGAAAAATCGCGAGAATCGCATGAGAGAAGCTGAATTTCCGCATAAAACATTGCGGAAAGTCGGCTTATTATGCGCTTAAAAGAATGTTGCGCATGGCTTCTGCGAACGCCGAAAAAAATCGAAAACGACCGCCCGACGCGGAGCGCATTTTCCACTGCCTCCCCGCGGGAGAGGACAAAATAAATCATCAAACCTAAAAAACACGGAGGTTACAAAGTACATGGCACGTATTGCCGGTGTGGATTTACCGAGAGAGAAGCGGGTCGAGATCGGTCTCACCTACATCTATGGGATCGGTCTTACGACGTCGAAGCAGATCCTCGCAGCCACGGGTATCGATCCCGATACGCGCGTCAAGGATCTCAACGAGAACGACGTATCCAAATTAAGAGAATATATCGACCATAACCTTACGGTCGAAGGTGAACTTCGGGGGCAGGTCAGCCTCAACATCAAGCGTCTGATGGAGATCGGATGCTATCGCGGTGTGCGTCACAGAAAGGGGCTTCCCGTCCGCGGGCAGAGCACCAAGCGCAACGCGAGGACGCGGAAGGGTCCCCGCCGCACGGTCGCGAACAAGAAGAAGTAAGGAGAGCGGAAAATGGCAGCACAAAAAAGAACGGTCGTTTCGCGCAAGCGGAAAGAACTGAAAAAAGTAGACAAGGGACAGGTACACATTCAGTCCACCTTCAACAATACGCTCGTCACCATCACGGATATGAGCGGCAATGCGATCTCGTGGTCGAGCGCAGGTTCGCTCGGCTACCGCGGTTCGAGGAAGGGCACCCCGTTCGCAGCGCAGATGGCTGCGGAGACGGCGGCGAAGGCTGCAAAAGAGCACGGGCTTCGCTCCGTCGAGGTGTATGTGAAAGGCCCCGGCGCGGGAAGAGAATCGGCGATTCGCGCCCTTGCGAACTGTGATTTGGAGGTCACGCTCATTTCCGACGTTTCCCCCATCGCGCACAACGGATGCCGTCCGCCCAAGCGCAGAAGAGTATAAGGAGGAGAGACGATGGCAGTTTACAGAGACGCAAAATGCAAACTTTGCAGAAGGGAGGGCGGCAAGCTCTTCCTCAAAGGAGATAAGTGCTATCTGGACAAGTGTCCCTTCAACAAGAGGCCCACGGCTCCCGGGAAGGCGCCCTCGGCAATGAGGAAGAAGGTCTCCGAATACGGCTTACAGCTTCGCGAGAAGCAAAAGACGAAGCGCATCTACGGCGTGCAGGAAGGGCAGTTCCGCAGGTACTACGAGATCGCGGAGCGCATGAAGGGCATCACGGGCGAGAACATGCTCTCGCTCTTGGAGCGCAGATTGGATAACGTTGTGTTCCGTATGGGCATCGGCGTTTCGCGCACGCAGGCTCGGCAGATCGTCAACCATGCGCACCTCACCGTCAACGGAAGGACGGTCACCGTTCCCTCCTACATCGTGAAGGTGGGCGATGTGATCGCCGTCAAGGAGAACAGAAAGAACAACAAATTCTTCGAGCAGCTCAAGGGCGCGAAGATCGGCAACCTCGTCAAGTGGTTGGAATTCGATCCCGAAAAGCTCGAAGGAAAGGTTTTGGCGCTTCCGACCAGAGAGGACGTCGATAGTCAGATTGCAGAGCATATGATCGTCGAGTTGTACTCCAAGTAATCTATATCAAAAAGGAGGGAACAATATGATCGAAATGGATATGCCCAAGATCGAGGTCACGGAGAGCGACGACAGAAGCTATGCGAAAGTCGTTGTGGAGCCGCTCGAAAAAGGGTTCGGTCTTACGATAGGCAACTGTCTGAGAAGGATTTTGCTGTCGGCGCTTCCCGGCGCTGCCGCGCAAGGGATCAGATTTATGGACGGGACCGTGAAGCACGAGTTCTGCGCCATCCCGGGAGTGAAGGAAGACGTTACCGAAATCATCTTAAACCTCAAACTCCTCGCGATCAAAACGAGGGTGACGGATAAAGATTACACCAAGACGCTCCGTCTTGTTAAGGAAGGGCCTGCGCACGTCACGGCTGCGGATATCTCGCAGGACGCGGAAGTCGAGATCATCAATTCCGACCAGTATATTTGCACCATCGACGAGGGCGGCAAGATCGATATGGAGATCACCATCGGGCGCGGCAGGGGCTATCATCCCGCGAAGGATAACAAGCAGCCTCAGCTCGACTATATCCCCATCGACTCCATCTATACCCCCGTCAAGAAGGTCAACTATAACGTCGAATCCGCCCGCGTCGGGCAGAATATTGACTACGACCGTCTCACCATCGAGGTCTGGACGGACGGAACGTTTTCGGGCAAGGAGATCATATCGCTTGCCGCGAAGATCATGCAGGATCACATCAATCTGTTCGTCAACCTCTCGGATACCATCAAGGATATGGATATCCTCGTCAAGACGGACGACGACAAACAGCAACAGATTCTCTCCATGAAGATTGAGGATATGGACTTCTCCGTCCGCTCCTACAACTGCTTGAAGAGAGCCAACATTCACACCGTGGAAGACCTCATCAGAAAGACGGAGGAGGACATGCTCAAGGTGAGAAACCTCGGCAAGAAATCTCTCGACGAAGTCATTCAGAAGCTGGAAGCGTACGGTCTTTCGCTTGAAAAAAAGGAGGATTAAATCATGCCGGGTAAATTGGGTAGACCCACGAAGGAAAGGCTTGCCATTTTGAGGAATCAGGCTTCCCAACTTCTGTGGTACGGAAAAATCGAAACAACGGCGTCTCGCGCGAAGGAACTCCAACCCTACGTCGAGAAGCTCATCACAAAGGCGATCAACACCTACGAGGACGTCGTGGAGATCGACGTCATCGCGAAGGACAAGAAGGGCAAGGAGATCAAGACGACCTCCATCAAAGACGGCCCCAAGAAGCTCGCCGCGCGCCGCGCGATCATGGCAAAGACCTACGATCTTCAAGAGATCAAGGACTTCAACGAGAAGAAGGGCGATTATCGCAAGCGCGTCGGGAAGGTTCAGCACCCGCTCATGGAGAAGCTGTTCAACGAGATCGCGCCCAAGTACGCGGCTCGCAAGGAAGAGCTTGGTCAGGGCGGCGGGTACACGAGGATCTATCTTCTCGGGCAGCGCCGCGGCGACGGTGCGGAATCCGCCGTTATCGAATTGGTATAAAGAAAGAAGAAAGAGCAGGCAGGGCGATTCCCTGCCTTTTCTCTTTCATCGCCGCTTTGCGCGTATAGAGAACGTTCAAACGGGCATGATGTGAGAAAGGGAGAACATGATGAAGATCGCATTTTTCGACGCAAAAGATTACGACAAGCCCTCTTTCGTCCGCGAGGGAGCGCGCGCCGATATAGAGTTCAAATTTTTCGAGACGAGGTTAGGGGAGGATACCGCCGAGCTTGCGCGCGGCTTCGACGGCGTGTGCGTGTTCGTGAACGACGACGTGAACGCCGCCGTCGTGGACAAGCTGTATTCCTACGGCGTTCGCGCGATCGCGCTGCGCTGTGCGGGCTACAACAATGTCGCCGTGGAGCACTGTTTCGGCAAGATCCACGTCTTTCGCGTACCCGCCTATTCGCCCTATGCCGTCGCCGAGCACACGATGGCGCTTCTGCTCACCTCGGTGCGCCGTATCCACAAGGCGTATAACAGGACGAGGGACTTCAACTTCTCGCTTTCGGGGCTGACGGGGTTCGATCTGCACGGCAAGACGGTGGGCGTCGTGGGGACGGGGAAGATCGGCAGGATCTTCATCGAGATCTGCAAGGGATTCGGCATGCGCGTGCTCGCATATGACAAATTTCCCGCCCAAATCGAGGGTTGCAGTTACGTCTCGCTCGACGAATTGTTCGCCCGCAGCGACGTCATCTCCCTGCACTGTCCGCTGACGGAAGAGACGCACCACCTCATCGGCAGAGAAGCGATCGGGCGCATGAAGAAGGGCGTCATCGTGCTCAACACTTCGCGGGGAGCGCTCATCGACGCGGAGGCGCTCATCGACGGCATCAAGCGGCGTATCGTCGGCGCGGCGTGTCTCGACGTCTATGAGGAGGAATCCGACCTCTTCTTCCGCGATTTCTCGGGGCATATCGTCGAGGACGACGTGCTCGCGAGGCTCATCTCCATGCCCAACGTCATCGTCACCTCCCATCAGGCGTTTTTGACCGAGGAGGCGCTCTCCAACATTGCGGAGACGACGGTGAAGAACCTCGTCGATTTTGCGGAGGGCAGGGCGTGCGAAAACGAGCTTTGTTACCGCTGCGGCAAGATCGAGGACTGCAAAAAGAATCGCAGCGAAAAATGTTTTTGAGCAAGAGAGGATCGCGATGAAAGAAGTACGAAGCGCGGAGGAACTCGCCGAGCTGATCGGCGAGGTGGGGTTTCTGCCCTTTTTCAAGGGGGAGATCGAGGGGTTTTCCCTCGAAGAGCACACGCCGCCCGAATGTTGGTGGGATAGCGGCGACGATTGGGCGGCATGGGATTGGAAAGGCCCCGCGATCCGCATGAGCGGCTGTGCATACGGCAAGTTTTACCGCGGAAAGGCGGCATACATATCGCGCGAGCTGTTCCCAGATTTCGCCAACCTGCGCCGCGACGGATACGACTTCGACGCACGCATGGACGAAGGGCTTGCGCGCCGCCGAGACGTCCCCGTCATGCAGGTGCTGTGGAAGGAGCCTTCCCTTGTCTCCAAGACGCTGAAAGCGCGCGTTTGTTTCTCCGAGGAGGCGAAGAGGGGATTCGACGCGACGCTCACGCACTTGCAGATGAGCGGGTACGTCAACATCAAGGATTTCGTCTATCCGCTCGACCGCCGCGGCAAACCCTACGGCTGGGGGCTTGCCGAATACACCACGCCCGAGGCGTTTTTCGGGGAAGAGTTCACTTCCCGCGTCTATCGCAACACGCCGCGGCAGTCGTATTCCCTGCTTTCGGCACATCTCGCGAAATTGCTTCCCCATGCGAGCGCGGCGCAGATCGACCGCGTGCTCCTCCTATAATTTGCGGAGAATGATTTGCATTTTTCCGCCGTTCATGCTATAATACGTTGGAAAACATTGGGAGGGCATTATGTCGGATAAAAAGAGCAAAGGGCAGCAGCTTCAAAAGGAACTGTCCTATAAGAAGAAAAATTACTACGAGAGCGCCGATCAAGCGGAGAAGAAGGCGATCTTCGACTATGCGAAGGGCTATATGGCGTTCCTCGACGCTGCCAAGACGGAGCGCGAGGCATGCGACTTTGCCGTGAGCGCGGCGCAGGCGAAGGGCTTCACCGAATATAAATTCGGCGACGCGCTCCATGCGGGCGATAAAAAATATTTCGTCAACCGCGGCAAGAGCGTCGTCGTGTTCCGCGTGGGCGTCAAGAATTTGGAGGAGGACGGCATTCGCCTGATCGCCTCCCACATCGACGCGCCCCGCATCGACATCAAGCAGAACCCGCTCTACGAGGACAGCGGCATGGCGTTTTTGAAAACGCACTACTACGGCGGGATCAAGAAATACCAATGGACGGCGATCCCGCTCGCCCTTCACGGCGTCATCATAAAAAAGGACGGCACGAAGGTGGAGATCAGGGTGGGCGAAAACGTCAAGGACCCCGTGTTCTACATCAACGACCTTCTGCCCCACCTCGGGCAGGAACAGATGAGCGGCCACGCCAATAAGATCATCGACGGCGAACAGCTCAACGTGCTCGTGGGCGGCATGCCTTACGACGACGAGGACGCCTCGGAGAAGATCAAGCTCAACGTGCTTTCCGCGCTCTACAAGGCGTACGGCGTCACGGAGGAGGACTTCCTCTCCGCCGAGCTTTCCGCCGTTCCCGCGTTTGCCGCGCGCGACGTCGGGTTCGACAGGGCGCTCATCGGCGCATACGGGCACGACGACAGGGTGTGCGCCTATCCCGCGCTCACGGCCGTTCTCGATAACGAGAGCGAGCATACCGTGCTCGCCATGCTCGTCGATAAAGAGGAGATCGGGAGCGAGGGCACCACGGGCATTCAATGCAAGGTCTACGAGGATCTCATGGAGGAGATCTCCCTCTCCCTCGGCGCCAATTTCCGCAAGGTGCGCGCCCATTCCAAGTGCCTCTCCTCCGACGTGACGGCGGCATACGATCCCAACTTCGCGGGCGTGTACGAGAAGATGAACAGCGCGATCTTGTCCTGCGGGACGGCGATGTGCAAGTTCACGGGCGCGCGGGGCAAGAGCGGCAGCAACGACGCGAGCGCGGAATTCGTGGGCGAAGTGCGCAAAATGTTCGCCGAGGAAGGCGTCATTTGGCAGACCGCCGAACTCGGCAAGGTAGACGTGGGCGGCGGCGGCACCGTTGCGAAGTTCATCGCCCAGCTCAATATCGATACGGTGGATCTCGGCGTGCCCGTCATCTCCATGCACGCGCCGTGGGAAGTCGTCTCCAAAGCCGATCTGTACAGCAACTACAAGGCATTCTTGGCATTCATGAAGTAAATCCGATATCGAAAAAAGTCGGCTGAACAGCCGACTTTTTTCTGTCTCTTTCGGACATGTTATGGGGCAATGCGCTCTCATGCGCGGTTATGGCTACATGAGCCGATAGGAGGATTCCTCGCTGTCCCTTTTAGGGAAAGTACCCGCGTAAGCGGGGGAAAGGGTTGTAACCCCTCTGTCACTTCGTGACATCTCCCCTTGCAAGGGCGACAAGGGTTTTCCCCCACCTGGTACGGCGAAGCCGTGCCACCCGCCCCCTTAAAAGGGGGCAGGTCTCATGGAGTAATAAAAAAATGCCGCGGCGAAAGCCGCGGCGCAAACTTGTTTCAATCTTCCTTTTCCGATTCGATATATTTTCGCAGAATAAGATTGATGAATTGCGAAAGGGAGCGGTCGTCCTTTTCCGCTTGAATTTTAAGTTCCTTCAAAAGGTCGGAATCTATCGTAATGCTGATCTTATCTTTTAACGGTTTCATCGTTTCCCTCCGAAATTATTATAAAATAAATCTTACTTTTGCTTGACAAATCCTATAAAGTCGGATAAAATACTACTAAATTTACGAGGAGGAAAATATGATGAGTGTTTCGGAGCTTTTGGCGCTTTTGATGGCGGAACTCAAAGACGATATCGTGGGAATGCCCGTGAAAGAGGGGAACACGATCGTTATCAATTTCGGAGACGGAACGGTCAGAAAGATCATCGTCGTATAAACCCCTTCGGCGGGAAAAATTTCCGCAATTCTTTTTCATTCACTTGACAAGTCCGATAGGGGGGGGGTATAATAGTAGCTACAAAAATACGAAAGTGCGGCTTAAAAGGACGCCGCAAAGGAGCAGAAGATGAAAAAATTGGCGAAATTTGCCATCGCAACGCTGCTTACCGCTGTCATGGCGATCGGGTTTGCAGCCTGCGGAACTTCCGGGAATGTAGATACGTTCGAGGGCGCGATCTCCAACGACAGCTACGAATCGCAGGAGAGCGCGGTTGAGGCGTTCCTCGATAACGAGATCTCGGGCGACGCAGTTCAAGCGGAACTTCAAGATATCCAAGAAGTGGGCGAGCTGACAACGGAGGAAGTCGCGGCGTTGGATACGGGCGACGCGCTTGCCGAGGGCGATACCATCGTTTCCGCAAAGATCGTCGAAGTTTCTTATACGAGGATCACCTCGAACGCGCTGTCGCTTGCGGCGGAAACGGGGGACGACGTATTCGTATTCACCGTGTACGTGATCGAGATCTCCCCTGCGGGGACGACGGTCACCGAATTCCGTTACTACGTTCCCAAAGCCGAGAACGGCGACGTGCTGACCCGCAGCTACTTTGAGGACGTGCTCGATCCCGCGAAGTATGTGAACTGCACGCAGAAATACACCGCCAAGTCCACCAGCATGGGCATTACCATGACCATCGAATACAGCATTCTGTGCGCGAACGACAAGGCGACCCTTCAAATGAAGATCCCCGATATGAACTCGTCCATGTCCATCGAATATACCAATATTTACGGATATTTTGAGGATGGAGAGAGCTTCAAGGCATGGCTCAGCACGGACGGCACGACCTATGCGGAGGCCCCCGCGGGAAGTTTTGCCCAATACGGCGTCATCGATATGGAGAGCTTCGCAACGCTCTGCATTCCCAAGATCGATTACAGCTATTTTGAAAAGACGAGCTACGGCTTCAAGATCCAGGAGGCATTCCTCGAAACCTACATCGGGGACGTGCTCGGCTACTACGGCGGTTCGGGCGTTAGCGCAGAGCTGAAATTCTATGTGAAAGACGGCAGGCTCTCCGAGGTGAAGTCGAATGTGAGCGCTACAATGGAGGGCCTCAAAGTCACCTCGACCGAGACCGTCAAGTTCTCCGCTTTCGGAACGACCACGGTGAACCGTCCCGCTTCGATCGGCTGAGATCGTCTTTGAGAGAATTGTAACAGATACAGTATGAAGATGAGAACAGATTGCCGCCGCGAGATTCGCGGCGGCAATTTGCGTATAAAAAAACTGTGAGGGCTTTTTTTGTTGCAGCCCACCGAAGCGGAAACACGGCAGGTGACTCCGACAAAGCTCCCTCATGGCACACGCGCGGCACCGTTTAGTGCTGCTGTATCCCTACCCTGACACGGTTCGCGGGCGCACGTTGCATGAGACCTTGTGATCAACATTCCTTACCGTGTGCGGCCTTCCATAGACTGCACCGAGAAAAGCGTTCGGCTCTGCTATAGCGGATTGCAGATACAGGGCACCGCTAACTCCCCACCTATCACAGCACAAACAGGATACCACAAAGCGGGAAAATTTGCAAGCGATTTCGGGCGGAATTTTACGGCGAAGTCCTTTCTGCGCTCCAAAGCCGCGCAAACGGCTCTTCGCCTTCCGTGCGCGCAAGAAATTGCGCCGATTTGCGGGAAATCGTTGTAATCGCGGGCAAAACGTGGTACAATAAGAGGGATACGAATAACATGTGCCGTCCCGCCGTCCGCTTCTTTCGAGGGGCAGGGCGGGGAAGGAGAAAACGATATGGCAAATTGCACCCACGACTGCGGGACGTGCGCAAGCGCATGCGGTTCCCGCGCCAAGACGTCCTTCATCAAGCCGCCTCACAAGAACTCGAAGATCCGCCGCGTTGTGGCGGTCACGAGCGGAAAGGGGGGCGTGGGGAAGTCCCTCGTCACCTCTCTTCTCGCGGTGCGCGCGCAGGCGATGGGGCTGAAAACCGCCATTCTCGACGCGGATATCACGGGGCCTTCCATTCCGCGGGGGTTCGGCGTGCACGAACTCGCTTCGGGCACGGACGGGAATATCCTCCCCGTGACGTCGAAAAGCGGCATTAAAATGATCTCCATGAACAATCTTTTGGAGCATGAGGACGATCCCGTCGTCTGGCGGGGCGCGCTCATCGCGGGCGCGGCGTTGCAGTTCTGGACGGACGTCGTCTGGGGGGATATCGACATCATGTTCATCGACATGCCGCCCGGAACGGGGGACGTGCCGCTCTCCGTCTTTCAGAGCATCCCGCTCTCGGGCGCCGTGATCATCACCACGCCGCAGGAGCTTGTGGAGATGATCGTGAAGAAGAACGTGAACATGGCGCGCATGATGAACGTGCCCGTGCTCGGCATCGCGGAGAATATGAGCTATTTTGCCTGCCCCGATTGCGGCAAGCGGCATGAGCTGTTCGGCAGGAGCAAGGCGGCGGAGCTTGCGGAAAAGTATGCGATCCCCGCCGTTGCGCGGATCCCCGTCGATCCCGCCCTCACCGCGCTTGCGGACAGCGGAAGATTGGAGGAGGCGGAGACGGATCCCCTTGCGGAGATCTTTTCGTGCATTCTTGCCTCGCGCGAGATCAAGGATCCTTTGAATTAAAAAAAATGCGCGGCGTTCGCCGCGCATTCGTCTTTTTCGATCATTCCCCGTCGTCTACGACGACCACGGTCGTGGAAGCCCACCGCTTGATGGATTCCATCGCGTTCTCGCAGGAGGAGCGCGTCTTATAATCGGCGCTCGTCGCAAGCAAGCCGCCGCGCGCATTGAGGACCTGGACGAAGAAAGTGCCCTTCTTGGTCGCGGAAATGCTCAATCTTCCTGCGGAGATATTGTCTTGATACGTCTTGATCCCCGACTTTGCGCTGGAAAGCGAGGAGTAGGGGACGCTGCTTTCGAGCATGATCTCGCCGTTGGAAGCGAGAAGTTTGAAGCCGAATCTGCCGCGATCTTCGGCGATCACCCATTTTCCGACCGCGCCGGATGCGGTCTTCTTTGCGGGATCAAGAGCGGGATCGGGTTTTTTCGTCGGCTCCGATTTGACCGGCTCCGCTTTCACAGGCTCCGATTTGACGGGTTCCTGCTTGGGAGCTTCTTTCTTTGCGGACGAAGGTTTGAAAACGAGCGGCTTCTTGGCAGGCTCCTTTTCTTGTTTTTTCATGGGTGTCTCCTCCTTTTCGATATCTACTGCCGCGACGGGCGCGGGTTCTTCCGCTTGTTCTTTCTCTTCGGGCGTTTCCTCCGCCTCTTCCACGGGTTCGGCGGGCGTCTCTTCGGGGACTGCTACGAGCGCTTCTTCTGCCCTTTCCTCCCGTACTTCCGTAGGCGACTCGGGCGCCTCTACTTGCTCTTCGACCGTCTCTTCCACGGGTTCGGCGGGCGTCTCCTCGACGACTGCGGGCGCTTCGGCGGGTTCTTCTGCGGTTTCTTCGACGAGAGCTGCGGGCGCTTCGGCAGGCTCTGCGGGCGCCTCCTCGAGCGTTTCGGCGGGAAGAGCGGGTTCGATCGGTTCGGCGGAAGCCGCCGCGTTCTTTGCCGCTTCCTCCTCCGCACGGCGTTTCTTTCCCTTCACGGAGAGCACGATGATGGCGATAAGCAATGCGATGATCACCGCAAGGATCACGGCGAGGATCGCAACGAGAATGATGTTTTCCTTCAAGTAAGTCCATACATCAATCAAAATAAGATTGCTCATAAATAAACTCCTTATTTCTATTCTATCATGAAATTCGGCGCATGTCAATCCATTGACAAATTTTTTTGATTGCGATATCATAAGAATATGAAAAAAACAGCGATCATCGGCGGGGGAGCCGCGGGCATGGCATGCGCCGTGCACCTCGCGAGAGCAGGCGAAAACGTTGTCGTCTTTGAACGCGGCGCGCGTCTCGGGAGGAAACTTTCCGCCACCGGGAACGGGCAGGGCAACGTGACGAATACGGCGATGAGCGAGGCGCACTTCTTCACGGACGACAGGGAGAAGCTCGCTTTTGCGCTCAAACGGTTCGGCGCGCGGGAGACGGTGGAGTTCTTGCAGTCGATGGGCGGGATCTTCCTGCCCGACGCAAGGGGGCGCGTCTATCCCGCGGGAAGGCAGGCTTCCGCCGTCACCGATCTCTTCCGCAGGGAGTTGGAACGGTTGGGCGTGGGCATATGTTTGGGCGCGCAGGTGAAGGAACTCTCATACGACGGGAAATTCCGCCTCGATCGCGCCGAGCCGCATATGTCCTTCGACGCAGTCGTTCTGTGCGCGGGGGGAAGGGCAGCGCCCGCCTTCGGCACTGACGGCAGCGCCTATGCCCTTGCGCAGCGGTTCGGGCATACCGTCACGCCGCTTTCGCCCGCCCTCGTGCGGCTGAAATGCGATCCCGCGCGCGTTCGCGGGCTGAAAGGGATCCGCATCGACGGCTCCATGCGTGTTCTGCGCGGGGGGAAGGAGATCTTCGCGGGGCGCGGCGATGTGCTTTTTACCGAAAACGGCGTCTCGGGCGATCTTGTATTCCGCGCCTCTTCCTTTGTGAAAGCGGGCGATAGTTTGGAGATAGACATGCTTCCCGACGTCTCGGAGGAGAGGCTGAAACAGGTCGTTGCCGAGCATGGCCTACTGTGCGTTGTTCCGAACGGGATCGGGCGGGCGATAGAGCGCTTGCCCGAGGAAAGGCGGGCGGCGGCGATCAAGCGGTTCACGCTTCCCGTCACGGGGGACTGCGGATTCGGTGAAGCGCAGGTCACGAAGGGGGGGATCCCCCTCGGGGAGACGGACGAAGATCTCGGAAGCCGCTTCCGCAGGGGGCTGTTCTTCGCGGGCGAGATCCTCAATGTAGACGGCGAATGCGGGGGATATAACCTGCAATGGGCGTTCACCTCTGCCTTTCTCGCCGCGGAAGGGGTGTTGAAATGCTGACGCTGAACGCTTCGCTCCTGCCCGGGGAAGGGGAGGAGCGGCTGCTTGATCTGTGCGCGCGCAAACTGCGTGCGCCCGTGAAATATTTCCGCATTCTCAAAAAGTCGCTCGACGCCCGCGATAAGAGCAAGATCCGCTGGGTCTACACCCTCGCGTGTTCCTCGAAGGCGGAGCACCCCGAAGAATTCGCATTCGAGAAGATCTCGAAGGCTTCGCCCCGCGTCGTGATCGCGGGAGCAGGCCCCGCGGGGCTGTTCTGCGCCCTTCGGCTCCTCGATCACGGCATCGTTCCGACGATCGTCGAACGGGGCAGACCGGTGGAAGAGCGGGAGAAGGACGTCGAGCGGTTTCATCAAACGCGCGTGCTCGATCCCGAGAGCAACGTCCAATTCGGAGAAGGGGGCGCGGGAACGTTTTCCGACGGCAAGCTCAACACCCAGACGAACTCGCCGCTCAACCGCGAAGTTCTCCGAAAATTCGTGCGCTTCGGCGCGCCCGAAGAGGTGGAATATCTCTCGAAACCGCACATCGGGAGCGATAACTTAAAGCGTGTTGTCGCGAATATCAGAAGGTATATCCTCGGACATGGTGGTACGATCCGCTTTTCCACCCGTCTCGAAGAGGTGTATTTGCAGGGCGGGAAACTGCGCGCTTTCACGGCGGGCGGCGTGCGCGAGGAGGCGGACGCGCTCGTGCTTGCCATAGGGCACAGCGCGCGCGATACGTTTGAAACGCTGCTTGCGAGCGGGTTTTCGATGGAGCAGAAGGAGTTCGCCGCGGGCGTGCGCATCGAACACTTACAGCGCGACATCTCCCGCGCGCAATACGGGGAGAGCTATCCGCTGCTTCCCCCCGCCGATTATAAATTGGTCTCCCATGCGGCAGAGCGCGCCGTGTTCTCCTTCTGCATGTGTCCGGGCGGTGTCGTCGTTCTCGCTGCCTCCGAAGAGGGCGGTGTGGCGGTCAACGGCATGAGCAACTATGCGCGCGAGGGCATAAACGCGAACGCGGCGATCGTCGCGCAAGTGAAACGGCAGGACTTCGCTTCCGACCACCCGCTCGCGGGCGTGGCGCTGCAACGCCAAATGGAGCGCGCCGCATTCCTCGCCGCAGGCGGCTACAAGGCGCCCGTGCAGCGCGTCGGCGACTTCCTCGCGAAGAGGGAAAGCACGGAGTTCGGCAGCGTTCTGCCTACCCATGCCTGCGGGACGGCGTTTGCGCCCGTCTCTTCCTACCTTCCCCCCGTGCTCGAAGAGAGTATCCGCGCCGCCATTCCCGATATGGCGAAACGGCTCAAAGGCTTCGACGGGGCGGACGCCCTTCTCACGGGCGTGGAGTCGCGCACAAGTTCCCCTGTGAGGATCCTTCGGGGCGAAGATCTCGAAGCCGTCGGCGCGGAAAACGTCTATCCGTGCGGCGAGGGCTGCGGCTATGCGGGCGGGATCATGTCTGCCGCGGCGGACGGGATCCGCGTGGCGGCCGCCATCGCGCGAAGATTTTTATGATTTTTTATATGTTTTTAATTGCGTCTTCACACAGTTTTCACAGAGAAGGGGTATGATAGACGCGTAATCGATAATTTGATCACTCTCCAAGATTTTTTCATATTCTCTCAGGAAAGCTCCTTTCGGAAACGAGGGGAGCTTTTCTGTATTTCCGATGAGAAGCGGAAAGGGCGCGGAAGTTTTGCCTTCCGCGCCCGTGTTTGTTCGATTCGATGTTGTAGCATATTCTGAATATGTCAACCCCCACCTGTCACGGCTACGCCGTGCCACCCGCCCCCGTAAACGGGGGCAGGTTCCCTCATCAGTCACGCAAGCGTGACGGCTTCCCCCGTAGACAGGGGAAGCCTTTGTTGCGGTGATACTTCGACACGCCTCGTTCCTCGGCGGCTCAGTATGACGATTTTAGAATGACACCCCTTCCGTCGCCAAAGGCGACACCCACCCCTCAAAGGGGTGGGCAAGGGCGGTTGGGCGGAAGGGGTCAGACGAAGCGGGTGTCGAAGTCGCCGCAGACCGTGCCGCTCAACATGCTGTATAGCGCGTTCGCGCGCAGGTCGAGGTCGAAACAGGCGCGCGCCTGTTTTTTGATCAAACCGAGGTCGCCGCGCCGTATAAGAGCGGGGAATTTTCCTTCCGCAAGCGTTGAGAGAAGCTGTTCCGCGCCCGACTTCTTCACGGCGAGCACGCGGCAATAGAGGGGGGAATCGAGAAATTCCTTCACGTCTTTGAGGCGGACGCCGAGGAAGTTCTGCGCGATCACGCGGCGGATGCGCGCAGCGGTATAGCGTTTTGTCGCCGTTTTTTGCAGCAGTTCGGAATACGTCGGGTTGGTGCGCGCGACGGTGCAGATCCTGTTTTCCAGCCCCTCGGCGCAGTCCGGCGTTTCGGCGATCCTGTCGCTGTCCGCCAAGAACAGGGCGCAGAGAGCCGCCTCTTCAAAGGGCAGTTTGCGAAGGGAGGAAACGTCGCCGTACACGTTGCGGGGAAGGTTGCGCTTCAAGGCGCGCCTTTCCGAAAGGGAGGGATCCCGCATGACGGCGCGCAGCGCAGACGCCGAAGAGAACTGCGTGTGAAGATCGGTATCGGCGTACCCCGCGCCCCTGCGGAGAATGGGCAAGGGAGAAAATGAGGCACCCATGTCCAAGATAGAACGGCAATATTCGACGCCGAGCATATTGTTCGGGGCAGTGAGAAGGCTTTCGTCGATCTCGGGATAGAGCCGAAGGATCGCGTCGGTGCGCGCCTTGACGTAGGAAGTCCCGTCCTTCATGTTTTCTTTGAGGGCGGTCTTGAACGCCTTGTCCTCGGAGAGCGTGGTCTTTGCGGCGCCGAGAAAACTCTCCGCCGTTCCGCTTTCGCAGCCGAAGGCAAGCGTCGTTACGGCGGGAATGGAGGCGAGGATATGCACCGCGCCGCGCGCGAACAGCTCTGCGGGCGCCACGGAAAACGCGGCGGGAAGTTCGAGAACGAGGTCGGCTCCGCACTCTACGGCGCGTTCGGCGCGCAGATATTTATCGAATATCGCCGCCTCTCCCCGCTGGGTGAAGTTCCCGCTCATCAGGCACAGGATCGCGTCGCAGCCGCTCAGACGGCGCATTTCGCCGAGCTGGTAGATGTGCCCGTTGTGGAGGGGATTGTATTCGCAAATGACGGCACAAATTTTCATCTTTCCTCCGTTTTTCTTTACTTTTTTTTTCGGAAGGTGTATACTGTTGCCGAAAGATTTCTTCCGACCCCATTATAACACGGATCGGAGGGAAAAATAAACTGTTCGGGAGTAAATTTATGGCAGGATTTATCAATTCCGTAAAAAAACTCGGCAGAAAGATTGCCGAAACGGGGACCGTGATCGAGACCATCAAGAAGAAGGCGGCCGCCAAGAACAAGAAGATCGTTCTGTGCGAGGGGGAAGATCCCCGCGTCGTGCAGGCGGCGGAGGAGATCGCGGAGGACGGGATCGCCCGCATCGTTCTGCTCGGCAAGAGAGAGGAGATCGCGGCAAGAAATCCCGACGTCGATCTTTCCAAGATCGAGATCGTCGACCCCGAGGCTTCCCCCAAGCTCGAAGAATATGCAAATCTTCTGTATGAATTGAGAAAGAGCAAGGGCATGACGGAGGAACAGGCGAGAGAGCAGGCGAAGGACGCGACGTTCTTCGGCGCGCTCATGCTGAAAAGCGGCGATGTGGACGGGCTTGTCTCGGGCGCATGCCATTCGACGGCGAACACGCTCCGCCCCGGGCTGCAAATCATCAAGACGGCGCCCGGAGTGAAGGCCGTTTCCAGCTTCAACCTCATGGTCGGCTCCAACCAATACGTCGAGGACGGCATGCTGATCTTTGCCGACTGCGGGCTGAATCCCACCTACACCGCCGAAGGGCTGGCGGAGTGCGCGATCGCCACGGCGAAGAGCGCGAGGGAGATCGCAGGGCTGGATCCCCGCGTCGCCATGCTCTCCTTCTCCACGATGGGAAGCGCCAAGCATGACCTTGTGACGCTCGTGCAGGAGGCGACGAAGATCGCCAAAGAGCTGGCGCCCGACCTCAAACTCGACGGCGAATTGCAGTTCGACGCCGCGCTCGTTCCCGCCGTCGCCGCGCTCAAAGCGCCCGCTTCCCCCGTCGCGGGGCATGCGAACGTGCTCATCTTCCCCGATCTGCAATCGGGAAATATCGGCTACAAGATTGCCGAACGCCTCGGCGGGTTCCAGGCGATCGGCCCCATCTGTCAGGGCTTCGCAAAACCTTTGAACGATCTTTCCCGCGGGTGCAAGCCTTCGGATATCGTCTGCGCGGTCGCCATCACCGCCCTTCAAGCGGAATAAAAGTCCGTAAAGCTTTGAAAGCTCATTCATAAAACAAAAAGCGGGCGCGACGCTTTTGCGCCGCGCTCCCGAATTGCAATATCAACTCAAAAAGGCAGTGTATCATGAAAATTCTTGTCATTAACGCGGGGAGTTCTTCCCTCAAATATCAGCTCATCAACATGGAGACGGAGGAGGTCATCGCCAAAGGCGGCTGCGAACGCATCGGGATCGAGGGCGGCAAGCTCACCCATAAGGCGCACGGCGAGACATACGTCGTGGAACGCGATCTTCCCACCCATACCGACGCCATCTCCCTCGTGCTCGAAAAACTCGTGGATAAAGAGGCGGGCGTCATCTCCTCGATGGACGAGATCGACGCCGTCGGACACCGCGTGGTCGCCTCGGGCGAGGCGTTCACCGAGACGACGCTCGTAGACGAGCGGGCGATGGAGCTTATGGACGAGATCAAGGATCTCGCCCCCCTCCACAATCCCGCCGCCATTTTGGGCGTGAACGCCTGCCGCGCCGTCATGCCCGGGAAAAAGATGGCGCTCGTGTTCGACACCTCGTTCCACCAGACCATGCCCGACTATGCCAAGCTCTACGCCATCGATTACGACGACTATTTGAAGTATAAGGTGAGGAGATACGGCGCGCACGGCACGTCGCACAAATACGTCGCGGGAGAGGCGGCGAAATATCTCGGGCGCGATCTTTCCGAGTTGAAGATCGTGACCTGCCACCTCGGGAACGGTTCCTCCATCTCCGCGGTGAAGGGCGGCGTTTGCATCGATACTTCGATGGGCTTCACGCCGCTTGCGGGCGTTCCGATGGGGACGAGGAGCGGGGATATCGACGTCGCCGCCATCGACTACCTCTGCGAAAAGAAGGGCATGACGATGGAGCAAGGCCTCGCCTATCTCAACAAGAAGTGCGGCGTTTTGGGCGTTTCGGGCGTCTCTTCCGACTTCCGCGATCTGGTCGCGGCGAAGGACGCGGGCAACGACCGCGCGCGGCTCGCCCTCGACATGTTCTCTTATAGCTGCAAGAAGTATCTCGGCGCGTACATGGCGGCGCTCGGCGGACTGGACGCGATCGTGTTCACGGCGGGCATCGGCGAGAACACTTCGGTCGTGAGAAGGGACATCCTCGCGGGCTTGGAGGCGTTCGGCATCGCGCTCGACGAAGAGAAGAACGCCGCAAAGAACGACGGGAGCATCCACGATATCTCGGCGAAGCATTCCCGCGTGAAGATCCTCGTGATCCCCACCAACGAAGAGCTTGTCATTGCGCGCGAGACGGCGGCGCTCCTGTAAATTTCGCAAAATCTTGGAAATACATGCAAAAAAAGATTGACAAACACGCGAAAATCGCCTATACTTTTTAAGTCAATGATCCCCACAGTCAACGTCCTGCGCCTTGCGGCAAGGAGGGAGTTCGAGGGCAGGCTGGAATTTGAGTTCGAGCCGGAGGCAGATCTTCTCGATATTCCGTTCGTCGGTTTCTCGGGGCCTGTGCATGCAGAGCTTTTCTACGAGATCCTCGAAGACGGGGTGGAGATCGAGGGTGCCATCTCGTTTACTTTGACCGGCGCGTGTTCGCGGTGTCTCGAACATGCCGAGCGGCGCTACACGGGCGACGTCGAGGCGGTGTTCGTCCGCGGCAAGGGAGACGGCGAGAAATACGGATATACGAACGGCGTTGTTGTACTCGACGAAATGTTGCGCGACGCGATCATCTTCGCGCTTCCTTCGCGGCATCTGTGCGGAAGCTGCGGCGAGCCAGACGGGATATCATAAAAATTCGGAAAAAGAGGTGTAATTATGGCAGTACCGAAAAGTAAACAATCGAAGAGCAGAACGGCTAAGCGGTTTGCGAACTACAAGGCTACGGCGCCCACGCTCGTCGAGTGTCCGCATTGCCACGAACTCAAAGTTGCGCACAGAGTGTGCAAGAACTGCGGCTATTACGACGGAAAAGAAGTGATCGCGCAGGAAACGGAAAAGAAGTAATTTTTTCACGAATGCCGAGGCGGACCGATTCGTCCGCCTTTTTCGTACCTTTTCGGCTTTGGAACATGATTCGGAGGAGCTATGAACGAGACCGCACTCTTCAAACTTTCATACGGCGTCTACATCTGCACCTCGTGGGACGAGGGAAGGCCCGTCGGCTGCGTCGCCAACAGCGCCATGCAGGTGACTTCCGCTCCCGCGACCGTCGCCGTCAGTATCAACAAAAAGAATTATACGCATAAGTGCGTCGAGGAGACGGGGTACTTTGCGATCACCGTTCTCGGCGAGAAGTCAGACCCCTCGCTCATCGGAAGATTCGGCTTTACCTCGTCGCGCGAGCGCGACAAGTTCGACGGCGTTCGCTACACCGTCCGCGGCAAGCTACCCGTTCCCGACGGCGGCATCGCCTATCTCTCGTGCAGGGTGGTGGACCGCTGGGAGACTTCCACGCATACCGTCTTTCTCGGCGAGGTCATCGACTGCGACCATCTCCAAAAGGGCAAGCCGATGACGTATGCCTACTATCACGAAGTGTTGAAGGGAAAGACGAGCGTCAACGCCCCCACCTTCATCGAAGAGGCGGAGAGCGACGGCGGCGCGAAAGAGAAATGGGTGTGCAACGTCTGCGGCTATGAGTACGATGGGGATATTCCGTTCGAGGAGCTTCCCGAGGATTGGGTCTGCCCGCTCTGCGGTATGGGCAAGGATATGTTTGAAAAGCGCGCCGCCGCGCCCGCCAAGAAGAAGGCGGTGTGGGTGTGCGACATCTGCGGCTACGAGTACGACGGGGATATCCCGTTTGAAGAGCTTCCAAAGGATTGGGTCTGCCCGCTCTGCGGCGTCGGAAAAGAGAACTTTCATCTTAAATAAATAACATTGCAAAAAGCCCGCTTTTGCGGGCTTTTTTCTTTGATTTTTTACAGTTTTTACATTATTTCGATAAATGTCTAAATAATAATATGCACAAGTGCGCGCATGCGCATACAGGGCGGTGGAAAAAATTTCGGAAAAAGATAAAAAACGCTTGACAAATGCCCGCGGGAGGTATATGCTGAATATACCCTATTGGGTATAGGAGAACATACGATGGAAAACTGTGCGGAAAAAAAGAAGCATCGGAGCGATTCCGAAAAGAGAGCGCTCATCGCGCGCATCAACCGTATCGCGGGGCAGATGAACGGCATTCGGCGCATGATCGAGGAGGATTGCTATTGCACCGACGTCCTCATCCAGCTCACCGCCATTGAAAAGGCGGTCAAGAGCCTTGCCGCCGTGGTGTTCAAGGAGCACGTGCACAGCTGCCTTGTGGAGAACATTCAAAACGGCGATCTCAGCGTCCTCGACGAGCTTGCCGACCTTTTCCGAAAATTCTGACGGGGATCTTTTAAGAACCTTCATCGGAGGTGCTGCATGAAAAAGAAATTTTCCGTGACCGGCATGATGTGCGCGGCGTGCGCCGCAGGGATCGAACGCACCGTGCGAAAGATCGCGGGCGTTTCCCTGTGCAACGTTTCGCTCATGGGGGAGTGCATGGAAGCGGAATTCGACGAGACCGCTACGAGCGAAGAGGGGATCGAGGCGGCAGTTCGCTCCCTCGGCTACGGGATCTACGACTATGGGAAAGTCCCCGAAAAGAAGAAGAGGGGGCTGTCGCTTTTTACGCGCTTTCTCGTCTCCCTCATTTTGCTCGTTCCCGAGATGTATCTTGCGATGGGGCACATGATAAGCGCCTCGATCGTGCCGCACGGGTGGCTGAACTACGGATTTCAGATCGCGCTCACCTTTGCCGTGCTCGCCGTCAACTATCCCTTCTTCGTGAGCGGCGTGCGGGCTGCGGTCAAGCTCGTCCCCAATATGGATACCCTCGTCTCGTTGGGAGCGGCCGTATCCTTTATTTACAGCTTCGTCACGGTTTCTCTCGACCCTGCGACGCACACCGTATTCTTTGAATCGGCGGCGATGATCGTCACCCTCGTGACGCTCGGCAAATTCTTGGAGGATAAGAGCAAGAAGCGGACGGGGAAAGAGCTGGAAAAACTGCGCTCCCTCGCCCCCGACGTCGTGACGGTCGAGCGCGACGGGACGGAATGCGAGGTATCCATGTCCGAGGTAGAGGTGGGAGATCTCGTGATCGTGAAGCAGGGCGAGAGCATCGCCGTAGACGGAACGATCGAATCGGGGAGCGCGTTTGCGGATACCTCCGCCGTGACGGGCGAGAGCCTGCCCGTAGAGCTTGGAAAGGGTCAAAGGGCGGTGAGCGCCTCCATCGTCACGAGCGGGTACCTCAAAATCCGCGCCGAAAAGGTGGGGGAGGATACCATGCTCTCGGGCATCATCCGCATGGTGCGCGAGGCCGGCGCCTCCAAAGCGCCCATTCAAAAGCTCGCCGATAAGATCTCGGCGTTCTTCGTTCCCGTCGTCGTGGGGCTTGCCCTTCTCACCTTCCTCATCTGGATGTTGGCGACGCACGATCTCTACAAGGCGTTCAACTACGGCGTGAGCGTCATCGTCATTTCCTGCCCCTGCGCTCTGGGTCTCGCGACGCCTGTCGCTGTGATGGCGGCGACGGGGCGGGGCGCGGCGTCGGGCGTCCTCTTCAAGAATGCGGAAGCGCTGCAAAAGCTTGCCACGGTGCACGAAGTCTTTCTCGATAAGACCGCGACGCTCACCGAGGGGAGACCCCAAGTCGTCTTTTTTGAAAGCTACGGGGAGAACGCCGAGCGCATCGCCTACGCCCTCGAAATCAAGCTGAACCATCCCCTCGCAAGCTGTATCACGGCTTTTTGCAAGGAGGGCGAAGCGGGCGAAGATGTTCGTTATATCACGGGCATGGGTGCTACGGGCGTCGTCAACGGGCAAAGATTTTACCTCGGGAACGCCCGCATGATGCAGGCGAAAAATGTGAAGTTCGAGGAGCAACTTTCCACCTATAAGACCCTCTCCGAAGAGGGCAAGACGGTGCTCTTTCTTGCAGATGAAAAGCGCGTCTTGGCGCTGTTCGCCCTCGCCGACACCCTCAAAGAGGGGAGCAAAAAAGCCGTCGAAGAGCTTACCGCGCTTGGGTGCCTTCCTATCATGCTCACGGGGGACAACGAGGCGGTGGCAAGGCATATCGCGAAGGAAGCGGGGCTTCCGCCCTACGGGGACTGCGTGCGCGCCGAGCTTCTTCCCGAGGAAAAGCTCGACTATGTGCGCGGCGCGCGCTTCAAAAACGAGGAGGCAAAGGAGCGCTCCCGCGACGCCCGCCGCAGGAATGCCTACGTCGCTATGGTGGGGGACGGCATCAACGACGCGCCCGCCCTCAAAGAGGCGGACATCGGCATAGCGATGGGAAACGGCACCGACGTCGCCATCGAGAGCGCGGACGTCGTTCTCGTCAAGGGCGACCTTTCCGCCGCGCCCGAAGCCGTGCGCCTTGCGAAAAAGACGATGCGTATCATCAAGCAAAATCTCTTTTGGGCGTTCTTCTATAACGTCATCGGGATCCCCCTTGCGGCGGGCGCGTTCGCCTTTGCGGGGGTTTCCCTCAACCCCATGATCGCCGCCGCCGCGATGAGCCTTTCCTCGCTGTTTGTGGTGACCAACGCGCTGCGGCTGACGCGCTTCGTCAGGCGGCTCGGCTCGGGGAAGGACGGCGGGCGGTAAACTTCGGTAAAAGAAAGAGCGGCTTATCTGCCGCCCTTTTTTTGTGTTGCGAAGCCCGCCGTGAAATCATTGACATTTATAATAGACTTTGATATAATATAGACAGTACACCGCACTCATGCCCTTTTTCCGTCTCTTCCCGCCCCGTTTCGGGCGCGAGCGGAAAAGAGGGGAGCGGCGAGGTATTCTTTACGATCAAGCGTTTTGCGATAGAATAGATCCGAGGAAGAAGAGTATGCGCGCATTATTTGAACATTGGAAATACATCTTCAAGAACTTTTGGTTCGTGCTGCCGTTCGCGTTGTTGCCTGCGGTTTTTCTCGCTCTCTCGCTCGATTATTCGGGGATCAACGTCTTTGTCCGCGCGTTCTGCACGGGCGATCCGCGGACGGGGTTCCTCGACTATTTCCGCGTGTGGAGCATGATCCGCGTGGACTCTTTGCTCGGCGGGATCTTCGATCTTCTCGCGTTCGTCTGTATCGTGGTGTTCGTCACCCTGCTTCTCGCGCTCGTGGAAAAGCACATGCGCATCGGCAAGCGCACCCTCTCGGGGCTTTACAGCGAGTTCTGGAACCTGCTCCTGCCCGTTCTTCTCATAACGCTCGCTTACCTTGCGCTCTATGAGCTTTGGGCGGTCATTCTTGCCGCGCTTCTCTTCGTGATCGCGCAGTTTCAGGCGACCGCGCTCGTCTACTTCTTCTCGGCGCTCGTCTTTCTTCTCGTCACGTTCGCCCTTCTCTATGCCGCGACGGTGCTCTATTTGTGGCTTCCCTGCAAGCAGGTGACGGGATTCGGCGCATACGAGGCGTTCGTCTATTCCTACCGCCTTATGACGGGGGTGCGTTGGCAGCTTCTGTTTTCGCTCTCCGTCTCCTTCCTTTCGGGCATGGTAGTGGTCGGCGCGGCGGCGTTTCTTCCCGAAGCGGCGTTCCGCCCGATCGTCATCGTCCTCTACTGCCTGTTGATCTCCAGCTTTTCCGTGCGCATGGAGACTGTCTATTTCCGCACGGATAAATTGGACAGAGAGGATCTTTTGTTAAGTTACAGGGGGTACTAAATGCGTTTCAGACACTCCGTAAGGCTCACCATCGACGAGTTCTCCAATGTCTTTAAGCTGCTCTTGTTCCGCGTGATCACGGGCGTTGTCTTTTTCAGCCTCGCCTACGTCATTTTGCGGTTGGGGCTTAGAAGTATCATGGAGAGCGCGGAGCTTGGCGAGCTGAAATCTCTCGTCGGCGACTTCTTCACCGCGCTCGTTCACGGGGATTACGGGCGGCTTCGCACGCTGCCGGACGATATTACCGAAGCGCTCTCGGCATTCGCAAAGCTCCTCGGCGCGCAGACTGGTTCCATCGTCGGCTCCATCATCGGCGTCTGCGTCATGTACCTGCTCGTGCGCTATCTCAACGGCATCGCGATGTTCGCCCTCGGCGGCGTCGTGAACGATCGCATGAGCTTGGACGCCAAGACGAGCTTTTCCTCCTCCTTTGTGAAAAATATCGGACAGGGGTCGCTCTATCAGCTCGTATACGTTCCCATTACGTTCGTTTACGACGTCCTCTCGGTGCTCGCCTGCGTGCTGCTGTTTTTCTACATTCCCTCGCTGCTCATGCGTTGGAGCCTCATTACGGTGCTCCTTTCGCTCTCGCTCTCCCTCACGCTTATCCTCTGCTTGCAGGCGCTCAAACTGACCTTCTTCTCGGCATGGATGCCCTCGATGATCGCGGAGGGGAAGACGATCCGCCAAGCGTTCCTTCGGTCCGTGCGCGGCAAAGGGGACTTTGTGCGGAGGTTCGCCGCCTATCTCATCTCAACCTATCTCATCTTCATCGTCAATGTGGGCTGCGGACTTCTCACGCTGGGCAGTTCCCTCATCATCACCGTCTCGCTCAGCTACTTCTTCCTCATCGTGATGCAGTTCGTCAACTACTACCGCGACGCGGGCAAACAATACTTCCTCTCCCACGGCCACATCGCCGAAACGGACGGGGAGGATCGTAAAAACTGAAATCGAAGGCGCGCGGGTTTTCCGCGCCCTTTTTACGGAGCAAATATGGACTATCGCAAGATCTATAAAGCATGGATGAACGATCCCCGCCTCTCGGAGGAAGCCCGCCGAGAGCTTGAAGGGGTGAACGAAAAGGAGAAGGAATACCGCTTCGGCGCGGAACTTCGCTTCGGGACCGCGGGCATGCGCGGGATCATCGGCTACGGTATCAACATGATGAACGTATACACCGTCCGCCGCGCGACGAAGGGGCTTGCAGACTATCTCAAAACCGTGGAAAGGGCGGCGGAACGCGGCGTGGTCATCTCCTACGACACGCGCAGAAATTCCCGCGTCTTTGCGCGGGCGGCGGCGGGCGTGCTCGCGGCAAACGGCGTGAAGGTCTACCTCTTCGGCAGCGTGCATCCCGTACCCATGCTCTCGTTTGCCATCCGCAGGCTGGGGACGGCGGCGGGGATCATGATCACCGCTTCGCACAATCCCAAAGAATACAACGGGTACAAGGTCTACGGGGAGGACGGCGCGCAGATGTCCCCCGAGGCGACGGAGGCCGTCGTCGGAAAGATCATGGCGATCTCCGATCTTCTCGGCGTTGAGGGCGACGAGGAAAGCCCGCTCATTCTGCCCGTTCCCGCATATGTCGATGAGGAATACATCGCCGCGCTTGCGAAGCTCACGCTCTCTCCCGAGGCGGTGAAGGCGTGCGGCGCGCGGCTGAAACTCGTCTATACGCCCGTGCACGGATCGGGGTATATCCCCGTCATGCGCATTCTCGATCTGCTCGGGATCCATGTGACGGTGGTGGAGGAGCAGGTCGCGGAGGATCCCGATTTCTCCACGGTAGAAGTTCCCAATCCCGAGTTCAAGGAGACGCTTTCGCGCGGCATTGCGCTCGCGGATAAGATCGAGGCGGACGTCGTGTTCGGCACCGACCCCGATTCCGACCGCCTCGGCGTTGCCGTCAAGAACGACGAGGGGGAGTTCGTCGCGCTCTCGGGCAACCAAGTGGGCATCTTGCTCCTCGACTACATTCTCACCCGCCTCAAAGAGGAGAACGCGCTTCCCGTAAACGCTGCCGTCGTCAAGTCCTTCGTCTCGACGGGAATGGCGAAACTGATCTGCGACGAGTTCGGGGTGACCCTCTTCGAGACGCCCGTCGGATTCAAGTTCATCGGCGAGAAGATCAAGGAGTGGGAAGAGAACAAAAAGTTTGAATTCGTGTTCGGGTTCGAGGAATCGTGCGGCTACTTACGGGGCACCCATGCCCGCGATAAGGACGCCGTGGTCGCCTCCATGCTCTGCGCGGAGATGGTATGCTTCTACACCTTCTCTCATAACACGGTGTATAAAAGGCTCATGGAGATCTACGAAAAATACGGGTTCGTGCTCGATCGGAACATCTCCGTAAAATATGCGGGGCTGAACGCGATGAAGGAGATGAACGCCGTGGTAGACGGGCTTATGCGCTGCAAGGTCGCCTCTTTCGGGCCGTATAAGGTGGAGGCGGTGCGCGATTATTCCGCCGATCGCCGCATTGCGCACGACGGCACGGTCTCCAAGCTCGGGATCCCCAAGTGCAACTGCGTGTACTACGAACTCGCGGGCGGCGGGTTCATCTGCGTGCGTCCCTCGGGGACGGAACCGAAACTCAAAATCTATTATTCGCTGAAAGCGGAGGGGGAGGCGGCTGCGCTTGCCGCGCTTTCCGCATGCGAAGGGGACATGCAAAAACTGCTCGCGCTTGCCAAAGAAGCGTGAGCGTAAATAATGATAGGGGTGAAAAAATGAAGAAAACAGTTTGTATCGTGCTTGCGATGTCGCTTGCCGCGACGATGGGGCTTGCGGCGTGCGATTCGCATGAGCACAAGTCGTCCGCTGCCCGATATTCGACGACTCCGACCGAACATTGGAAACTCTGCGACGAATGCAGGGAAGTGATCGAAGAGGGGCCGCACACGGACGCGGACAACAACGGCAAGTGCGATATCTGCGGTTATTCGATGGATACTTCGCACACGCACACGCCGCATCAGGGCTACGAGAGCGACGCGGACGGGCATTGGAAGAGCTGCACGGAGTGCGGGACGGAGCTTGAATGGGGGCCGCACACGGACGCGGACGGCGACGGCAAGTGCGATCTCTGCGAATATACGATGAAAACTCCGCACACGCACACGCCGACGCAGGGCTATGAGAGCGACGCAAACGGGCATTGGAAGAACTGCTCGGGGTGCGAGGAAAGGCTCGAAGAAGGCCCGCATTCGGATACGGACGGCGACGGCAAGTGCAACGTTTGCGGCTATACCATGTCTACGGGCGACAATCCCGATTATGAATTCAGCGACGAGATCACCGCGCAGAATACCGCCTTCTACAAAGACTATTCCGATGAGGAGAAGGCGCTCTACTACACGCTCTGGGAGGAGACGACGAGCGTTTCGATCAAAGTGGATATCAGCGGCTATGAGCTTGCCAAGATCAACGAGGCATTTATGAGCGGCGATCCCGTCAAGCAGGATACGTACAGAAAGTGCGACCTCACGATCACCGTCAACGGCGAGGACTACCGCTTCGAGGAAGTGGGCGTACGCATGCGCGGGAACACCTCCCGCCGCGAGTTCTGCGACGGTGAGGGGCAGATCTACGCCTTCATCCACCTCCGCTTTGCCTTCGACGAGACCTTCGACGGGAGCGATTACGCCCCCGGGAGCTGGGCGAGCGAGCTGTATCACGATTGGTCGAACGATGCGGAGGGGCGCGCCGCGCGCGACGACCGCACCTTCGCCACGATGAAGAAATGCTACTATAAGTGGAACAAGAACTACGACCAGACGTTTATCCGCGAGGTCTATGCGAACCGCATGTTCCGCGCATACGGGATCTTGGCGCCCCACATCACTTTGACGCAGCTCTCCTTAAAGCAGAAGAGCGGTATGGAGAGCTTGGGCGTGGGCGGCCTCTACGAGACCATCGACAAGCAGTTCATCAAGCGAAACTTCGATAAAGCGAACAAGGGCGGGGATCTCTATAAGTGCACCTACACGGGCATGGGGCCTGCCGATCTCGCCGACCCGAGAAACTACGGCATCGGCGACGAGCACACCTACGCGCTCAAAACCAACGACGATCCGGCCGATCCCGATTACAATAACCATAAATATTTGCTCGCCTTCCTCGACGCGCTCTCCACGCCCAACACGGAGGAATTCACCGCGAAGATCGAAAATCTCATGGATATGGATTACTTCGCGCGGTTCGAGGCGGTCAACTATCTGTTGGGGAACCCCGACTGTATCCGCAACAACTCCAACAACTACTATCTCTATTTCACGCCTGCGGGAAAGACGTATCTCATCCCCTACGACTACGACAGATGTTTGGGCGTCACTTTTGAATACGACCCCGACGGTACGGGAATGACGGCGCCCGGCCCCTACGACGGACCCGTGAATCAGACTTACAACAGGCTTTACGAGAAAACGATCTGGCAGGGCGGCGTGGAGAAATACAGGCTGCTCTACAAGAGCAAGCTCGAAACGGTGCTCGGCGGAGAATGGTTCACCGCCAAGCATTTCCAGACGATCTACGAGGCGTATAAGGCGACGTACAGCGCGCTCGCGCAGCCTTCCCAAACTATCCGCGAGCAATGCCGCGGGAGCGTGGACAGCAATTCCCTTGTCTTTTCCGAGAGGGGGAGAAATATGACGGTAGAGAAGTACATGACCGCCAAGCGCCAGACGGCGGAGCGGGGGATCTGATAAAGACGCGAAAAACGGCTGCCCTTCGGCAGCCGTTTTTTTGTATAAGAAAACCCCCGGATAGTCCGGGGGTTCGGGAGAGGTTTACCGAAAAGTATTGAAAGTAAAACTCCT
>CANRDX010000011.1 GCA_947629485.1 uncultured Clostridia bacterium
CAAAGGAGTTTTACTTTCAATACTTTTCGGTAAACCTCTCCCGAACCCCCGGACTATCCGGGGGTTTTCTTATACAAGAAAACAGACCCCCTCTTTTCGAGGGAGTCTTGCATTTTGCGGGGTATGATTCTGATTCGTCATGTTGCCCCGTCCGCACCCATTCTAATTACGTCATGTTGCCCCGCCCGCACGTTCTATGTTGTCGAAGGGCGGCACGAGGAGCGTAGCGACGAAGTAGCGGAGGCGAAGCCGTAGTCGAAACATCACCGCATTGTAATAAGGTGATAGCTCGGGGGACTTCGTATGAGGGGATTCACTCGGGCTGCGCCCTCGGAATGACGCGGGGAACGGGGCGGCTCGGAGGCGGTGATACTTCGACTGCGCTACGCTCCGCTCAGTATGACGTATTTGGAATGACACCCCTTCCGTCGCCGAAGGCGACACCCACCCCTCCGAGGGGTGGGCAAGACGCGGGGGACGGGAGAAGCCTTGCGGACTGCGTATGGGGGGATTCACTCAGGCTGCGCCCTCGGAATGACGCGGGGGCGGAAGGAACTTCGAGCGGTTACAGAAGCTCTTTCTTCTTGCGTTCAAACTCCTCTTGCGTGATGACGCCGTTATCGAGGAGACGCTTGTAGCTTTCCAACAGGGCGATGGAAGCATTCTGCTGTTCCACCGTCTTGGGAGCAGGTACGGGGGCGGGTGCGGGCGGCAAATTTGCAGGCTCTGCGGCCGCGGGCGGCAAATTTGCAGGCTCTGCGGCCGCGGGCGCAAGCTCTTCCGCCACTCCTCCCTGCACAGAAGGGCTGCCAAACGAAAGCGGCTTCTCTTGGAGCTTTACCTCGCAGATGACGGAGGCGATCATCGAAAGTGCGATGATGAGGAAGGGAATGAAGGCGATCGTCGTGAGATAGCCGTTATTCATGAGCGAGACGTAGTACGCGCCGCAAACCATGTATGCAAAGGAAAGGAGCGTCGCTACGATGTTCGTAGCCATGCAAACGTTCTTGTTCCTGCGGCTATCGAACCGAATGAAGGAAACGGGCACCAAAATGACGGTAACGATTCCGAAAAACATCATTAAGAATGAAAAAATCAAAGAGGCAATATCTGCCGGGATAAATTCGGCTTTGCCGATCTGCCCGATGATGGCATAACCGCCCGCGCCGGCTGTCGCGCCCGAAACACGGGCATGCAAAAGATCGAATCCCGGCCCCGCCAGCGTGAAAACGGCAACGATAAACGCGAGTGAACAGAGCACGATCTTTTTCACAGAGAGATCTTTCATGCTTCCACTCCTCCCTCATGGACTTTTTTCTTCATTTTACGGGTTTTCGCCGATATTGTCAAGCGTTTCGCGCAGGCGCGCACCCATTTTGCAGAAGAGCGGGGTGGGAGGCTTGTCGCCCCTGCAAGGGAAAATTTTGCTTTTCTGTCAAAGATTGATAATCTTTGGCGCAAAATTTTCTTGGCGTTTGCGCATATGCCCGCGCAAACGCTGACCGAACGCGGGGTTCTACCCGCGTGAGACAGATGTCATGAAGTGACAGAGGGGTTTAACCCTTTCCCCCGCTTCGCGGGTACTTTCCCTAAAAGGGACAGCGAGAAATTCAACCCCCTTCCGTCGCCGAAGGCGACACCCACCCCTCCGAGGGGTGGGCAAGAATAAGGTGATACTTCGACTGCGCTACGCTTCGCTCAGTATGACGGGATTTGGAAGTGCAACCCCCATCAGTCACCTGCGGTGACAGCTTCCCCCCGTAGACGGGGGAAGCCTTATGGACTTCGTATGAGGGGATTCTCTCGCTTCGCTCGGAATGACGCGGGGAACGGGGGCAGCTCGGGGGCGAGGGAGGGATTTTTCTTTACATTCCTCGAAAGTTGCGCTATAATAGGGGCATGGCGTACGAAGTTTTCTTAAAAAAGGGCGAAGAAAAACGCATTTTAGCGGGGCACCCGTGGGTGTATGCAAACGAGGTCGCCCGCATCGAGGGCAAGGACAAGAACGGCGCTCTCGCGACGGTGCGCGCCTTCGACGGGCGATATATCGGAAAGGGCTACATCAACCATGCCTCCAAAATTTTGGTGCGCATCTTTCTCCGCGGGAACGAGGAGGACGACGCTTCCCTATACCATGCCCGCATTCATGCCGCAAATTCCTACCGCAAGGCGCTCGGCTACGAAAGCGCCTACCGCGCCGTATTCGCCGAGGCGGACGATCTTCCCGCCCTCATCGTCGATAAATACGGCGACTATCTTTCGGTGCAGTTCCTCTCGCTCGGGGTGTATCTCCGCAAGGCGCTCATCGTGAAGGCGCTCGTCGAGGAGTTCGCCCCCAAAGGGATCTGGGAGCGTTCCGACGTCGCCGTGCGCAAAAAAGAGGGCTTGCCCGAGGAAACGGGCCTGCTCTTCGGGGAAGTGCCCGATTGGGTGGAGATCGAAGAAAACGGGCTGAAAATGGCCGTCGATCTCAAAAACGGGCAGAAAACGGGGTATTTTCTCGACCAAAAGGAAAACCGCGCCGCCGTGCGCCGCTATGCCCGCGGGGAAGTTTTGGATTGCTTCTGCAACAGCGGAGGGTTTTCGATGAACGCCGCGACCGTAGCCGACCGTGTGACCGCGCTCGACGCCTCCCCCTTCGCCCTCGAAAACGTGAAGCGCAATGCCGCGCTCAACGGATTCGGCAACATCGAGACGGTGTGCGGCGACGCCTTTGAGCTTCTGCGGACATACCATGCCCAAAAGAGGAGCTTCGATTGCGTGATTTTGGATCCGCCTGCCTTCTGCAAATCCGCCGCCGAAGCGCAGGACGCCTTGAAGGGCTACCTCGATATCAACCTTTTGGGGATAAAACTCGTGAAGTGCGGCGGCTTTCTCGTGAGCTGTTCCTGTTCTCACTTTGTGACCGCCGCCATGTTTGAAAAAATGCTGACGGAGGCCGCGCGGCGCGCGGGAAGAAGGGTGCAGTGCGTGGAGACGCGCTCGCAAGCGCCCGACCACCCCTCTCTGCTCGCCGCCGACGAGACGCACTATTTGAAATTTTTCGTCCTTCGGGTGACGGAAAAACTATGACAATATGAAAAAACCGCGAATATTTCGCGGTAAAACGTAATGTGTGCCCCCGCTTTTGCGGGGGTTTTTTACGAATTCTGTTCTTCCGCCGTCGGGATCCCTTCGGGCAGGGTCACCGTTTGCCCGCCGTAGGTCAGGTGCAAGTTTACTCCGTTTCCTGCATAATAGCCACCGCCACCCCCGCTGATAAACGCATATCCATCCGCATTGACATTGACGACCTTCCCGCCCTTGATTTTGATTAAACACATTTCGTTGCTCTCCTCTCCACCGTCCACTTCATACAAATAGCCGCCTCTTTTCGTATCGTAAGAAAACATCTCCTCGGAATCCTTAAAGCTACAAACTAATCCTAAAAGGCCATCCATCCTGTACATCTCGAATTCGAAGTCCTTCGGATCGAAAACGACCCATTTCCCGCTTTTTTTCATATAAAATACCTCACCGTTGAAGTAATACTCGCCCTGCCGCGGGAACTCATACTCATCCACACCATCGTCGCCTACTTTTACGTTTGCAGACCACTTTCCGTATTCGAGCCCATCCGCCCGGATGCAAGTAATGGAATAGTCCACATCCCCAGACACTGTGCCGTCAATTCCCCAAGTTTTTTCTGTCAATGATGCCGTAACCTTAACATTCTCGAAGTGCGCCTCGTCGAAGGCCGCCGCCCACGCCTCTTCGAAATTTTCCGAGGGAAGCTCTTCTCCCTTGATGTCTCCGCCGCAGGCCGTAAGGCCGAGACACATAATGCCCGCAAGGGCAGTTGCCGCAATGCCAATAGAAAGTTTCTTCATAAAATTTTTCTCCTTTGCACAGGTTGAAACTGTACTTTCCTTATTATACAGTTTCAAACTGTATAATGTCAAGTGTTTGGAGAGAAAAAAAGTGAAAGAATTATACCATTTGGCAAAGAATTTGAAAATGCTGCGAGAACAATACGGCTATACGATGAAATACGTTGCAAATCAACTCGGAATCGCATATCAATCCTATCAATGCTACGAGCGCGGGCTGACCGTACCAACGCTGCAAAATTTTATCAAGCTCGCAAAACTGTACGACGTCTCTTTGGACGACTTGATAGAAGAATAGATCCCCGCGCAGAAAGCGCGGGGATATTTGGTCTCCACCTTTTTTTTGAGAGTTCTCCATTTCGTTCGCCTTGCTCACTTCGGTCGAAATAGCAAAACTGTCATGTCGCCCCCCCCCGAGGGAGGGGGCATGAAAGGCGTCTCACTCTTTTTGCGGTCTATCTTCCGCCGCGACGTCCGAAAGGATCTCGCCGACGGTATCGCGGAGCGCCTCGCAGAATTCGCGAAGATCCGCCGCCTCCCCTTCGACGGTGAGGATATCCCCTTCGTGTAAAACAGTGGAGCCTTTGGGAGGAAGGGTCTGCCCGCCGCGCACCACTTCGGCGACGAGCGCGCCGCCCGGCCACAGGATATCGCGGATGGCTTTCTCGGCGGCGAACGGAGCCACGCGCACCCGTACCGTCTCCTTCTTCCGCTCGCCCTGCTCCGCGAGAAGATCTTCGAGCAGTCTCTCGTAGAGTGGCTCCGTGCGAAACATGCTTCCCAAAAAATACCCGACGGCGACGGAGAGCACGACGGGCAGAAGGAAGGTGAACCCGCCCGTAAGCTCCACCGTCATGATGATCCCCGTAAACGGCGCTTTGACTACGGTGGCGAAGAACGTTGCGAGCGAGATGACGATCACGGTATCCGCAAGCGCGGGATCCATTCCCATCTGTTCAAAGAGCAGGGAAAGAAGGGCGCCCGCGCCCGCGCCGATCGCGAACATGGGCAGCGAGGAACAGCAGGGGACTTCCGCCCCGATATTGACGGCGGTCGCGACGATCCGAAAGAGAACGATTATGAACAGCGTGACCCAAAGAGGCGAAGAAAAAACGCGGGATACGCCCTCTCCCCCGCCCGCGAGCGAGCGGATAAAATGCGTTCCCCCGCCGATCGCGTTCAACGTGAGCAGCCCGAACACGCCCGCAAGCAAAAACGGGACCGCCATTTTGAGGGCATGGACACCCCGTTTGAGGCGGATCTTCGCAAAGAGCCGCTTGGAGAGCAGGGCGAGGAAATAGAACGCGATCCCGAGCAGAGAGACGATGGCCGCGGCAAGAAGCGTGTAGGGAAGGAAAGAGACGGACGTCGCCCGAAAGATGAAATTGCCGAAGATCGGCTCGTTGAACAGCCCGAGACGGGGCGCGAGGACACTCCGTATGAGGACGGCGACGACGACAGACGTAAAGGAGCTTGCAAAGACTTCGGGCGTAAAGCGTTTGTGCGTCTCCTCATAGGCAAAGACGATGCCCGTGAAGGGGGCGTTCAGCGCCACCGCAAGCCCCGCGCACGCGCCGCCCGTGATCTGATACCGCCGCACCACCGCGTTTCTCTTCAAGAGGGAGGAAAGCCCGTCGCCGCACGCCGCGCCCATCATGAGGCTCGGGCCTTCGCTTCCCGCCGAAAGCCCGAAGAAGACGGCAAGAAGGCTCGCCGCAAACATTCCCGTGAGAACTTTATACCACTTGAACCGCAACAGACCCTGCGCCGCCCCCTCCGTCTGCGGGAAGCCGCTCCCGCGGATAATGGGAAGCGCGCGCACGAACCCGCCCACGACGACGGCGCCCAAAAGCAGCCCCAAAAAGAGGAGGGGGATAAAGGCGGGGTGATCGAGAAAATACTTGTAGTATCCCCTTGCGAACTCCTCGGTGAGTTCGATCAGCGCGTTGTAAAGCGTCACGATGACGCCGGCGAACGCGCCCGTCAGCACGCCCACCGCCACGATCTGGATCCCGCGATTGAATTGTCTGCGCAGAGACTGCGGTTTTCCGCTCATAGGACGATTGTACCACACCGCGGGGAAAAAGTAAAGAAAATAAGCCCCTTCGCCGCAAACGCCCCCGACGAAGATTTTTCGGATTTTTTCGAAAAATTTTTCCCAAACCCCTTGACAGATCGGGATTCTATGCTATAATGTAGATGAAAAAAGAAAATGACTAACAAAAAAAGACATTTTCTAACAAGGCGGGATACTCCGATGGACAGGGAAAACTGAACGCGGAAAACTGAAAGCGGGAGAAACCGCGATCGCAGGGGAGCCGAGATGAAGAACGGCAAGGTTCCCGCAAAAAATTCATATCGGAGGTACAACGATATGAGACTTCGGTGCTTGAAGATCAAGTAGAAGGAGGAAAGACCAATGTACACTTATATGATAGGGGCGGAAGCGTAACGATCCCCCATTCGCGCGGCAGAGAACAGTTCCCGCGCAGGACAGAGATCCGCAGGGAGATCTCAAACGCCATCCATTCCGCGGAAGGGCTTATAGGCAGATCCGAGAAGATCTTGCCGCAGAGCGGCCGGCGCGGAATGGCGCTCCCAAGACAACAGAATAGCGATACCCCCGTGCGGTTGCGCGGGGGTTGTTTTTTGCCGCCGCCTGCGGGCGGTCATAATTTATATTTTGCGGTCATTTTGAGAACGGAGGCGAGGCAGTCGTTGAGGGCGTGCGTCTCCCCCTCGGAGAGCGGAGCCTTTCGGTATCCGTTCAGCGCATGGCATAAAACGTCGAGTTCGAGGCGGTCGGAAGCGGCAAGCGACGCCTTTTTGAGGCGGGCGATCAGTTCGTCGGCATACCGAAGCTGCGTTTCGCTCTCCGCGGCGGGGCGTTCTTCCTCGAAGCGGCAGATTTTGGGCGGCGCGGGCGTTTGGGCAAGGGGAGAGGCGAACTTGCGGTACATGCGCGCGTCCTTCCCCTCCTTCTTCTTCCGCGCGGGGATAAAATAGAGGAGCCGAAGCGCCGCGGCATACAGCGCGTACAGCCCCGAAAAGACCGCCGCCGCCTGCAACGATTTACAGCACAGCACGGAAAAGGACGCGAGCCAAAGCCCTGCGGCGACATAGGGATACGCCTTCCTTCCCCCGAAGAAAAAGGAGAACAGGACGTAGACCGCGTCGAGGGCGGGAAGAAGAAGCAGTGGCGCCCAATCGGGGATCTGCCCGAGCGCGCCGATGATCGAGCCGAAGATTTCCATATTAGCAGAATAAAGATAGACGATATCTGCCGTCGAAACAGGAAAAGTTGTGCCGAAAAAGGGCGGAAAAGATCAGAGAGGGACTTCGCGCCCCAGCGCGATGTTCACGAGCGTTGCGCGGACGGCGCTCTCCTTCACCTTTAAGATCTTCGCCACCGCCTTGCGATACAGCTTGATCTGCGGCGCGTAGTGCTCTTTGAGGTCGGCGTCGTTGCGCGAGGAGTACTTATAATCTATGATATGGCACCCCTCGCCGTCGAACACGAGAAGGTCGAGCGCGCCCTGAAAGAGGATCTCCTCGTTTGAATCCGTCTTGTAGATCTCCTCAAAGTCGCAGGCGGGCAGGAGAACGAGGAACTTCTGCTCGCGCAGGATATGCTTTTCTTTGAGCGAGCAAAGGCAGGGCATATGAAGAATGGCTTCGAGCCGCGCGGGATCGAGAAGAGCGATCTCCTCCTTTGAGAGAATGCCCTCCCGCCGCATGCGCGAAAGCTCTTCTTCCGCCCCCTCTCCGAAGCGCACATGTTCGAGAAAGGCGTGATAGGCAAGCCCCTCTTCGACGGAATGCGGGCTATCCATGTCTGAAATAAGGCGTTCATCTTCTTCGATCGCGCGGTACGTTTGGGCATGGGCGCGCTTCATGAGATTGGTCGCCGAATCCTTTACGGGGATCGCCGTCGCCCCCTCGAACGCATACGGAAGCGCCGCGCGCTTTATGGCTTCGAGAAGGGCGGGATCGCTCCTGTACGCGAGCATGTGCCGCTCCGCCGCGCCCTCTTCCAACGGCGCGTTCGGCGCTTCGAGATCCGCCATATCCCCCCGCGGGATAAAATCGGAGAGCCTGCGGGCGCGCGCGGGAAGATAGCGCACGTCGGCGGCGCCGCCGATCTCCGCCGCGCGGTCGAACACCATGTGCAGGCGATAGCGGGCGCGCGTCATGCCGACATAGAGAAGGTTCCTCTCCCCCTCCGTCTCCTCGCGCTCCATCTCCGCTTCGGCGGCGCGGCGCGCGAGCGTCTCATAGAACGTCTTGGTCTCAAAATCGAAGCTCTTGGGCGCGATCTTGAATTCGTCCGTCCACATCGTCTCGTCCTTCGTCGCGCCGTGGAAGGGGACGTCCAGCTCGGTGAGAATGACGACGGGGAATTCCAGCCCCTTCGAGGCGTGCATCGTGATGACGCGCACCGCACCCTCTCCCCCGCTCTCGGAGAAGTCCACGCGATACTCCGCCGCGGCAAGCCGCTTCAAAAACGCGTGCGCGCTCGGGCAGTCCGCGCTCTCGGAGAGAAGGCGCCGCACCCGCGCGAGGCGGTTCTTCACGTCGCCCTTCGCCGCGATCTGCGCTTCCAGCCCGTCGGCGAGCAAAAGAGAGAGCATCTCGGGGGCGGACTTCACCTGCGCGAACGTGCGGTATGTTTCTGCGCGGGCGAAAAACGCCTCCATTTTTCGGCAGAGCGGGTCGTTGCCCTCTCTGTATCCCTCGATATACGCCCGACATGCGGCGCGGAAGGTGAGTTTATAGCGTTTGAGCGTGCGCTCCGTTTTGAGGCGGATGAGTGCGAGTTCCCGCTCCTCAAACCCGCCCAAAGCGGAGAGCATGGCGGAGGCGAGCGGGATATCCTGCTCCGCGTTGTCGAGGAAGGAGAGCCAGTCGATGAGCAGCCGCACCTCGAAGAAATCGCAGATGTTGACTTCCGCCGTTGCGGTGACGGGAATGCCCCGCTCCGAGAGGAGGCGCACCACCGCGCCCGCGATCCCCGAATTCTTCCTGACGAGCACGGCGATATCGCCGTAGCCCACTTCCCTCATCTCTCCCTTCTCGGAATCGAACCACTGTTTGCCGAACTCGCCCCTTCTTCCGCACTCCTCTTCTATCAGTGAGAGCACTTCGCGCGCCGCCGCGTTCTCCGTACTGCGCTCCCGCGCGCTGACGACGGAATAGACGCCGCGCGGCTCCTTCTCCCCCTTTTCGCTCTCCGCGGTGTGGAAGAACACTTCGCCGCGGTGCTCCCCGTAGCCCTCGCCGCCCTGCATGGGGACATAATCGGGCATCGCCGCCGCAAAGACGCGGTTGACGGCGTCGAGCACGGCGGGGGAACAGCGGAAGTTGCAGTCGAGGGCAAGCCCGCCGCCCAGCGCTCTTTCCCTCTCCGTGAAGAAGCGGGAACGGCTGCCGCGGAACCCGTAGATCGCCTGCTTTTTATCGCCGACAAGGAACTGTTCCTCCCCCGAGACCGCTTCGAGAATGGCGTTTTGCATGGAGTTGACGTCTTGGAATTCGTCCACGAACACATAGCGGTATCTTGCGCGGACGGCGCTGCGCGCCTCGTCGTTTTTCAGCACTTCGAGGGCGAGATGTTCGAGATCGCCGTAGTCGAGCGCGCCCGCCTCCCGCTTGGCGCGGGAATAGGCTTCGTCGTATAAAAGGAGCAGACGGGCGAGCGCGCTTGCGCGCTTCCTGCCGTCGAGATAGCGGGCGAACTCCTCCCGCCACCCTGCGGCGCGTTCTGCGATCTCCCCGCACAGCTCTTTGAGCTGTTTGGAAAGCGCCTGTACCTGCCCGATCGCATACGCCGTTTCCGCAGACGAACGGGCGGTGCGCGCGGGATTGCGGGGAAGGGCGAGCGCGCGCGCGGCTTCGCGCATGGCGAAAAGATCGGGCGCGCGCCCCACTTCTTCGGCGGCGGCGGCGATGGCGTTCAGCGCCGTAAGCCCGCCCGGGGCGGCCTGCGAAACGAGGGGAAGTATGCCCTTTGCGCGCCCTTCGATCTCCTCCGCGCGGCCGCGGTATTCCCCCTCCAAAAAGGAGAGCACGGCGGAAAGCTCCTTCTTCGCGGCGTCCCTGCCGACTTCCTTCAAAAACGACGGCGCGTCGGAAGCGGCGTCGAGATCCCATGCAACGTCGCCGCCCTCCGCATACGCTTCGAGCAGTGCGCCGTAGCCCGCGAGATTGCGGACGCTGTCGTACAGCGTCTTTACAATCTCCCTGAGCCGCTTATCCTTTTTCTTGCGAAAATAAGCGGAGAGAAGCTCGCCGAACCATGCGCCGCCCTCCTCGTACGCCTGTTCGAAGGCGGCGTCGAGCGCGCGCGCCGAGAGCGCCTTCCCCTCGGCATGCTCCCCGTCTACGATCTGAAAGCGGGGATCGACGCCGACGAGATAGAAGTATGTGCGCACCAACTTCCCGCAGAAGGCGTGGATGGTGCTGATATCGGCGATGGGCAGATCTTTGAGCTGCTCCGCAAGACGGGGGCGATCGTTCGGCGAAGCGGCGCGATAGGCTTCCGTCAGCTTTTGGCGCGCACGGTCGCGCATCTGCTGCGCCGCCTTGTTGGTGAACGTCACGGCGAGAAGCTCGGTGACATCCGCCTCCCCACGCGCAATGATGGAGACGAACCGTTCGATCATGACGCGCGTCTTCCCGCTGCCCGCCGAGGCGGAAACGATGACTTTTCCCCGCGCTTCTACCGCGCGTTGCTGCTGCTGTGTAAGGCTCACGTTTCCTCTCCTTTGGCGCGGGCGATCGCGGCGATCTCCTTACAGCCGATCTTTTCCTCTTTGCGGGGCGCGCCCGAGAATGCGCACATGCCGAGCAGTTTGCAGTATTCGCACGCGCCCTCGTAGGGGGAGGGGCGGATGTTCCCCGCGCGCATCTCGCGCTCCGCCTGCTCCGCCACGATCTCGGAGTAGGCGAGGAAATCTTCGAACTCCTCGCGGGGCATGCCCTTATCCGAACGGCTCCCGCTCTCGAAAAACTCGCTCTTCTTCCCCTCTTCGCGCATAGGATCGAGCGATCTTACGACGTCCTCATCCGAGCAGTAGAAGCCCTTCATGCGGAATTTCCCCTCCCGATCTTCGGGACGGGTAAAATCGTCTGCGGCGGGGAAATAGAACGCCGCTGCCGCGCGCTTGCCCTGCGAGGCGGCGAGAAGGTAGAGCTGCGTCTGCAATTTGCGCCCCGTGTAGTAGGCGACGGGGGAATCGTCGATATTGCCCGTCTTGTAGTCGATGATGCGCACGCAGTTTTCAGCCTCGTCCACGCGGTCTGCCTTGCCCTTCATCTTTAACTTCGGAAGTTCGATCTCCGCCTCTGTCGCCCGCACGCAAAAATCCGAGCGGACGAGCTGGCGGTATGCGGCGACGGCGACCGCCGCCGCCTCCTCTTTGAGACAGCCCGCGGTGTACGTTCCCGCCGCCGAACCCGTAAGAGAGGAGAATGGCGGCCCGCCGAGCAGTTCCTCCGCGACGGCGAGCGTGTGCGCTCTGCACTCTTCCTCCCCCGAGAACTCATGAAAACGTTTGGCGGTGCGTTCCAGCACGGTATGAACGAAGGTGCCCGCGTCCGCCGAGCCGAGCAGGGCGCGCTCATCCTGTTCCGAGACGCGCAGGGCGCGCATGGCAAAGCTCTTGTAGGGGCACTCGAACCAATCTTCGAGAAGGGTCGGAGAGACCGCCCTGCCGAAATACAGCTCCCCCGCCTCCGAGACGGCGGGCTTTTCCCTGCGGCGCACCTCTTCGGGATCTACGATAGCACCATGTCCGAAAACGCCCCCCTTCAAAGCCTCTCTCAACGTGGAGCACTCGGCGGCGAGACGCTCCGCGTTTTGCGACGTCTTCCACCCCTCCGCCTCGTCGCACCCCTCGAAATAGGCGAGGAGCGCGGGGCCGTAGCGCGTGCAGGTGTAGGGAAACAGCGGGGGAAGCTCTTGGAGCGTAAACAGTTGCCGCACCAGCGAGAGGATCTCGCTCGGCGCGCATTCCGCGCCGCCCTTGCGGGCGGGACAGCTCAGATAAAGCTCCTGCGTGAAGGCGCAAAGGTTGAGCGCGGGCGCCTCCTTTGCACGGGCGTTGACGACGGCGATCGCCGGCTCGATCTCCACCCGCAATTCTTTGAGCCTTCCGATCTCCCGATCGGTGATGACGGCGGTATCGTGGCAGACGCGGGGCACTTCGTCGGTCAGCCCCGCCGCAAAGACGACGGGACAGCGGGCGACGCGGCTCTCGGTGATATCTCCCACGAACACGGCGTCGCGGCTGCGCGGGAGCATCGAGACCTCCGCCCCTTCCAGCCCGCTTTTGAGGAGCGCGGAAAATTCGCGCGCCGTAAACGTCCGCTCGCCCACGATCTCCTTCGTCTCTTCGAGGATATCCCACAGCCGTTTCGTTTCGAGAAACGCCGCTTCCTCTCCGCCCACCGCCTTTTGCAGGGCGGAGGTCACGTTCTCCCCGTCCACCAGCTCGTATAATTTGGCGACGCCGTCCGCATAGGCGGCGCCCCTGTCTTTGGGGCGGAAGAGGGCGAGGATCGAGAGCATTTTTTGGCGGCACGCCTCCAACTTCCCGCGAAGAGGCGCGGGGATATCCTGCGGGATCTCCCGCCGCACGGCGCCCCTTCCCACAAGTTTTATGAGATAATTTCTGTATTCGCCGCCGTCGCCGAAATACACGCTTGCCGCCACGTCGTCCGCCGCCTCGGGCGAGGAGACCGCTTCGAGCGCGCTGAGCGCGAAGGCGCAGAAGGGATGTTCGGCATAGGCGCGTTTTTTATCCGCATAGAAGGGGATCCCGTGCGCCTCGAACGCTTTGAGCGCGGGAAGAAAGTAGCTCTTATCCCCCACGAGGACGGAGAAATCGCGGTATCGCATGCCCTCCGCCGTCTTTTTCCGTATGATCGCGGCAACGGTGTTCATCTCCTCCGCTTCGTCCGCGGCGGAGAAGCCGAAAACAGAGCGGGCGGGCGCGCGTTCCGAGGGCGCGTCGGGAGAAAAGAGGTGCGCCTGCAAGAGGGCGGCCTCCCCTTCGAGCGAACTTTTCAGCTGCCGTATCTCGGGCTTTTCAAACTCCTCCGCAACGGAGCGGAAGACGCGCGCGGCTTCGTTCGTGTAGTAGGCGCTCCGCCCCGCGAGAAAGATCCCCGCGACCGAGCGCGCGTTGCCGATCGCCGCGCGGATCCCCTCCTGTGCCTGCCGTGTGAAGGAGGTGAACGCGAAGAACACTACGTTGACTTCCGCGACCGCCGCGCCGAGACGTTCGGGGAGCAGGGCGAGATAGCCGTTTTCGTCGAGCAGCCCCCGCTCGGAGAGGAATTCCTCGTACTTTTCGTATAAGAGGGCGAGGTCGAGCAGTTTGAAGCGCAAAACGCCCTCCGCCCTCTCCGCGCTCTCCCGCAGCATGGCGGGCGCCACGCGCGAGGCGAAGAGCTGGGCGACCGTCTCGTAGACCGCTTGCGCGGCGGAGGCGCCGAAGCAGACGAGTTCCTCTTTCAGCGAGGCGAGAAGGGAGGAAAATTCGAGGATCGAGCCGTGTTTGGAGAGCACGCGCGTGTCGCTCCGCAGAAAGCGGGCGAAGGACGTGACCTCTGTGAGAAATGTTCCCCCCGCGGGAAGCACCGCGCGTTCGGCGAGGAGGGTGAGCCTGTCCTCGCAGAATACGATCGTGCGTTCGCCGCGCGCCTCGTTTGCGGCGGCGACGCTCCCCAGCGCGGAGAGCGCGTCGTCCAAAGTGGGCGCTCCGATGATTTTCGTCATACCATGCTCCGTATTTTTTTCTATTATATCATATTTCGGAAATTTTTCCGCGGATTTGAGCGTTTTATTTTTACAAAAGGAAAAAAATGTGCTATAATGGAAAAATCCAAGAACACACGGAGGAGTTTCTATGAAAAGACGCTTTGCCCCTCTGCTTCTCATCGCGCCTCTCGCGCTGCTCGCGGCGTGCGGCGGAGGGACCCCGGCGCTCACCCTGAATGCGAATTGGTATTCCGATCCCACGCACAACATCATCACAGGCACGTTGGAAGAACTCACCTACACCGTCGCCCAAAAGGAGCCTTCAAAGGCGCAGGCGCTGCGCTTCGTCTATAACCCGGGCACCTATACGACCCGCCTCGAAGACTGCCCGCTCAACGCCTACGGCGTGGACGCCGTGGGATACCATTACCACACCGAACTTGCGATCACGGGCACCTATTTTTACAACGGCGTGGGGACTTCTTTCTCGGATTCCGTCGTTTCCGACGTTTGGTTTTTGGATGTCCACAGCGCCCTTCGCCCCGTGCGGAGCGAAAAACGGGTGCAGGCGACCGTCGCCAATATCTATGCCGACGCTTCGACGAACAAACTCGTCGACCGCTATCGCTACGACATCATCGCGAACTATAACTCCACGAAGGACAAGAACCCCACCAAGACGGAGGTCACGTTTACCGATCACGCATCGGGCGGGGACAAGACGGAGGAATATTCACTCAGCCTGAGCGGAAGCTCCACTTTCTTCGACAACGAACAGATCCTCTTCGCCCTCCGCGCCGTGGACGTGAGCAAGGCCTTCGCCTTCCGCACCGTCAATCCCATCCAGCGCGCCAAGATGGACGTCTCCTCTGCTTCCGAAGCGCAGACCGTGCAGCTCACCCCGCGGTTCACCGTGGGCGGCGTTGCGCAGACGGGCGACATCCCCGCGCGCAAGATCTCCATCGGCTACACGGGCACCCGCGGCGGAAGGCAGCAGACACTCTGGTATGCCGCCGCGCTCGACAATGTGCCCTACCGCGCCGTACTTCTCCGCATGGAAGTCGAACTTCCCGAAGAACTCGGCGTTTTGAGCTACGATCTCTCCGAGGCGAAATTCGCCAAATAAAAGAAGAATGTTATAACGTCATAAAAAAACGGTTTGGATCCGCCAAACCGTTTTTTTTGTTCCGAACAGCGCGCCGCGGGTCATTTTTCGTAGACGGAGCGTTTTAAGATCCCGATATAGGGCAGGTTGCGGTATTTTTGATCGTAATCCAAGCCGTACCCCACGACGAACTCGTTTTCGATGTTGAAACAGTTGTAATCGGGTTCGATCTCGTATTCCCTCCGCCCGATTTTATTGAGAAGGGTGACGACGGCGACCGATTTTGCGCCGCGCTCCGAAAGAAGCGCCTTGAGATTGGCGAGGGTGAAGCCGCTGTCGATGATGTCCTCGACGATGATGACGTCCCGCCCCGCCACGTCGCGGTCGATGTCCTTTTTGATGCGCAGGTTTCCCGACGAAACGGAGCCGGAGCCGTAGGACGAGACCGCCATGAAGTCAAGCTCCACGGGACAGGTGAGCAGGCGGATGAAGTCGGAGAAGAAAATGATGCTCCCCTTCAGGATCCCGATGATGAGGGGAGTTTTCCCCGCGTAATGCGCGTCCACGGCTTTTCCCACCTCCGCCACACGCCGCGCGATCATCTCTTGGGTCAACAAAATTCGTTCGCAGTCCTGATGCATAATCGTCCTCTGTATCAATATTTTCCGCTATCAGCGGATGCAGCCGCACCGCACCGTAGACGGGGTCACTTTTACGCTGTCTGCGATCTCCACGCCCACGACGGCGTAGACCTCGCTCCCCTTTGCGATGACGGGCAGTTTCCGCGAAAGCCGCGCGGAGATCTTTCTGTCCGTCAGAAACTTTTTGAGCGTCTTTCTCGGGGCATGGTATGGGGTGATCATGTCTCCTTCCCTTCTTGTGCGCACTACACAGCCGTCGGGGAAGGCGTCGAGATCGACGAAAAGTTGTTTGCGCTTCATGCCGTGATCGGGCGAAAAATACTCATCGACTTCCCGCACCGAAAAGGGAGAGGGCGCCGTGTATAGCCCCATCTCGAGCGGCGTCGCGGGCAGGTGATCCATGTTCCGCCGCCCCGCGACGAAGGGGATCTCCTCGGGCTGCGGGGAACTTTCCGCATATTCCCGATCAAAGACGATCTCCTTCCCCTCGCGGAAGGCGTAGAGGGTCGAAAACCCCTTACAATCGTCCGAGACGGGCAGGGCGACCTTCTTCCCGCTCTGCAGCGTTTTGAGCTTTCCGATCTCCCCGATGTTGGCGCGGGTGTAGCCGCCGCCCGGCGCATACTGCCGCATACAGAAGAGACAGGCGCGGGCGAAGAGGACGTCGGGCAGGTCGACGGGCACCCGTTCCTCCCCCGCAATGCGCACGATTTTTTCTTCCGCCATCTTTTGGAGGAAGTCGTCCTCCTCGGCGGCGAGGGCGGCGAACTCCACGAGGTGCTTCGTCGCGTTCCCGTGGATGCCCGCAAAGGCGGGGAGCACGGTCTTTCGGATATAATTTCGGGTGTAATTTTCGTCCCCGTTCGTCGAATCCTCGACATGGGGCAGGTGATTTTCCGCCGCATACGCCTCGATCTCGGCGCGGGTGCGGGCAAGGAGGGGGCGGACGATCCCTCCGTACTCCATGATCGCCTTCATGCCCGAAACGCCCGTTCCGCGGGCGAGGCGAAAGAGCACCGTCTCCGCCACGTCGTCCGCATGGTGGGCGGTCGCGACAAGGTCGGCTTCGTCGTCTTCGAGAAGAGAATGAAAGGCGCCGTAACGCACGGCGCGGGCGGCTTGCTCCAAATTTCCGCCGTGCTCCCTGACAAGATCGGGGACTGCGACCTGTTGAATTTTCAGCGGGATCCCCCATTCCTCGCACAGCGTGCGGCAAAATTGCATGTCGCGGACGGATTCCTCCCCGCGGATGCCGTGCTCGACATGGAGCGCGGAGAGCGCAATTTCACACGCCGCGGCCTGCTCCTTCAACGCGTGCAGAAGGCACACGGAGTCGATGCCGCCCGAGAGGGCGACGCAGACCCGTTTCCCCCTGTATTGTTCCGCGGAAAAGAGTTTCATCACGACAAGTATACCATGTTTCGGCAAGGAATGCAACGCCTCTTGAAGGGGATTTTGAAAAAGGCGTGACTTTCCCGCGCGGAAATGGTAGAATATTTACGAAGGTAAAGATGGACGACGAACGCATCATACAACTGTTCTTTGCGCGCGACGAGCTTGCGCTCTCCGCGCTCAGAGAGAAATACGGCGGGATCTTTCAGAGGATCGCCTTCAACATCACGCGCTCCGCGCCCGACGCGGAAGAGGTGGTGAGCGACGCCTACCTCGGCGCATGGAGAAGCATCCCGCCCAATCATCCAGATCCCCTTCTTCCCTATATCGCGGGCATCGTGCGCAACCTCGCGCTCAAAAAGACGAGGTATAACCGCGCGGGGAAGCGGCGGGGTGCGAGGCTCCCCCTCTATGAGCTGGAAGAGTGCCTTTCCGCCCCCTGCCTCACGCAGGACGACTTCGACGGAGAGGAGCTTGTCCGCCTCATCAACGGATTTTTGGAAGGGCTGGATCGAACGACGCGCGTCGCCTTCGTCAGAAGATATTGGTATTGCGACCCCGTGAAGGAGATCGCTTCCGCGCTCGGCATGCGGGCGCACGCGCTCACGATGCGCCTTGCACGCACGCGGGAAAAACTCGCGGCTTATCTCATGGAGGAGGGTATCACGGTATGAAGGAAAGTTTGTTTGAAGCGATCGCAAAGATCGACCCCAAATTTATCGAGGAAGCCGCCTCTCTTCCGCCCGCGCAGACGAGACGGTTCCCCCGCGCCGCGTTCGCAGGCATTGCCGCCGCCGCGCTCGCGGCGGCGATCCTCCCCACCGCGCTTCTGATCTCCTCCCACGGAAGCTCCGTCGCGGACGATACGCCCCCTTCTTACGTCACTCCGGGCGAGGAACCGGGCAAGGAGCCGGGCGGGGATCCGAGCGGCAGCGGCGATCCCGTCGACCCAGGCGGCGATACGGACATCTCGGACGGCCCCGGCGAGGGCGCGCAGACGGGCGCGCCTATGAGCCTCGGCGAAACGCGCACCCTTCCCTCGGGTACGGAGATCGAATATCGGAGCAAGACCGACCATTCCATCACGATCTACATCAAAAAGGCGGACGACGCACCCGTCTATGTGCGGCTCACGGGGCGCAGCGGCACCGACTCTTACTACGCCTCCACCGACCCCCGCTATTCTGCGAACGGCATGCGCGTGGAAAACGGCATTACCATAACCGTGAACGGAGAGAAGGGCGACTTCCCCTCCGCCGCGGGGCAGTATGAGATCGTCATCGATTTCGCCCCCCTGCGCACGCTGTGCAGCTCTTTGGACGACCTCTATACTTCCCTCGGCGCATTCTTCCTGTGAGGGAAAGCTGTTCATGAAAGGGAAAGTATTCGCCTACGGGGGAAAGGGTTTTAACCCCTCTGTCACTTCGTGACATCTCCCCTTTCAGGGGCGACAAGAATAAAGTGATACTTCGACAAGCTCAGTATGACGTATTTAGAATGACACCCCTTCCGTCATGCCGCTCGCGGCATGACACCCACCCCTCGAAGGGGTGGGCAAGGGTTTGCCCCCACCTGTTGCGGGCGGAGAGGATAAGAAAAGGCTTCCCGGGGAAAGGGGAAGCCGTTTTTTTGAGATGGCAAAAATCGGGGCGCGTTACTTTTGTTTGTTCGTAAAGTTGAGAATGGTGACGGTGTTGCCGAACACGACGAGCTGGTCGCCTTCCTCAAAGACGTATTCGCCGTCGAGCGAGGAGATGACTTCCCGCCCCTTTTTGATCGTGAGAATGTTCATGCCGAACTTCTTTCTCGGGTTGATATCCACGAGCTTCTTCTTGATCCATTTATCGGGGCAGGCGATCTCGAAGATGGAATACTCCGAATCGAGGTCGATATAGTTGATGACGTTGCTCGAATTGAGGCGGATCGCGAGTTTTTCGGCGATATCGTTATCGGGATAGATCACTTCGTCGGCGCCCGAGCGCATGAGGAATTTGCTCTGAATGCTCGTCGCCGCCTTTGAAATGACGCGCTTCGCCCCCAGATCGTGCAGATTGGAGGTGATTTCGAGGGAGGATTGGAAGTCCTCCCCGATCGCGACAATGCAGGCGTCGTATGAGGGAATATCCATCTTTTTGAGATTGTCGATATTCATGCAGTTGGCGATGAGCGCGTCGGTATATTTGGAGGCGAGCGAATTGACGATATCCTCGTTTTTATCGACGATCGTCACCTCGTCGCCCATGCCGAGCATCTTTTCGCCCAGCGTGCGCCCGAATTTCCCCATACCGATGAGAAGAAAGGATTTCATGGTGTTCTCCTAATATTTTTTCGGCGGATCAGCCGATGTAGAACATATCGACGGGACGGCGGATCTGCGCCGTGTCCCGCTTGCGCGAGAAGGCATAGGCGAGCGTGAACACGCCCACTCTCCCCGCATACATGAGCAGCATCAAAACGATCTTGGATACGACGCCGAGCGTCGGCGTGAAGTTCATCGAAAGCCCCACGGTGCCGATCGCGGAGACCGCCTCGAAGAGCGCCCTGCGGAACACGTCGCCGCCCGCGGGATCGGGTTCGACGGCGCAGATGATGACCGTCGCCGTGAGGATCATGAAGAGGTATGCCGCGAAGATCGCAAGCGCGCGCCCGAGCAGTTTTTTGTCGATGCGCCGTTTGCCGAGAACGATGTCGTCGGAGCTGCGGAATACCGCGATCATGCCCATGATGATCACGGTGATCGTGCCCACCTTGATACCGCCCGCCGTGGAACCCGAGGAGCCGCCGATGAACATGAGCATGATCGTGAGCATGCTCCCGCTGCTCGAAAGCGTCGAGGGATCGGTGGTGGAGAATCCCGCGGTGCGCGCCGTCGTCGCGTTGAAGAAGGCGGAGAGCATCTTCTCCCCGAAGGAATACCCCGCATACGAGGGATTGTTCCGCTCGAAGAGCAAAAAGAGCATCGTCGAAACGAACAGAAGCGCCGTGTTCACGCCGATGATCACCTTCGTGTAGAATTGGAATTTCTTGGGATTGAAGCGGCAGTTGAGCACGTCGCCCCACACGCAAAATCCCACGCCGCCCACGATGATGAGCGCGCAGATGGTGAGAGAGACGAGGGGATCCGTCGCATAGTGCATGAGAGAGGCTTCCGCGACCGCCGCGCCCCCCATGATATCGAACCCCGCGTTGCAGAAGGCGGAGACGGCGTGGAATACCGCATACCATATCCCCTTTGCGGCGCCGAAATCCCCGATAAAGCGAATGGAGAGAACTCCCGCGCCGAGCAGCTCGAAGCAGAGCGTTCCCACGACGATGCGCCGCACGAGCGCCCTCACTTCGCTGTACGTACCCCCCACGGACTGCATGACGGCGCGGCGTTCGTACTGCCCGAGATTGCGCCTTACGGCGATGAGGAGCAGGGAGATGAAGGTCATAAACCCCAGCCCGCCCAGCTGAATGAGGCAAAGCAGTACGATCTTGCCGAACAGCGTCCAATGCGTGCCCGTGACGACGGGCGTAAGCCCCGTGACGCAGGTGGCGGAGACCGACGTGAAGAGCGCGTCGATATACGCCGTCCGCTCCGTCGAAGCGAAGGGCAGAATGAGAAGAATGCTTCCCGCGGCGATCACGGCAAGGTAGCCGAGCGCGAGATACATCCATACGTTCATTCTGTTTTTGATCCTCGGAAATTTCATCGTCCTGCGAATTTTATCACTTCTTCTATGGTTTGTCAAACGATTTTCCGTTCTTTCTATGCGAGGGAGATCCTATCCGAAACGGAGCGGACGAACAGCCCCTTCTCCTCGCCGTAGGCGACGCAGTTGCGCAGATACGCTTCTCCCCTCTCCCCGCTCATGCCTGTAAAGACCGCCGAGACGAGGGCGTAGAGTTCGTCCATATACAGGGCGACCCTGTCTTCGAGGGCGCATTTGACGAGGGAGACCACCTCGTAGACGGTGTAATCTTCCTCCGACTTGCGGACGGCGGGAGAAGGCTCGGCGCGGAACTTGCCGATCTGCAACGCGGCGGGCCTCTTGTAGTAGTAATCCACGCCCATCACGCGGTCGCGGGAGAAGGCGCACGAGCCGATGAGCGCGTCGAGGCGGGCGTCTACCCGCGTGCCGCTCTTGGCGACGCCGAAGCTCGCAAGGCACCGCTTGCGCAGGAAGGCGTGCGAGATCGGCTCCTCCGCCGCCACGATCTCTTTGAGACGGGCGACGATCGCCCCGTCGTTTTCCCCGCCCGTGACGAACGCCGCGGTCTCTCCGCCCTCCGACGCGATCGCGCGGTAGGGCTTTTTATATTTGGAGATCCACGCGTCGCCGTGCTTTTCGGCGCCCGTGAGACGATCCAAAACATCCTTGATCCGCTTGATCTCGCGCTTGGGGTTGTTGTAGTAATTGACGGTGTTCACGCGAACGATGTGCCAATTCCCGCGTTTGAGCGTCTGCACCTGCAAGATGTTTCTATCCTTTACCGAGAAAGTATCGGCGCCGTCGCACAGGATCCCCAGCACAAAGCGGCGCTTGTTGTTGGGATCGACGACGGCGACATCCACCTTAAAGTCGGAGGCGCCCACGTCGTAGCGGCAATCGAATCCGTATGCCGAGAGGTCGGCTGCGATGAATTTCCCGATCCCCGCGCCGCCGCGCACGAAGCCCGACTTCACCGCCAGCGTCGTCCTGCCCTTTTCGGCAAATTCGAGGAAGGCTTTCAGCCCCGCCACGCCCTTCGACGAGGTCTTGGAGAGGTCGATCATGGCGGACGTCATCGTGGAGAATACGAGCATCTCCTCCCTTGCGCGGGAGACGGCGACGTTGAGCCGCCGCCAGCCGCCCGCCTGATTAAGGGGTCCGAAGTTGAGGGAAAGGCGCCCCATTCTGTCCGGCCCGTAGCAGACGGAGAAAAGAATGACGTCGCGCTCGTCGCCCTGCACGTTTTCGAGGTTCTTGACGAAGAGCGGTTCCTCGCGGTCGTAGGCGGCGGAGTCGAGTTTGAGCCGCAGGAGTTCTTTGGACAAAAGCCGTTCGATATCCTCCTGCTGGGCGCTCGAAAAGGTGACGATCCCCATGCTCGAACGGGAGAGGACGGGATCGGAGAGACGGCGCACCACCTCTTTGACGAGCGCCTCCGCCTCGGCGCGGTTGCGCTTGGTGAAGCCGCGGTCGTACACCCCGTCTACCAAGACGAGTTTGACCTTGCTTTCGAGCGCGTCGGGCGAGGGGAAGGTGCAGAGGCGGTTGTCGTAGTACATGCTGTTGGAGAAGGCGATCAGGCTCTCGTGCTTGCTCCGATAGTGCCAGAGTAGATGGCGTTCGGGCATGCCGAGGGCGAGACAGTCGTCGAGCACGCTTTCGAGATCCTCGTTTTCGAGGTCCTCTTCGTCGGTATAGGCGCTGTGGAAGAACGCCGTGGGCGGGAGCTGTTTGGGATCGCCCACGACGATCGCCGCCTTCGCCCGCGCGATCGCGCCCACCGCCTCGGCGGTGGACATCTGCGACGCTTCGTCGAAAATGACCATGTCGAAGACGTTCGCCGTCGGCGCGAGATACTGCGCCGCCGTAATGGGGCTCATGAGAAGGCAGGGGCAGACCGCGGCGGAAAGCGTGGGGATCTCGGAAAGGAGACTGCGGATCCCCGAGCCGCGCAGATTGCTCTTGGAGAGCCGCGTGAACGCCGCAAGTTCGAGGGCGAGGCTGCCCTCTTCGTCTTGCTTGGGAAGGCGGGAGATGAGTTTGGCGCGGATATAGGCGCGGGTGAGCTTGGCGTATTCCTCCCACGCGAGGCGGAATTTTTCCACCGTGTCTTCGAGGGTACCCACCGTCATGCGGGAGAGGGCGGGATCGGAGGGGATCGCGATTTCGAGGAAGTTCTTATAGACGTTCTTCTCGAAGCCCGCGAGCACGTTCTCCACTTTGAGCCTTCCGCTTTCGAGGGCGTCTGTGATGAAATTCAGCCCGCACGAGGAGAGTTTCTTTGCCGTCGCCTTGTACATGCACCAATTCGGGAGCATATCCACGTTGTCGATGAGGGCGGAAGCCTTTGAATAGAAGTAGTCTAAAACATCCTCTCCGCGGATCTTCTCCCGCACGCCGCCCGTGACTTTGAGGAAGCTCTCCTCGGCGGCGAAATAGCTCTCCGTCGCCTTGATGTAGCCGTCGAGCACGGGCATGGTATAGCCGTTTGCCGCGCGAATGCACATGCCGTTGAAGGCGTCTGCATTGTAGTCGAGAAAGGCGGATGCGCAGTCTGTGTGCAGGGAATAGAGATCGGCGAGGAATTCGTTGCGCTTTTTGAACACGATCCGCCCCGCGCGGTCGGTGAACGCCGCGGAGAGCGTTGTGTTCTCTTTGATCCGGCGGATCGCGCCGTCGATATCGGCGAGCGTGCGGAGGAATTTGGGGTAGTCCTCCTCCGCGATCTCGTGGAGCGCGACCTTCTGCAACTGCTTTGCCGCGGCACGCGCGGTGCGCGAGAGCCGCCAATCGCCCCCCTGTTCGAGATATTTGCCGATCTCTTCGCATTCCTCCGTATCCACAAGGGTGCGGAAATGGCGGTAGTAGTAGGCGAGGCAGGCATCTAACCTTCTGTTGGCGTTGTAGAAGAGGTAGAACGCGCCCTCTTCCACGCCCGCAAAATATTTATCGCACACGCCCGTAAGGAGCCTGCGCGCGATGTCCGCGACGGTGACGATCTTCTTGCGCGTGAGCGTGGAGACGCGCTGGCGGTAGAATTCGAGGAAGAGCGCCAAGAACGAGCGCAGATGCTTGATCTCCGCGAGCACGACTTCGGACGCACAGAACACGCGGTCTCTGATCGTCTGCGAATATTCCGTGAGATTGACGTTTTCAAAGGGGGAATTGCAGACGCCGCCGCATTCCTTCGCCGCCGCCGCAGCCGAGAGGATCATGCTCTTGTATTCGGAGAGCTTCTGCTCGGTGAGCGTATCGTAGAAGGCGCTCTCGATATCGAGGATATCGGGCGCGCTCTTGTTTTCGAGATAGCCGAGGACGGCGCCGTAGACGGAGATGCCCAATCTGCGCTTCTTGTGGAGGGCGCGCATCGGCTCTTTCAGCTCCTCGCGAAGGGCGACAAGCTCGCGCGTGCGCTCCCCGAAGGAGACTTCCTCCTCCCCCGCGAGGGAGAGCGTGTGCTCCATTCTGCGCAGGACGTCTGCCTTGTCCGTTTTGTTGGAGTGCAGTTCGAGGCAGAAATCGCCGATGCCGATGCCGTCGAGACGCTTCTTCACGACGTCGAGCGCGGCCTTCTTCTCCGCCACGAAGAGCACCCTTTTGCCCGCGGCGAGCGCGTTTGCGATCATGTTCGAGATCGTCTGGCTCTTGCCCGTTCCGGGCGGGCCGTGGAGCACAAAGGAGGCACCCGTGCCCGAGAGAGATACCGCGCTGAACTGCGAACTGTCGGCGGGAAGGGGCAGCAGGACCTCGGAGGGATCCCCTTCGTCCTCCTCCGCCGCGGCGACCGCCTCCCGCCGCTCCGCGCGCCCCGAGAGGAGCGCCGCGATGTTGGCGTTCTTCTTGAATTCGTCGATGTGATATCTGACGTCGTTCCAGAGCAAAAATCTCTGGAAGGAGAAGGCGGAGACGTAGACGTCTTCGACCACCTCCCATCCGCGCATGTTCGCCGTCTCCGCGCGCACCATCGCGAGGATCTCGGCGATTTTGAGCGAGGAGACGTCGCCCCCCAGCCCGCGGATATCGATGTTGAATTCCTGTTTGAGATATTCGAGCAGCGTCGCGTTGACCGAATAGCCCTCTTCCCCCGCCGCGAGGGAGAACGCCTCGTTCCCCTTTGCGCGGGAGAGCCGCACGGGTGCGAGCACGAGGGGCGCGAACTTCCGCCCGCCGTCTTCCTTGCTCACATAGCGCAAGAATCCGTAGGCGAGATAGAGGATGCGCGCGCCCGCCTCTTCCTGCGCTTCGCGGTTGCGGCGAAGGAGTTTGAGGGCGGTCTCGGAGAGCGTCTTTGCGTCGGTGAGAACGCGGAGCGTCCCCTTTTGCTGTTCGAGCGTGATGAGGGCCTTCTTCTGCGGGGTATTCTCGGCGCCGAACTTCTCTTCCGTGCCGCCCGCGCGCAGTTTCATGCCCCCGCTCTCGACGAGGCGCGCCTGCATCGCGTCGGCGTCCGCACAGGCGAGGTGCAGGGCGTTCTTCCCCGTAAAGGCGAGCAGGGCGTTCTTCCCCGTGAGATCGAGGAGCCGCCTCTCCCACTGCTTGTTCTTGGGCTGTTTGCCACCGAGTTTGAGGTTTTTGAAGAGGGGCAGGGGGGCGGGAGAACCCTCTTCGCTCTCCTCGCGGTAGACCTCGTACCCTTTCAGCCCCTTGCCGCGCATGGGGCATACCGCCACGCCGCCCAGCCTGCAACGGCGGATATCGACGAAGCTCTCGAACCACCCCTCTTTGAGCTTGGCTTTGAAGTGATTTTCCGAGGGCGTGAAGAGGGTGTTGCGGTCTACGAACAGATCTTCCGCATCGAAAAAGGTGAGGTTGTTGATCCCGTCCGCCGTGTATTTGGAGATGATATCCGCGTCGTCGAAGGCGGTATCGAGGAAACAGCTGTCGTACAGCCACACGCCCACGCCCACGCCGTTCTTCCCGAGCGCAAGCACGGGATGAAGGCGCGCCGCTTCCAGACAGGACGCGGCGAAGAGGGCGAGTTGAAAGACGGTCGCGTTCTTCTCCTTCAAAAGCGCCTCGCGCGAGGCGGAGAGAGGCGCGGAGAGATCGCACGGGTCGTTCCGTTCGATCCCGCACGCCTTGATCGCGGCATAGACGGCGGCAATGATCTGCCGCACGGCGTTCTTATCCGTGCCCGCATAGCCGTAGAACTCCGCGTCCGCTTTCCACCGTTTGAGGCGTTTGCCCGCGTCCGCCAGCACGACGGAACAATCGGGCAGACGGGGGCGGACAAAGGCGGCGACGCGCTCGCTGTTGCCCGAAAGCCCCTCCCACCAATCGAAGGGAAGCGCGGTGATCTCGCAGGTCTCCGAGGCGACCTCTTTGCCCTCGTGCTTTGCCGTCACTTTGACCGCGATCTGTTTGAGCGCGTCGTTCTCGGCAAGATAGAGCGGCGAGAAAATGTTGCTCACTTCGAGGCGCACGGCGCTCTCGAAGGGGACGGACACCTCTTCCTCGAAGGGAACGATCAGCCCCTCCGTCCCCACGGCGGAGACGGTGAGCTGCGCGGCTTCTTCAAAACCGCTCCTGATCTTGACGGAAGCCGACGTTTTGAGAATGTAATCGAGATACCCCGCATACTTCGGGAAGCGGGGTTCCAGCTTGAATTTTTCCGTTAAATTGCGTTTTTTGGGTGCCATAACCATCCTTATGCCCGCGCGCGCAACGCAGGTCAAAATTATTGCGTAGAATCTTTTTTATTATACCATTCCTCCGCAAAAAAAGCAACGTCCGCCGCGCGCTTGCGGAAAATTTTTCCGAAAAAGAAAAACGCGTTTCAAATGAACGCGTTTTCAAAATATTCAAGCTCGCCCTCCCAAACCGAGGCGACGTCGAACCGTATGGGAACTTCCCTTTTGAGCATTGTGCACCAATACTTCGCCATCATGCGGTATTTTCGCTGTTTCTCCCGCGTCACTGCCTCGGCGGGCAGCCCGAACGCGTCCGATTCGCGCGTTTTGACCTCCACGAAGCAGGTGTAGCCGTCTTTGCTCATGGCGACGATATCCGCCTCGCCGAATGGCGTCTTATAGTTGCGCTCCAAAATGCGGTAGCCGCGGCGTTTCAGATATTTGCAGGTCAGCGCCTCTCCCTTCCGTCCCAAAAGTTTGTTACGAAAGTCCTTCTGTGAATTCTGCATATCCCCACCTCCCTGATCGCGGCGATGTGCTGCGGCGTTCCGTAGCCCGCGTTGCGTTCAAAGCCGTATTCGGGAAATTCCTCCGCATAGCGGCGCATGAGCGCGTCGCGGTATACCTTTGCGAGAATGCTCGCCGCGCCGATGGAATAGACGAGCGCGTCGCCCTTGACGATACTGCGCTGCGGCGCCGAGATATCGAGGGTCATGGTGCCGTCTGTGAGTACCATGTCCGCGGGAAGAGACAATTTTTCGACGGCGCGCTTCATGCCGAGGCGGGTCGCCTGCAAGATGTTGATCGCGTCGATCGTGCCCTCGTCCACCTCTTCCACGGCGTATGCGCGGGCGACTTCCCTGATGCGTTCGGCGAGAAATTCCCGCTTCTTCGCGGAGAGTGCCTTGCTGTCGTCGACGCCCGCGACGAGGCGCTCCTCTTCGATGGGCATGATGACCGCGGCGCACACCACGGGACCCGCGAGAGGGCCTCTGCCCACCTCGTCTACGCCCGCGACGGCGCAAAAACCCGCCTTGAAGTACTCTCTTTCGTATGTAGGAATGTCCATTTCCGCCGTTTACCCCGAAATCAGCCCCGAAAGTTTCAAGTCGTCGCCGCCGTCGAAGCACACCCTTCCGAGTTTCCCCTTTCTCAAATCGTCTATCACCGCGCGTACGCCGCGCTCATAGTCGAATTCGCCGCCTTTGAGCACGAAACCGCGCTTCAAACACACCGCGCCGAGCAATTCAAGCGGGGTGCCTTCGCACGTTCCATAACGCTCTTTTAAGGACATGGGGTACCTCGATTGCATGAATTCGAGAAGGGCGAGCGCGATTTCGTCGATGGCGAGGATATCGTCGTTGATGCTCCCGACGAAGGCGAGGCGCTGCGCGAACGTCTGATTCTCGCATGCGGGCGGCATGGTGCCCGGCGTATCCATCAGCTCGAAAGAGCCGCACTTGACCCACTGCTTCCCGCGCGTGACGCCCGCCTTATCGCCCGTCGTCGCCTTTTTCGCGCCCGCGAGCAAATTGATGAGCGTGGATTTCCCCGTATTGGGGATCCCCGCGATCATGACGCGGAGGGGCTTTTTGCTACCCCGCTCCCTCAGGCGCGCCGCCTTTTCAGAGACGAGTTCTTCGAGCGCATCCCGAAGGATCCGCGCGGAGGAGGGCGCGCTCGCGGTGAGTTTGATCGCACGGACGCCCCCTTCCGCCAGAAGGGAAAGATGAGCTTCGGTGGAGACGGGATCGGCGAGATCCGCCTTGTTCAGAATAAAGAGCTGGGGCTTGACGCCTGCAAGCGCGCGAAGCCGCGCGTTGAAACTCGCCGCGGGGCAGCGCGCGTCGAGCACGGCCGCGACCGCGTCGCACAGTTTGAGATTTTCCTCCATCATGCGCATGGCCTTTGCCATGTGCCCGGGGTACCATTGGATCTGTTTCATAACGGAATTGAGATCAGAGCAGATCGGGGCGGTTCTTTGCGGTGATCGCCCGCGCCTGTTCGCGGCGCCATTTGTCGATCTCGGCATGATTCCCGCTTCGGAGCACTTCGGGAACGACAAGCCCGCGATACTCCACGGGACGGGTGTAGTGGGGATATTCCAAAAGCCCCTCGGAGAAGCTCTCGTCCACGAGCGACTGCGGGGAAAGAACGCCCTCCACATAGCGCGAAATGCAGTCGGTGAGCACCATCGCGGGGAGTTCGCCGCCCGTGAGAACATAGTCGCCGATGCTGATCTCCTCGTCGATGAAGAGATCGACGGCGCGCTGATCGACGCCCTCGTAGTGCCCGCACAAAAGAACGAGGTCGCCCCCCTCCGCAAGACGGATCGCCGTCTCCTGATCGAGGCGCTTCCCCTTCGGGGACAGATAAATTCTGCGGGCACCATGTTCGGGATCGACGGCTTCGATCGCGCTTCCGATGGGCTGCGCCATCATCACCATGCCCGCGCCGCCGCCGAAGGGATAGTCGTCGCATTTGAGGTGCTTATCCTCGGTATAAGCGCGGATATCGACGATCTCGATCTGAATTTTTTTCTCCCTCTGCGCCCTGCCGAGAATGCTCGCTTCCAACGCGGAGAACATCTCGGGGAAGAGGGTGAGTATGGTGATCTTCATAATACGGCAACTTCCGAAAAACGGGTCTTATCGACGACAATGCGCCTGTTTTCGACGTCCACTTCCCGCACGACGCCCTGTGCGGCGGGGAAAAGGATCTCCTTCCCCTCCCGCTCGACGGTGTAGATATCCGCCGCGGCGGGGGTGATATCTTTGAGCACGCCCAGCGTTTCGCCCTCTTCGGTGACGACTTCGCTCCCGAGAAGATCGGCGATGTAGTAGCTGCCCTCGGGAAGGGCGGGCGCCTCTTCGCGAAGAATGGCGGCCTCTTTGCCGCGCAAAAGCTCCGCGGCGTTGCGGTCGGGCACGCCGCGCAGACCGAGATAGACGGCTCCCTCCCCCGTGCGCACGGAGATCACCCTGTACTCCTCGCCGTCCAAAAAGATCTTCTTGAACTGTTTGAACGTTTCGGGCGCGTCGGTAAAGGGTTTGATCTTGATTTCGCCGCGGATCCCCTGCGGTTTGAGCACCACGCCGACGACGAGTTCCCTCATAAACTCCCTCCGAAACATTCCTCGACGGCGCGGCGCACGAGCGCCTGCGTCGCCTCCCGCTCGGGCTGACTTTCTATCACGGCGACGCGTTCCTCGGGGAACTTTTCAAACAGCTTGAAGTAATTCGCGCGAATGATCTTCTGCCGCTCCCGTTCCTCGTAGCGCTCTTGCGCGGCGCGATGACCGACGCGCGCCATGCTTTCCTCGACGTTGACGTCGAGAAAGATCGTGAGGTCGGGACGAAGGGTCTCCATCGCGGAGCGGTTGAGTTCTATCACCCAATCGAGGGGGACAAACCCGCCGTTGTAGGCAAACGAGGAGAGATAATAGCGGTCGCACAGCACGGTGACGCCTTCTTCCAATTTGCGCAGGATGCCGTCTGCGGCGTTGCGGATATGATCGGAGCGATCCGCCGCGAAGAGGAGCGCGATCGTGTACTCGTCCGTTTCGAGACGGCCCTTCATACAATCGTGCAGGATCGTGCCGAAGGGCGAATATGTCGGTTCGCGCGTTTCGAAACACGCGATGCGCTTTTCTCTCAGATAATTGGCGAGAAGGCGGAGCTGGGTGGATTTTCCGCTGCCGTCCGTCCCCTCGAATACGATAAATTTTCCCTTGTTTGCCATAGCCTTTCTATTATAACAAATTTCACGGCGGCTGTCAATCGTAAAATTTTTTGTTGACATCGGCGGGGAAGCGTGGTAAACTGAACCTACCACACGTTTTTAATATCCTGCAAATGGGAATGCTCGGTAAAAACGCATTCTCTCTACTCATTTGCGGGTAAAAATGTGTGGTAACATGGGGAGAAACGTTTTTCGTGCGTCTCTTCATGGGACGCACTTTTTATTTCGGAGAGAAAAGCAATGAAGGAAAGGATCAAAATTTGGGCGTATCGCTTGATTTGGACGATTCTGCTCGCAACCGTCGTACTGCTCACGATTTTTTTGAAGGTCGAGGGGAAGGAGAACATTGCGCTGAAAGTTTGCATAGGAGTTATCGTGGGCTTGTTTGTTTTCGCGTTCTGGCTCGATGCCTTCCTTGTCAACTATAAGACATACTGCATCGGTCAGATCGTCATCCTTGTCTATGCGGGATATTTTCATCACTATATCAAGGTGAACGGCACCATATACGACGAGCACAACACCCTTGTGTATCTGACGCCGATCGTGCTCTCTACGACAGTGAACGGAATGGATATATAGGCGACGATCAGCTTGATGAACCGCATTGCCGTAAAGAAAGATAACGTGCTCATTCGTCCGAGAAAAATAAAGTGACGCCCCCACTCGTCACGGCGGAGCCGTGACACCCTCCCCCTCGCTTGCGAGGGGGAGGGCTTGCTGCGGTGATGTTTCGACTGCGGCTTCGCCTCCGCTACTTCGGGGCGTTGCCCCTCGTGCCGCCCTTCGGCAACATAGAACGTGCGGGCGGGGCAATACGACGGATTGGGAATGGCAACCCCCACCTGTCACGGCAAAGCCGTGCCACCCGCCCCCTTCAAAGGGGGCAGGTCTACCCCCCCCCACCTGTCTCACTTCGTTCGCCACTCGCCCCCTTAAAAAGGGGGCAGGTCTACTAAAATCGTCATACAAAAAAACCATCGGGTGAGACGATGGTTTTTTGTTTGCCGAATATTTACGAAAAACGGTCATTTTATCCACGCCGTGAACGCCTTGAACGCCGAGGGCACGGCGTAATTTCTTTCGATCTCCTTCGCGGTCGCCCAAACGTATTGCGGGCATTCCTCTTTTACTTCGATGAGATATCCCGTCATATGCCATTCGACGTGGGTAAAGATGTGCTTCGCCTCCCTGCGCGCCAAGATCGTTCCGCGGGCGCACGCTTCGGCGCCGCCCGAGCGAGGGAAGTTCGGAAATTCCCAAAGCCCCGCGAGCAGACCCTTTCCGCGCTTTTTGAGGGCGTATTTTTCCCCGCATTTGAGCACGCAGACCTCGATCTCCTCCACCCTGCGCTCCCTCTTTTCGCTCCGCACGGGAAAGCGCACTTCTTCGCCCGCGAGATGCGCTTTGCACAGCCCGTTCCACGGACATGCCCCGCACATCGGCGCTCCGTTGGGCACACAGACGATGGCTCCAAGCTCCATGAGCGCCTCGCAGAATTCGCCCGTTTCGGGGGGATATGCCGCCTTCAAAAGGGCGGAAAACCGCTTTTTCGTGCCCGTTTCGCCGATATTTGCGGGGTCGGCGTACAGACGGGCGAGAATGCGGAGCACGTTGCCGTCTACCGCCGGCTCGTTCAGCCCCAGCGCGATGGAACAGATCGCGCCCGCGGTGTAATCTCCCACGCCCGGCAACGCTCTCACCCCTACCCATGTCTGCGGGAAGCCCTCTCGGGCGATGATCTTCGCCGCCTGATGAAGATGGCGCGCGCGGGAATAATATCCCAGCCCTTCCCACATTTTGAGCACTTCGTCTTCGGACGCGGCGGCAAGCGCCTCCGCCGTCGGAAAGCGCCGTAAAAATTCCCCGTAGCGCTCCTTTACCGCCTCTACGCGCGTCTGTTGGAGCATGAGTTCGGCGACGAGCGTCGAATAAGGCGTGCGGCCGTGCCGCCACGGGAGATCGCGCTTGTTCGCGCGGAACCACGCCAATAGGGGCGGCGCCGCGGTTTTGAGCAACGTTTCCTCCATTTCAGAACAACCCTGTGATCTTCCCGCTTCCGTCTACGTCGATATTCTCCGCGGCGGGCTTTTTGGGAAGCCCCGGCATCGTCATGATATTCCCCGTGAAAACGACGGCGAATCCCGCGCCTGCGGCGATCTTCACGCTGCGGACGGTGACTTCAAAATCCTTCGGAGCGCCGAGCTTTTCGGCGTCGTCGGAGAAAGAATATTGCGTTTTTGCGATACAGACGGGCGTTTTTCCGAAGCCGAGCGCTTCGAGGCGGGCGATCTCCTCCTCCGCTTCGGGGGTATAGCGCACCCCCCTGCCGCCGTAGATCTTGGTGACGACGGCGCGGATCTTCTCCTTGATGGGAAGCGTCTCCTCGTAGCAGAAGCGAAAATCGCTCTTCTCCTCGCACAGGCGGACGACTTCCTCCGCAAGCTCCACGCCGCCCTTGCCGCCCTCCGCCCAAACGGTGGAAAGGCACACGTTCACGCCGAGCGCGCGGCACCGCTCTATGATCAGCCCGATCTCCGCGTCGGTATCCGCGGAGAAGCGGTTGATCGCGACCACCGCGGGAAGCCCGAATACGTTTTTGATGTTCGAGACGTGGCGCAACAGGTTGGGAAGCCCCCGTTCGAGCGCGCCGAGATCTTCGCCGCAAAGTTCCGTCTTGGCGAGGCCGCCGTGCATTTTCAGCGCGCGCACCGTCGCGACGACGACGACCGCCGAGGGACGAAGACGGGCGAAGCGGCACTTGATATCGAGGAACTTCTCCGCGCCGAGATCGGCGCCGAACCCCGCTTCGGTGACGACGTAATCGCTGAGTTTGAGCGCCGCGTCCGTCGCGGCGACGGAGTTGCAGCCGTGGGCGATATTGGCGAAGGGGCCGCCGTGTATGAACGCGGGCGTTCCCTCGATCGTCTGCACGAGGTTGGGTCTTATCGCGTCTTTGAGGAGGGCGCACATCGCGCCCGCCGCTTTCAGATCGCCCGCCGTGACGGGGCTTCCCGCCCTGTTGTATGCGACGACGATACGGGCAAGGCGCGCTTTGAGATCTTCGAGCGAGGAGGAGAGGCAGAGCACCGCCATGATCTCGCTCGCCACGGTGATATCGAAGCCGTCTTTCCGCGGCACGCCCGACTTGGGGCCGCCCAAGCCGTCTTCGACGTAGCGGAGCTGCCTGTCGTTCATATCCACGCACCGCTTCCACGTGATGCGCGCGGGGTCGATATCGAGTTCGTTCCCTTGAAAAATGTGGTTGTCGAGCATTGCGGCGAGCAAGTTGTTCGCCGCGCCGATCGCATGAAAATCTCCCGTGAAGTGCAGGTTGATATCCTCCATCGGGACGACCTGCGCATAGCCGCCGCCCGCGGCGCCGCCCTTTATCCCGAATACGGGACCGAGCGACGGCTCGCGAAGCGCGACGGCCGCCTTCTTCCCGATGCGCGAAAGACCGTCGGCAAGCCCGATGGTGGTCGTCGTCTTGCCCTCTCCCGCAGGGGTGGGCGTGATCGCGGTGACGAGAATGAGCTTTCCCTTCCTCTCTTTCCCTTCGAGCGCGGAAGGTTCGAGCTTCGCTTTATACTTCCCGTAGTACTCGATGTCCTCTTCGGAAAGCCCCAGCTTCTCCGCAATTTTGAGAATGTGCTCTTTTTTCGCTTCCTGTGCGATTTCGATATCCGTTTTCATAACTATCCACCATTATAAACTTTTTCGGCGGATCCGTCAAGCGGCGCGGAAAAGATCGCCGCAAAAGCAATTCCCCCTCACGGGAGCATGTTGTAATCTTCCGCCGAAACGGGTTCGAGCCATTCGTTGGAAGCGTTCTCCCCCGGAACTTCCACGGCGAGGTGGGAGAACCAACTGTCTTTTGCCGCGCCGTGCCAATGCTTGACGCCCGCGGGAATGTTGACGACGTCGCCCGCGCGCAGTTCGACCGCCTCTTTGCCCCACTCCTGATACCAGCCGCGCCCCGCGACGCAGATCAAGATCTGTCCGCCGCCCTTCGCCGCATGGTGAATGTGCCAATTGTTGCGGCAGGCAGGCTCAAAGGTGACGTTGAAAATGCCGACCTGCTCTTTGGAGAGGGGGGCGAGGTAGCTTCTCCCGCTGAAATATTGCTTGAATCCGTCGTTGGGCGCGCCGATGGGGAAGATCATCGCATTTTCGTGCGCCGCCCGCTCCGTTTCGGCGTCCTCTTCCGCCCAGACTTCCTTCGCCATACGAAAGACAGCCCATGCTTTCGGCCAGCCCGCATAGAAACCGACGTGCGTGACGGCGGCGGCGATCTCCTTTTTTGTTACGCCCGCCTTTTTTGCGTTCTCCAAATGGTATTTGAGCGAACTATCCGTAATGCCCGACGACATGAGCGCGACCACCGTGATGAGACAGCGCGTCTTGCGGTCGATATCTTGGTTGTTCCAATTCTCGCCGAAGAGAACGTCGTCGTTGTAGTGGGCAAACTCGGGAGCGAACTCTCCGAGCGCCTTTCTTCCCGCGTCCTGTGTGATCTTTTTCATAAACAACTCCTTTTTTTGATTTTTATCTCTCATCGAGCGTATCCGAGGCATCCATGTCTGCGATATAAGCCTCAAACCGCCCTTTCCGATTCCAAGCCGCCGATCCATTCCCGAATGGAATCCTGCGAGACTTCGCCCGAAAACCGCTTGCCCGAAAGCCATGTTGCGCCGCTTGCGAGGGCTTGGATCTCGGGTAGACTTCCGCTGATGGGACTGCTCCCCGACGTGCAAAACGGAACAATGGTCTTGCCCGAAAGGTCGTAACTTTCGAGGAAGGTATAGATGATCTTGGGCGCCTTACTGTGCCAGATGGGATAGCCGAGATAGACGACATCGTATTCCGCCATACTTTCGACGCTACCTTGAATCGCAGGGCGGGCGGAAGGATCGCTCTGCTCTCTGTCGGCGCGGCAGTCCGTGTAATATTTCAAATCGTCCTCGGTATAGGGTACTTGCGGCACGATCTCATAGAGTTCTCCCCACGTTGCTTCCGCAATTTTCTCCGCAACGCCCTCCGTCGTCCCCGTTGCCGAAAAATATGCGACGAGGATATTCGATTCCTTTGTGCCATCCAATTTTCCTTTATCGCCGCCTCCGCCGCAAGCCGAAAGAGCAAACGCCAGGCCGCTTACGGCGAGAATAAGAAGCGACATCCGGTTTATCCTTTTCATCTTTTAACCTCTTTGATCTCGCTGAATTTTTGCACGCGCATTTTGAGGTGATATTTTTCGCGAAGGGCGGAGATTTCCTTCATCATGGGGCTTTTATGGTGAAAGTCGAGGGCTTCCTCGCTTTCCCAAGCGTCGATGAGCAGCACCGTTTCGGGATCGTCTGTCGCGAGAAAATATTCATAGCGAAGATTGCCCTTTTCGGCGCGGATCCTTTCGACGAGGCCGCTTTCTTTCATCTCTTCCGCAAACTTTCTCGCACTGCCTTCGCTGCCCGTGTAGTAGATATTGATCGTAAATGCCATGTTTCACCCCCGCAAGCTCCTGCCAAGCTCGTAGGCCTGAGCCATGTAGGAAGAGTGCGACGTCATCGCGGGCGTTCCGCAACCGCGCCCGAGAATTGTTCCCATGTCTTGAAAATTCAGATACCGCACGAGCGTTTTGTAGTGCGCCGTGAGCGCTTCAAACGTCCAACTATCTGCATTCCAAGCGGCGGAGATGAGCGCAGACTTCATGCGCTTTTGCTGGATTTCGCCGTTGAACGCGCAGAAGCGGTCGACAACGGTTTTGAGCTGTGCGGACATTCCGTAGTAGTAGAGCGGCGTGACGAATACGATCATATCCGCGCCTAAAATTTCCGCTTTGATCCCGCGCATTGCGCCGTTTTCCGACCCCATATCGTCTTTCTGCGCACAGGGGCCGCCGTATCCGCATCGAACGCACCCCGTGCAGGGGCGGACATTCGCCCGCGCTGCGTCGACGACGGAAACGCTGTTGCCCGCCTCGGTTGCGCCTTTGATAAATTGCTCCGCGAGCAAATTGGACGAGCCGTGCTTTTGCGGGCTACCCGCAAGTACGACGATCTTCATAACACACTCTCCGCCCACGATTTAAGGGAGCTTTCGGCGGCGCCGTTTATGAGCTTCCCGCCCTGAAAGACGGCATTCGGAGCGCAAGGCCTTAGCGCACTCTCCGTTCTTCCAAGCCCGCTGCCGCCGCTCGTCGCGAAGAGGACGATCTTTTTCCCCGAAAAATCGTAACTTTCGAGGAAGGTCTTGACGATGGTCGGCGCGGTGTACCACCAGATGGGGAAACCGAGAAAGACGACATCGAAGGCACCCATGTCTGCGACGCGGCTCTTGATCGCGGGGCGGGAAGAGGGATCGTTCATTTCCAGCGTCGAGCGGCTGTGTTTGTTCGTCCAGTCGAGATCCGCCGCCGTATAGGGCGTTTGGGGTTCGATCTCGAAAAGTTCCGCGTTCGCCGCTTTCGCGAGGAGCGCCGCCGCCCTCTTCGTCGTCCCGCTTGCCGAAAAATACGCTACCAAAACTTTCTTGCTCATACTTTATCTCCTTTTGCGGCGATCTTCTGCATTTTCGCCGCCAGATTTTGCAAAAGGTCAAGAAACTTTTCGGGAGCCTCTATCTCCGAATAAATTTCTTTTTCCCGTTTATAGAGGTCGGATAGAATTCCGTCGGCATATTCCCTGCCGCTTGGAGTCAAAGATACGAGCAGTTCCCGCCGCTCCCCCTTGATCTGCGAGAGCGCGACATAGTTTTTGCTCTCCAAATCCTTGATGATGGTGTTCGCCGTGCTCCGCGGGATATCCCACTCGCCGCAAATTTGCTTTTGGCTGTGCCCCTTTCCGTCGTTTAAGGCATACAAGATCCAAAGAAGATTGGGAGAGCCGAGTTTGCACCCCCTGCCATACGCCTCATACGCGCCGTCGATCTGATACACGAGCCTGCCGAGCCTGTAAAAAAAGACGCGTTCGTCCATAAGATCCGCCTCTGAAATTCTATTTCGTATTTTAATTATAATTCGACTTCGGATATCTGTCAAACGTTGCGCCGCTTTTTTTTTGCAAAAAATCTTTGAAAAAGAAACGCGGCCTGAAAGACGTTCAGACCGCTTGCACAATAGACCTTTGCGGGGCGCGCGGACGCGCCCGTTCACTTTTGATTGAATTTTTTTCTCACGAACCAATCGGTCACCCGTTCGGGGAGCATTTTCGAGACGTACCGCACGAGATTGTTCTTCCCGCCCACCGCCGTGACGGGCGGGGGATTGTGCCGTGCGGCAAGTTTCAAGACCGCCTCGGCGACAAGCGAGGGGCTCATGCCGCCCTGTTCCATGTTGGCAAGCGCGGCGGACGCCTTCTTCACCGAAGGGGAGTAGTTGAGGCTCTCCTCCTCGCCGTAGACGCGGCGGTTGTAGGTGAAATCCGTCGCCGTGCCCCCGGGGAGCAGCGCGCTCACGCGCACGCCGTGCGGCCTCAGTTCGAGATCTGCCTCGCGCGCAAGCATCGAGAGCGCCGCCTTCGACGAGGAATAGAAGGAATCGTAGGGAATGGGCATATCCCCCGCGAGCGAACCGACGAGGATCGCCCTGCCCCCTCTCCGTTTGAGAAAGGGAGAAGCCGCGCGCAACGCTTCCACCGCGCCGAAGTAGTTGACTTCAAAGAGATAGCGATAATCCCCGCTCTTCGCGTATTCTATGGGCGCCGCCATAGAGAATCCCGCGGAATAGACGAAGAGATCGATGGCGCCCGCCTCCTCGCCCGCGGCGCGCACCGCCTTCGAGAGTTCGCCCTCCCGCGCGGCGTCTGCGGTGAGCGTCTTGACCCGATCCCCCTTGAAGGGCGTGCGGGAGACGTTGTACACGCGGAAGCCCCGCGAGAGAAGTTTCAGCGCCGTTTCTCTGCCGATCCCCGAGGAGCCGCCGACGACAACTGCGATCCTTCTCGCGGACATGGCATGCTCGTTTTTCGTGCGTTCCTCATTGGGAGCTTGTTGAGGCTTTTCAGGCTGTTTCGTTTCCGTTTTCATACCCGAAGTATGCCACCTCCCGCGCCGGATTATACACGCGGGAAAAACCTCTCATAAAACGCCCTCGCATGACACAAACTCGTGATATGCAAAGAAGATATATTCGGCTTCTTGTCGTACTGCTTGCGGCATTTTTGGCGTTCGCCGCACACCTCAGCGGACGCATGGCGGCGGCGCAGCCCGTGTTTTCCTTCGCAGAAGCGGAGCGCGCCGTCTTTCTCACCTTCGACGACGGCCCGAGCACCGTCGTGACCAATTCCATTCTCGATACGCTCGAACGGGAGAACGTCAAGGCGACGTTCTTCGTCGTCGGGGAGCGCATCGGCGGGCGCGAAGAGACCCTCAAGCGCATCGCGGGTGCGGGGCACACGATCGGCGTGCACTCCGATTCCCACCGCTACGGCGAGATCTATGCCTCGAATGAGGCGTTTTTGGAGGACGCCCTGCGCTGTGCGGAGAAAATCGAGCGCGTCACGGGGGTAAAGCCCTGCCTCTACCGCTTCCCCGGCGGAGGGACGCATGCGGAAAAAGCAAAGCTATTGGAATCGCTCGGCTATAAGATCGTGGCGTGGAACGCCGTGTGCGGCGACGCAGAGGCGCGGGATGCGGCCCCTTGCGACCTTTTGGAGACCGCCGTAAAGACTTCGGAGGGGAAAAAGCGGGTGGTGCTCCTCTTGCACGACGGCGCCTTCAACAAAGCGACGGCGGAGGCGCTCGGCGATATCATCGCGCACTTTCGCGAACAGGGCTGCAAGTTTTGCGCCTTTTGAGCCGTCTGCGCCCTTCATAACGGGACGTGACGAACTTATAAAGCTCGCCGATGGGGATGATGCCGAGCGAGAGCGCGAAGACGATCGCCCACTGCGCCGCGCCGAGGGGCGTGAGCGAGAACAGCGCGCAAAGGGGCGGCACGGCGACGAGCAGCACGGAAAGAACAGCCCCGGCAGCCACGGTCGCAAGTAAGATCTTGTTGGAGAAAAAATCGCGCGGGCGGCTGACATGCTCCTCACAGCGCACGTTGAACGCGTGAAAGAGTTCGAGGTTGGAGAGGGTGACGAACGCCATCGTCGTCGCTGTGGCATTCCCCGAAGAACGGCACACGGCAATGAACATTCCCACGACGATCGCCGTCTGCACCACGCCGAAAAAGGCGACGCGCAGAAGGGAACGCCTGGAAAAGATCTCGCGGTCGGAGACGGGCGGGCGGAGCATCGCGCCCTCCGTCCTCTCCGCCCCGAGCGCCAAGACGGGAAGGGAATCGGTGATGAGATTCACCCAGAGCAGCTGCGTCGAGGTGAGGAAATCGTACTGCCAAAGAAAGAGCGAGACGATGAGCACGCACAAAACTTCTGCGAGGTTGGTGGAGAGAAAGAAGGAGATCGTCTTTTTTACGTTGAAAAAGACGTTGCGCCCCTCTTCGACCGCGCGCACCATCGTGGAGAAATCGTCGTCGGCGAGGACGACGTCTGCGGCGTTTTTGGTGACGTCCGTTCCCGATCCCATCGCGACGCCGATATCCGCCGCTTCGAGCGCGGGCGCGTCGTTCACGCCGTCGCCCGTCATGGCGACGACCTCGCCCGCACTCTGCAGCGCGCGCACGATTTTGGTCTTGTGCCCCGGGGAGACGCGCGCATATACCGCATACTGTTTGGCGCGGCGCGCGAATTCTTCCTCGTCCATTTTGTCGATCTCTTCCCCCGTGACGACGCGATCCTTCGTCTCGGCGATATCGAGCCGCCGCGCGACGGCGAGCGCCGTCTCTGCGCTGTCTCCCGTGATCATCACCGTTTCGATCCCCGCGCTGCGGCACGCTTGCACCGCTTCCCTCGCGCCCTCTTTGGGCGGATCGAGCATCGCGGCAAGCCCTACAAACACCATGTCCTCCTCCCGCTCGCCGTAGGAAAAGGCTAAAACGCGCATTGCGCGGGAGGCGTACATGGATACCGTGTGCAAAATTTTTGAACGCTGTTCTTCGGACATGGGTATCTCGTTTTCGTTCACAAGAACCCGACTGCACTTCTTTAAGATCACTTCTGCGCCGCCCTTTGCATAGAGGCGGGAACCCTCTTTCGTCTGCGCGACGACGCTCATCATCTTCCGCTCGGAGGAAAAGGGCGTGCCGCCCGTGACGCGGCAGGGATAGTGAAAATCGCAGGAATCGGCATACTCCAAGAGCGCGATCTCCGTCGGGTCGCCGAGATAGCTGCCCGCCGTCCCCTTCACGCTGTTGCAGGCGCAAATGCAGCGCAGAAGTTCTTCCCGCGCCCCTTTGTTATCGCCGCCCAAGCCCGCCGAGATCTCCTCGACGGTCATTTTATTCTTCGTGAGCGTGCCCGTCTTGTCCGAGCAAATGACGCTGCAACTCCCCAGCGTTTCGACGGAGGAGAGCTTCCGCATGACGGCGCGATTTTTCGCCATTCGCCTCACGCCCATTGCGAGAATGACGGTGACGACGGCACCCATGCCCTCGGGAATGGCGGCGACGGCGACGGCAACGGACGCCATGATGTTATCCAGAAGGCTTGCCCGCCCCGCGATGAGACCGCCCGCGAACAGGAGAAGAGCGACGGCGAGAACGGAGACGGTGATGATCTTGCCGAGGCGCGCGATCATCTTATCGAGGGGGGAAGCCACCGGCTTGCTCTCGCCGAGAAGGGAGGCGATCCGCCCCATCTCGGTATCCTTTCCGCATGCGACGACGACGCACCGCGCCGCGCCGCTCACGGCAAACGTCGCAAGGTGCGCCGTATTTTTGCGCTCGGAGAGGGCGTTCGACGTCACGAGACAATCGAACTTTTTGACGGGCTTCGATTCGCCCGTGAGTGCGGATTCGTCGCACCGCAGTCCCTTGCTCGAAAGAATGCGGCAATCGGCGGGGACGCGATCCCCCTCTTCCAGCTCTATCACATCGCCGACGACAAGCTCTTCGGCGTCGATCACGAACACCTTCCCATCCCGCACTACCTTCGCCTCGCAGCGCGAGAGCTTTTTCAGCCCCTCGATCGCGGCGTCGGCGCGGTATTGCTGCAAAAATCCCACGATCGCGTTGAGAAGAATGACGAACAGGAGAATGCCCGTATCGGTCAGCTCGGCGGCGTCCCCCGTCACGAAGGCGAGGGCGCCCGAAAGCACCGCCGCCGCGATGAGAATGAGCGTCATGAGATCCTTGAATTGGGCGAAAAACAGGGCGGCTTTCCCCCGCTTTTTCCCCTCGGGGAGCACATTCCGCCCGTACGCTTTCAGACGGCGCGCCGCTTCCGAAGAAGATAGCCCCTTTTCCGAACTTTGGATCCGCGCGAGCACTTCCTCGGTTTTCTCTCTGTATTGTTCCATACGGTTAGGGTATGAAAGAGAGTAAAAAAATAGAACGCCGCCGATCTTCGCCCCGCTTCGCGGCTCCGATCTGCGGCATTTTTCTTATTTTGATAAAAATCGAAATATATCTTTTTTTGTCGGATTTTAAGACAAAATTGCGTTTTTTTGATGATTCTTTGGCGGCGCTATGCCTTTCCGCCCGTAATGGCGATCGCATCGGAAGGCGCGCCGAGTTCGCGCAGGGCGATCTCGACATACTCCGCGCGGGAGGTGGGAACGTTTTTCCCCACAAAGTCGGCGCGGACGGGAAGTTCCCTGCCGCCGCGGTCGATGAGGGCGAGGAGCTGGATGCGCGCGGGGCAGCCGAAGGAGAAGATCTTCTCGATCCCCTCGATCGCGCTCCTGCCCGTGCGGAGGACTTCCTCGCAGAGCACGATCGCCTTCCCCTCCACTTCGAGGGGAGCTTCTTCGATCCCCGCGTGGGGGACAACGTCGCCATAAGCGCGGTGATAGTATTCGGAAACGCGGCGGGCAAGCGCCTTGCCCCCTTCGTCAACGCCAATGAGGACGACGTTCTCCAATCCCTCGTTGCGCTCCTCGATCTCGTGCGACAGGCGCACGATACAGCGGTGGATCGCCGCCTCGTCCATGATGATATGACCGTTCATAATTTCCTCCTTCGCGCAGAGAACCCTCTCCGTTTATTATAGCATGGCGCAAGCAAAAGGGCAAGACGTTCAAAGAACTTCGGTGAGAGAAAATTTCGTCTTGTCGCACGAGGTGAGAAAGTACCTGATCCCCTGCTTTTCGCACTTCAAGGGGAAGTACCCCGCGCCATGCAGATGGCCGAATACAACGGCGTCCACGCTGTTCTCCTCGAAGAGCGCGGTGAAGAGGGTATCCTCGCGCTTCACGTTGAAGGGCGGGTAGTGAATGAGCGCGATGAGGGTATCCCCCTCTTTTTTCACCTTTTCCACCTGTTTGAAGGCAAGTTTGAAGCGCTCCGCCTCCCGAAGATAGAGCTTGACGTCGTGCTCCGTGAAGTCTGCGCTACCAGGGCATGTCCAGCCGCGGGAGCCTGCGACGACGAGATCGCCCAACCTCACGCAATCGTTTTGCAGAAAGTGAAAGCGCGGAGGCGCGTCCTGACGCAGGCGCGTGATGCCGTTCCACCAATAGTCGTGATTGCCGCGGACGAACACCTTCTCCCCGGGAAGATCGGAGAGCGAGAGGACGTCGAAGAACCCGTCTTCGTAACGCATGCCCCACGAAGTATCGCCGCCGATGAGGACGACGTCGTCTTCTTTGACCTTTTCCCGCCAATCGCGCTTGATTTTTTCAAAATGCCCTTCCCAATCCGTCCCGAACACGTTCATCGGCTTGTCCGAGCGCCCCGAAAGATGCAGATCGCTGATCGCAAACACCTTCATACTATCTTGCATTATACCACGCCCGCCGCCGAATTGCAAGCAAAAGAAGGCTTTCGCCGCTTGGGGGGGGCATGAGGGATCGGGAAATCAACCCCCACCTGTCTCACTTCGTTCGACACCCTCCCCCTCAATGAGGGGGAGGGCTTCTAAATAGCGTCATACTGAGCGAAGTCGAAGTATCACCTTATTCTTGCTGTCCCTGAAAGGGAAAGTACCCGTTTGCGGGGGAAAGGGTTAAAAACCCTTCTGTCACTTCGTGACATCTCCCCTTTCAGGGGCGACAAGGGTTCAACCCCTTCAAAGGGGGAAGCCTTGCGGACTGCGTATGGGGGATTCTCTCGCTTCGCTCGGAATGACACGGTTTCCGCGGCGGGAGCCGCTCCCTTCAACGGGGGCAGCTCTACCCCCCCCCACCTGTCACGCGGGGCGGGCGGGGGAAATTCTGCCCATGCAAAAAGCCCTCGTCCCGAACGGGAAGCGAGGGCTTTCGATCGATCGAACTTAAAGGCTTCGCACGACGCCCGAGAAGAGAACGTTCCCATAGGCGTCCGTCAGCAGAAATCCGAACGGGCGATCCACAACGAAATCGGCATACACCACATCGACGGGCGGCGCAGCGCCCGCTTCCCCCATCACGGTGACCGCGGCGCCCTCCACGCCCTTTCTATCCACTTTAAGCTTGGCAATATGCCGCACTTCGTTGCAATACGCCTGCAACCCTTCGAGCAGCGTGGAATTGTCGCAACGGGCGGGATCGAAAAGCTCGTGGACGCCGAGGGCTTTCAGCGTTTTGATGAGATCGAGATCGCTATCCGCCTCGAATACGGGCAGAATGAGGCGGGTTTGGAAGCGCGTCTCCGTCTCGACGTCGTAGCCGCCATAGTCCTTCGTTCCGTTGACGCGCGCGAGATTTTCTGCGGTGAAGATCTCCTCCACCGTCTTGCCGTCGTCGGGGAGCAGAACTTTCAGCGTGTATCCGTGCTGCGTCGCCGCGCGGAAATAGGTGAACCCGTCCCCCTGCGCCGCCACGCCCGCATGATAAGGAGTCTGCATGAAGGGCGCCATGACCGTTTTGCCGTCCGCGTTTCGGAAGTGCGTTGCGGCAGGGTCGAGTGCCAGCTCTCCCCCGTCGGGAAGCCATACATCTTTGAGATAGAGCGTGTTCACGAGGGCGAAGACGGTTTGGTCGCCGAGGTCGAAATTTTGGTCGATAAGTCCCTTCGTCTTGTCCTTCACGAAGTCGCGGATGGCTTGATTCGCGCCCGCATTATTCAGCAAAAAGTCCGCCGAAAACGCATCGCAATAATAGTTTTCCGCGAGCTTTTTGAGGGATTGATCGCGGACATGGGTGGCATAGGCATCGTCGACCCAGATGGAATTGGCAAGCTGCGCATAGCCCGTCTGCGCGTCCTCGCGCATGGCCCCGAACATGCGATAGTAGACGGAGAAATTGGCTTCGAGATCGGCAGAAGTCGTGTGGAGCACGGACAAAAGTTCCTGCTTTGTGTTGCCTGCCGCACACGCCGACGCCGTTGCAAGCGCCGTATAGATCGAGACGGGCGAGAGGACAAAGTTTCCCGTCTTTTCCGCGCGGGAGAACGCTTCTTCGGAAACGGCTACCGAAAATAGCTCTGTCGAGCTGCGGAACTCGGAAAATTCCCGCGCATTGATCTCCGAACGGGAGACGGGCGCAACCTCCGCCGACGCGGAGAGCAGGGTCGCCTCCTTCTTATCTTCGATCGGATCGCCGTCCGGATCGGGCTTTCCGACGTCTACGGTCGGATCGCCGTCCGGATCAAGCGTTCCGACGTCGGGCGCCTTCTCCGGCGCGCAGCCGAACAGCGCCATCGCCGCGAAAGCGCCGAGCAAAACAGAAAACACGCGTATGGACTTCTTCATCATAATTACCTCTCGATCGTTTGAGCGGATCTGCCCGATCCGCTTCACCTATATTCTACCTTTTCGCATAGGAAAGGTCACGCGGCGCCCCCTTTCGCGAAAAAAATTTATTTTGCAAGCAAAAACAGTTGACAAACGCGCGGTATTCGGGTACAATGAATAGGCTATTCGGTGGGAGCCGAATATTTTTATCGCGGGGTAGAGCAGTCAGGTAGCTCGTCGGGCTCATAACCCGGAGGTCGTAGGTTCGAATCCTACCCCCGCAACCATATGGCGATGTAGCTTAGTTGGTTAGAGCGATCGGTTCATACCCGATAGGTCAGCGGTTCGACTCCACTCATCGCTACCAGAATTTTTCGGCGCATGCCGTCAAAAATATGAATACGGCCCGTTGGTCAAGAGGTTAAGACATCACCCTTTCACGGTGGTATCGTGGGTTCGATTCCCGCACGGGTCACCATAGTCAGTCTAATCCGAATATTTCACAATGTTCGGTTTGGACTGATTTTTTTGTGCTTTGAAATACTTCGTTTAAGCCCTCTGAAATGCCCTCTGCGGGGTTT
>CANRDX010000012.1 GCA_947629485.1 uncultured Clostridia bacterium
CTAATCGAACAAAATGTCCCCCAAGCAGAGCGTTTGCAACGTCTCAATGATATGGCGCGCTCTCAACTGCGCGTGTTACAACAAATTGACACTTCGCATTTGCTTGGCAAGAAAGACAGCTAATTGAGGAATATAATTATGGGAACAAAAAAATACGCTTGGGATGATTTTGATAGATTTACCAAAAACGGATCGTTGGTTGTATACGAAATACAGCAAATCAGTAATGCTTTGGCTCAATATAAAAGTTTATATAGCCATTTTCAAACGGAATTGGATTTAATAAATATAGCTCCATGTTTTTTTATCGAGTCGTTCAGAGCGTTAGAATACAAAGTAATCGTTGGAACTATGCGTTTTTATGACAACAAAAATAACAGTGGCTCCTTATCTTTGAAACGAATATTAGAGAAAGCAAAACGAAAATATCCCAAAAACCAGAAATTGCAAAGCTATGTTGATGAAAAACTTTGTGAATTACAATCATTAAACACAGGCGATATTAGAAAATTACGCAATAAATACTATGCACATCTCGAAGAATTGGCGTTTTCTGAAAATAAATGTTTACCAGACTTTGATACAAAAGAAATCGAGGCATTGTTAGATAAAGCAGAGCAAATTTTATATGAATTATTTGACATTGTGGACGTTGCTTTTCCGCCTAAAATGCCATTCGTAGACGACTTAGGTAAGTTGTTCTCAAAAATTCAGTCGTAAGGCGAATTTAGTCCTATCTTGATATAAATTTAGTTCAAATTCGGATGCCGACGTGCCGCCAAATTGAGCGGGGTACTTGTAGTACCCCGCTCAATTTGAATGAGGGAATGAAGAACCCCCGCGGGGTTCGCGCGAGCAAAGCGAAGCTTTCGAGCCCGAAGGGCGAAGAAAATCCCTCACGCATTGGCGGAGTTCCTACGCCAATGCGTCATACAGTTCAAACATCAACGCCAGTACCCCGCCCGCACGTTCTTTATGTCGTCGAAGGGCGGCACGAGGAGAATGTAGCGACGAAGTAGCGAAGGCGAAGCCAAAGTTGAAACATCACCGCATTATAATAAGGTGATACTTCGACTTCGCTACGCTCCGCTCAGTATGACGTGATTGGAATGACACCCCTTCCGTCGCCGTTGGCGACACCCACCCCTCGAAGGGGTGGGCAAGGGGCACAACAGTATGACGGGATTGGAAGTCAACCCCCACCTGTCACGGCTGCGCCGTGCCACCCGCCCCCTTCAACGGGGGCAGGTTCCCTCATCAGTCACCTACGGTGACAGCTTCCCCCGTAGACGGGGGAAGCCTTCAAAGGGGGCAGGTCGCCTCTGTTTTTGCAGAAAAGATAAGGGCCGCGGAAGCGGCCCTTATTCTTCATTCATTTTTCCGTCATCAAAACGCAAGTTCCACGGGGGAAACGCCCTTGTATTTCAAGCCCTTCAACTCGTCGTTTTCCTGCTTGACGAAGTTGAGCTTGCTCTCCGTACTGTACATATAGAAGTTGAAATCGTGCGTGCCTGCCGCTCCGGGAAGAATATCCCCCTGTTTCGGCATGAAGCCCGTGCCGTCTTTGAGCACGCTGATATTGATGTTGAAGTGCTCCAAATCGGAGGAATTCTCCAACTTCGTAAGATCGACGGAGGAATAGTTTCTGCCGCCGCCGTAGAGGGCGATGCCGCCGTGCACGTACTGCTTTCCGCTCGAAGTCGTTTCGATCATATTCCCGTAGACGCTCGGATTTTTCTTGGATACGAGATCGATCATGCCCTTGATATCGAGTTTGAGCCATTCGCGAAGTTCTCCGATAGGCGACTCTATGAGCGTGGAAGCATCGATGAGGGAAATATCCTTCCAATCGTACAGCCGCACATCCCCTTCGAGGCGAAGCACGGAGGCAAAGGAGGTGCCGCCCGATCTCTCCCATTCCCTTGTGAAGGTACGCCAGTCATGGTTCGATGCGCCTTCGTATAAGAACTCGCCCGAGAAGTTGCTCTCGATGCCGACGGTAAATAGACCGCTCGTCTCCAAAACGCTGTTTTTGAGCGTGACGTCCGTCATCACATAATGATCGTAGAAGTAGTCGCCGGGGGTATAGGAGATGCCGCTGTATTGGTTGGAAGTTCCGCTTTCGGTATAGGCGCGCGCGTTGGCATCGCGCAAGACAGGCTCCTGTCCGTTCAGTCTGGAGGCGCGGAGCGCTCTGTTCGCCCCGATCTTCAAGATGAACTCTCTCCCCTGCGAGAGAATGCACCCTTCGATCTGCACCGTGATGCGCTCATCGTTCACGCCCGCGCTGTTTTCGGAGAGCGAATCGATGAAATACTTGTTCCCGTTGCGGTTGCCGCCGTACGCCCGTACGACGTTCCTTCCGTTCCGCACGCGGCAGTTGAGGATCTTACAGGAAGCGTTGATTTCGAGCGTCGTGCCCGTTTTATTGAGCTTGGTAAGATCGTATTCTCCGTTCTCGTTTTCGAGGAGGGAATCGCTGCAACCGAGAAGGTTGACGCCGTACAGCGTCACACCGTCGGTGCGGATGAGGAAGGCGCAGTTATCCTGCCCTGCCACAGACGCCATCTCCCTGTACTTCACGAAGTAGAGCGGGCCTTTATAGAACAGCGCCTTGCCGGTACCGTCGAGGGCGTGGGTGAACTTACTCGCGTCGATGGACTTGCCGTTTCCGTACACGCTGTTTGTGAATTCCAAAGCGTAATAGAGCTTGGAGCTATCCTCCGTGATACCCGCTTCCCCTGTATTCTTGTACCATTCGGTATTGTAAGTGGACTTGATCCGATGCGATTGGAGGATCGCGCGCCGCTCCTCGACGGAGAGTTCTTTGCCGGCGGCGTCCGTTCCCAGCGTGATATTCTCGGTGAGGACGACGGGCAGCTTATCATCGGTCGCGCGGACAAGCTCGGGCGAATTCTTCACGGCAACGGCGTCTGCGACGACGTTGAAGGTCAAAGTGCCGCGCACGTTCTTGCCGAATGCCGCATTGCCCTTCCATGACGCGGTGATCGTCACCACGCCCGTCCCGCACGGGACGATCACGGGAGATCCGTTTTGAAGCTCGACGCGGGCGATCGCATCATTTGAGGAGGAGTATTCGATCTCCTCTCCCGCAGGCTGCAAACCGCTGCTGCCGTATGTGTCTACGGAAAGAGGATACGAGTTATTTACAAGCGCTAACTTATCGTTGTATTTCTTTCCCGCGATCGTATAGTTTTTGGCGAGATCGACTTTCACATTGTTCGTGATCTGGATGACGCTGATCATTTTGACGATCACGATCTCGATCGTCTCGCTGAGCGTCGTCTTCGTCTCTCCCTCTCCGTATTCCGCCGTGACGGTGAGGGAATACGTCCCCGTATCCGTGACTTTGATCTTGGCGGAGGCGCCGTCGATCTCGATCTTATCCTGCGGCCCCGTGTAGTCCCACGTGTATTTGACGTCCTTTGCACCGCTCGATGCGACCGCATAGAATGTAACGGATGTCCCCGTGGGCGTCGTGACCCTCTTGCCGCTGCCGTCTTCGAGCGTTTCCACCGTGCGGTCGGAGAAGACGGAGAATGCAAAATCGGTGAAGGAAATAAGGAATGGATATGTCTCGCGGTTCGCAACGATCTCGAACTCGATCGGCTCCTCTTCTTTGTCGAGGATGGTGATATCGACAATATATTGCCCCTCGCCCGTGATCGTCGCCTTCGCGCGATTGGAAGCGCATTTGAACGTGGGCCGTCCGCCCGCGCACTCAACGAAGAGCTGCGCCTCGGTTGCGCCCGTCGAAAGTTCCAATCCTCGGAAAGCATCGTCACCTTTCGTGGATTTTCCGTTGAAAATAACTTCGCTGCCCGCGGGTTTTTCGACCGTGAGGCTCAACGTTTTTTCGACTGTGCCGTTTACGCCGTTGGGCACGGTGATCTTGTATTCCGCCTTGCCCGAGAACGGGAAGAGCATCGTATGCGAACGCGGATCGAACCCCGTCGCGTACATATCGGACTCTTCCGATATAGAATATTCGGTAAAATCCACAGGATGAACGGAGACGCCGTAGCTATACTGCCGCCCCGTGGAGACTGTCGCGGAGTATCCCGTCGCCGTCTTCGTGAGGGGAACAGGCCGCGCGTCGGCTTCCGTCACGTCCGTCATCGTAAAGTCGAAGTCGTAGGGCAGGCGGGATGTAATGACGACGTCGAGATCGTCGGTATGGCCGCCATCGTTGCTCGTCGCGACGATCTTCGTCGTGCCTTCGCTCTTCGGAACGATCTTCCACCTCTCCCCTTCCTTCGTCAGATCGGCGACTTCGGGATCGCTTGATACGAGGTTATAGCCCTTCTGCGTTGCGTTGGCGGGAGAAACTTCGGCGGTGACGTAGCTCTCGGGCAGATCCGCCATGTCGAGATGCAACGTGTTGTTTCCCGCAAGCGGGGTATCCGACCTGATCGTAATACCGTTTACCGAAACGGGCACGTTGAGGCTTACCGCGTTGCCGATGGCAAAAATGGCGATCACAAATGCCATCGGTATGACAAGAATAAGTGCAAGAACTGTTTTCCGCATCAGATCCCTCCTCCCGAAAATTCGTAATACTTCTTTTTAAGGCGGAACAAAAGGTAGAAGAGCGCAAGCCCTGCGACGATCAGCACAAGTCCGCCCGAAATAATGTAAGTCAAATAGCCGAGCGCCATCCCCCGAAGCTGGAAGAGGATATTGAGCAGAAGAACAACGCCTCCGACCACAAACGAGAGGAGCATGCCCACGACGATCACCATCGAAACGGTGCCCGAGGACTCCTTGATCTCGCCGTCGTCCTCCGTGGAAAACTTGGCGTGATTGAAATCGTAGCGCGTCGCCACGGCGATGGTGGCAAAGCTGAACAAAAGCCCGATGACGCAGATAAAGAGCGCGTTGGCAAGCCCCGTCATTCCCGAAGCGAAGAGCATGACCGCCGAGGCGACCTGCGAGATCGCCGTCACGATGAGGCAGAGCGCGATCTTCGAGAAGAACACCGTCTTGAAATTGATCGGCATCGCCTTGACCGCATAGAACATCTCCCCGTCGCGGCTGATGTTCGTCGCGCAGAAGATGTTGGTGAGCGCGCCGAACAAGATCGTGAGAAAGAGCGCAAGTTCGAGCTTGCAGTCGATCCCGACGAGTTTATCAATAAGGGAGGCGCCCACATCCATACAGAAGTAGACCATGAGCGGCATGATGAACGCCACCGAAAAGTAGGAGAACATGTACGAAGGGGTGCGGAAGATAAGCAGAAATTCCCGTTTCAACAGGGCGACGAACTTCTTTTTCCGCACCGTGATAAAGCTGTTGCGGAACAAGGCGGGCGAACTGCTCTGGTTGCGCGCTTGAAGCGCGCGCACAAGAATTCTCCTGATGATGAGAATGGAGAGCGTAATGCCGACGATCGCGACGGCGGCAAGCCCCACCCAGCCCCAAATGGGATCGGAACCCGCTATGATCCCTGCGAGCCACCGCGCGGGATAGAGATAGCTGCAAACCGAGGCGATCGCATTCATCACCTGCTCGTTGAAGAAGTCTTCGAGCGAATTGCCGAGAAGCAGTTCCTTCACGCCCCCGAGGAGGATGGAGTAAAGCCAGATGCCCACCCCGAGCAGCGCCGTGATCACGATGAAGAGAAGGACATACCTCTCCCGCAGAAAGCGCTTGACGGCCTGAAAGAGCGGGACGATCACCGCCGCTATGCCGATCGTGATGAGGGGGAGCAAAAAGCACATCGCCGCCGAAATGACCCAAAAGGCAGCGGTGACCCCCACCTTCCATGCGAACGTCGCGTTCACCGTCATCACGGCGACGACGGCGATCGTGAACTGCGCCTTGTAGACGGAGAGGAGCTTCGCGATGAACAGCGTCCGCGCGTTGATCGGCATTGCCGAGAAGATCTTCATATCGTCGGCGGAGAAGAGTTCCCTGCCGAGCTGCCCGACGCCGCCGATCACCATGCCGAGGATGACCGCGGAGTAGAGAATCGTAAAGAGTTCGGTCGCACGGGCGACAAGATTGGTCTTTCCGTCCGTCTTGACGTCAATATACACTCCGACGAATCTTCCGAAGAAGATGACGAACAGCGCGACGATGGCGGCGGCGAGCAAGAGGCGCAGGAGAAAGCCGAAGAAATCGAATTGCCCCGCCTTGAACATCGAGCGGCGTTCCTCTCTCCCCTTACGGAGCAAAGCTTTGACGATGCGCGGCTTGACGCCGCTCATCTCTGCCGTCTGAGCTGTCTCCATAGCTTGCGCTGTTTCCGCGGCTTGCGCCGCCTCCGCAGCACGCGCCGCCCTTTCTTTATTTTCCCTCACTTTCTGCTTGTTCATTGCGTAAGAAATACTCCTCAAAGTCAAAATTCGGATTGCTTGCGTAGATGGACTTCACATCAAGCTCGTTCACTTGGCGCCCCCTTCTGATCAGCACCACGCGGTCGCAGAGTTTCGCGACGGTGTTGAGGGCGTGCGAGGAAAAGATAATGGCGTTGCCTTCGGCGACATAGCGGTGCATAAAATCCTGCACCGCGCGCATCGTACGCGGATCGAGACCGGTCATCGGCTCGTCGAGGATCCACAGCTTGGGGCGGTGGATGAGGGAGCCCATCATGCAGATCTTCTGCCGCATGCCGTGCGAATAGGAGGAAATGAGGTTCGAGATGGGTTTCCCGAGCTGGAAGATCGCGTCGAGCTCTTTGAGGCGCTTCATGCGCTCCCCCGAGGGAACCTCATAGACGTCTGCCATAAAGTTGAGGTACTGTACGCCCGTCATCTTGATAAAGGTCGCATGGTTATCGGTGACGAACCCCATCTGCGCCTTCGCCGCTTCGGGCTGTTTGCGGATATCGTACCCTGCGATCTTGATCTCGCCGCGCTCGTAGGGAAGCATTCCTTCGAGGCATTTGAGCGTGGTGGACTTTCCCGCGCCGTTGTGCCCGAGAAGCCCCACGATCTCCCCTTCGCGGCAGGTGAAGGAGACGTCCGTCACCGCCCAGTCCGCTTTTTTGGAGTACCTCTTATAAAGCCCCTGTACCTTTACGACCTCCTTTCCGAAGCGGTCGGCTCCGTACGGCGATTGCGCGTAGGCAGTTTGCGTATAGGGGGTTTGCGTATAGGGGATCTGTTGCAAAGGCTGCGGAATATTTACGACAGGCGCCGCAAACTGCGGTCCGCAATAGAGTGCGCCCCGCACGCTCCCCTTTTGATAGATGGGACGCGTATTCGTCGCGCAGAAGCAACGGGGGCACACGACCGCTTTGTCGTCGAGCGCCGCGCCGCAATAGGTGCAGTACTTCATGCTGTTTTCTCCTTTATGCCGTCAGTATGTGAATTTTAACGTAATGTTTACATTTGATCTGTTCGAGTCGTATGAGACCGCGATCTCGGTGACATGCTCGCCCGCCGTTGCGATTTTGAGTTTCATGCCGTGCGGCGCGGCGGTCACGGGGATCTCCTCAGTGATGCCGAACACGTTCTCGACGCTGTCGTCTTTCACGTTCGCCTCAAACACGCCGTCGCGGAACGTGGGCGTGCCCGAGAAGTAAAGTTCGTTGAATCCGAGCTTCACCGTAAACGCCCCCGCTTCCACCGTCTCGTCGATCTCGCGCGACGTATAAGGCTCTCCGTCCGGCTTCACAACGTTGATCTTCTGTTCCGTGCCCGTCACGGTATAGCCGGAGGAAGTCTTTACGAACGTCTTGTCGCTGCTGAACTGCAACAACTCGCCCGCGGTGATCTCGATCGTTTGCTCGATCTTCGTTGCGTCGGGAAGATTTCCGTACTTCTCCTCGACAAGCTCCAAATTGGTCTTACCGTCGCCTCCGCCGCCGTCATCGTGGTTCCCGTCGTCGGGGCCGTTCGGCGTAAGCGTCGAACAGGCAGACAATAATCCAATGCACAGTATCGCGGATAAAATCGCGATCAACAGCTTTTTCATTACAGAATCCCTCCTTTTGTCACGATATAGGCAAGCGCGGTGAGCGCCGAAATCGCCGCAAGGCTTGCAAACAAGGCGTCGATGGGTGCGTTCGCAATGGTCTTTGCCGTCGCTACCACGTCGTCGATGTCCGCAAGTTCATTCCATGCGTCCACCAACGCCTGATACTCGGCAAGCTGCGAGGCGCCTACTTCGCGCTCGTCTTCGTTCAGCCCATTGATCGCCTCTAAGATCGCTACGAGCTTCTCGTAGTCGTCCGCGGTGAGATGAGCGGCGTCAAGCCCCTCCGCAAGTTCCGCGAGCCGATCGAGCGTATCCAACAGATTCTTCGTATATCCGTCTGCATCCGTCGCGATGACGGTGAATACCGTCGAACCGCTGTAATTCTTATCGTTGACGGTCACGGTCACTTCAAACTCACCGATCTCCGTAAGCTTCGCGGGATCGATCTCGACCGTAAGCTCCTTTTGATCCTCGCCCTCGTTGACGTATGCGCGCCCCGAGTAGACGTAGCCGTCTTTGCTCGCGAATTTTACATGGATGGTGCGGTCGCCTTCCGTGTCGAAGTCGGTATCCAAAGTGAGGAAGAAACGCGCGATCTTGGAAACGTCTTGCTTCTCCACGGTGTACACGCCCGCTTCTCCGCCCTCGTAGCTGCCCTCGAAGGTCACGGTGTAGTTGCCGTTGTCCCATGCGCCCTCGATCGCATACGTTCCGACGTCCGTGAGCGTGGGCTTCGTGAGGGTGACGGCGAGGACATCCTTCTCCTCGTTTTCGGCGAGGCCGTCCCCGTCGTCTTTTACGTACCACTCGTCCGCATGGAAGTCGTAGTTGTGCTCGAAGTCGTAAGTTGCCTTCTGATCCTCGATGAAGACGGTGAGCGTACGGGCGTTGACGGTGAATTTGCCTGCGGTGCCCAAAGTGCCCACGAAGGTCACGTTGTAGTTGTCGTTGGTGAACGCGCCGTTGATCGCATAATCGCCCGCGTCCGCGCCCTCATCTTTTGTGAACGTGAGGTGGAGGTCGTCGCCGACGATGATATTGCCGTCTGTGATCGTCCAGCCTTCCTCCTGCTTCTGCGAAACGGAAGGCTCCGTTCCGTCGTAGAGGGAAGTTTGGTCGATGATCTTCACGGTGATCTCACGCTCTTTGACGGTGTAGGTGCCGGGCTGCACATCGAAGGTGTAGTTCGTCGCAGAGCCGGTACCCGTGATGTTGTAGGTGCCCGCTTCCTCGATGGTGCGGTCCGCTTGCAGCTTGACGTTCAAGACATCCTTCGCCTGCTCGCCTTCGATAAGCCCTTCTGCCGTATAGGTGAGTTCCGCGGGCGTATCGCCGTAGTAGCTCCAAAGGTCGTTCGCCTTGACGGTGAGCTCTTTCTGCTTGACGGTGAGCTTCGCGGTCGCGTCGAATTCGACGTCGTAATCCGTGTTGGAAGCCGTGGCTTTAAGCTCGTAATCGCCGTGATCCTTATTCCCTGCAACGAGAGTGATGACCACGCCGAGGTCGTCCTTTTTGCCGTTCTTCGAGCACAGTTCTTGCTCGTCGACGGTGTAAGCCTTGCTGTCCGGCGTGGGAACTTCGCCCGAGTACTCGACTTCTTGCTTATTCAGCGTGACTTTGATGTGCTTCGCGCCGATGGTGAACTGCGCCCCGACCTCGCCCGAATAGTTGTTGCTCTTCGCCTTGACCGTGACGTTCACGGTGCCCGCGCTCACGCGGTCTGCACCCGTATAGTCGATCGTGAAGTCGCCCTCTTTCACGGTGAGGTCGCCCTCCGCCTTGACGGTGAAGGTCGGCGTCTGCTCGGTTCCGTCGTAGGTGTAGCTGCCATTGACGGTGGCTTCGGTGAGCGCCGCCGCCTCGATGACGAAGGCTTCTTTAATGATGCTGTCCGCGACGGTGAGACCGTCTGCGCCCTTGAAGGTCACGGCATAGTTGGTGTTGCTCCACGTTGCCGTGATGTCGTATTTGCCCGCGTCCGTCGCGTTTGCCGTGAGTTTGACGTTGAGTTCAGAGGCTTCGTCGCCCTCGGCGAGATCCGTGACCGTCCAATCCGTCTCGTGCCTGCTTTGGGCGGACTGCAATTTCTGGTTGTAGGTCACCGTTTGCTTGTTGACGGTGACGGTGATCGGCCGCGCCGTAATGGTGTAGACGCCGTCTTTCACCGTGATGGTGTAATTTTGAAGCTCGGGCGTATTTTCCGTCGTGATCTTGTAACTGTGCTGCCCGTCGCTCACATGAGAAGTCTTCTCTGCATCCGTATGAGGGTTCGCCGCCGTGATCGCCGCTTCAAAGGCGGTGTTGTCGTCCGTGAGCACCGTATCGCCCGACGTTTCGTAGGTGAAGTCCGTCTTCACGTCGTCGCCGTAAGCGGAGCTTTCGGGGTTGAACGTTACGGTCACCTCACGCGCCGTGATGGTGATGGTGTACTTCCCTGTAAACGAAGAAGTATAGCCCTGCGCTTTGATGGTCACGGTCACTTCGTATGTGCCCACATTCTTTGCGCCCGTGAAGGGGGTATTCTGTTCCCCAAACGTCTGCGTAATCGTCGTCTTGCCGTCGAGAAGCTCATCGTTGCCCACCGTAATGGTGAGTTTGTGCTCCTTGCCGTCGTACTTGATCGCCTGCTCCCAGCCCGTTACGCTTACATTCTTCCAAATGGTGTCGTCGACGTAATACGTGCCGTTCTTAAATGTCACCGTGTAGTTGTCAGGCACATACGCGTTCAGCCAGCCAATGATGATATCCGATTCCGCTACCGTATCTTTATCCGCTGTCGTGGTGACGGTGATATGCTCTTTGAGCGTCGCACGGTCGTCCTCGAAGAATTCGCCCTTGCCGTTCGGCGTCTTTGTCACCGTCCAAGTCAGCTTGTCGCCCGAGAGAATCGGCTCGCCCTGCGGCGTATGCTGATTGTCTGCCGTAATGGTGATCTCCGCTTTCGCCACGGTGAACGTAGCCGTCGTCACATCGCCGAGCTGATAGTTCTTGCATTCATCGGTGAGCGTAACCGTCACGGTGTACTCGCCCGCGTTCTTTACTTCAATATCCTGCTTGGTGCTGTGCTTATAAGCGACGGTGTAGTCCCCCGCGACGAGGGTGAGCGCGCCCGACTTCACAACGATCGTAGGCGTCAACTCGGTGCCGTTGTAGGCGAGGCTATCTTTGTTCGTGATCTCGATCGCCGTAACCGTCGCCTTTCTGATCGTGAAGGTCACTTCCTTTGTGCCGGAGAAGTTGCCCGTCGCGGTGACGGTGAGGCTCGCCCCATTCGTCGTCGCATCGATATTGTTCTGATAATTCCCCACGGTGAAGGTGACCTTGTGATCACCGTCATAGCCGCCAAGCGTAACGGCGATATCTTCCACGCCCGGCTGCTTCGCCGTATTGTCGTAGGTGTAAGGCGTTGTGACGGTGAACGTCGCGCCGCTGATATCCTTCGCCTTAACGGTATAGGCGTTCGTGCCGCCCGAGACGGTCACCGTATAGTTTTTGAGAACGTCGTCGTTTTCGGCATTGAGCGTGTTCTTAATTTCCGAACTGCTGTACCACGCCGTGATGTCATACTTCCCGACGGTCTGCCACTGCTCTGCGCCCGTCGACTGCAACGTGATGAGCTTCTTGATCGCCCCTTCTTCCTCATTCTGCACGCCGTCGAGCGTATAGGAAAGCTGTACGGCCTCCTCGCCGTAGGTGTGCCCCTTCTTCTCAATGTTCACGGTGAGCGGCGCACGCGTGATCTTGTACGTGCCCTCGGTCACCGTCACGGTATAATTGGGGTTGGAAGCCTCGCCCGTCACGGTGTAGTCGCCCACGTCCGCGCTCGACGCCCCAACCGTGAGGCGAAGCCCGATGTCGTCGCTCTTATAAATCTGCCCGTCCGCAACGGTGAAATCCGTCGTCTGTTGGGCATTTTCAACTCCTGCCCACGCGGTGCCGTCGTACGTCTTGGTCTTGTCAACAACGTTCACCGTAAGGGTTGCCTTTGCAATGGAGAAGTTGACGGTGAGGATGCCTGTGAAGTTTTCACCTGAACCCTTGATCGTCACGCTTGCGGTATCCTCGCCCGCATTCGTGTTGTTCTGCCAATCAAATGCCGCGTGCGAAACCGCGCCCGTCAGCCCTTCCGCCCGCAAAGTCAAATCGGGCGTATGCGCTTCGCCGTTGTAGACAAGCCCGCTCAGGCTCTTTTCGATCGCGGCTTGGTCGAGATTGGCGACATTGAACTTCTCAACCGTGAAGTCGAAGGTCTTGGAAGTGTTTGTCGCATTGCCGCCGAAGAAACCGTTCGTGAGGGTCACGGTGAGGTTGTTGTAGGCCGCGGCATTTCGGATACTTTGATTGTTGCCCGTGCTCACGCTCGCGGAGAATTCGCAGTTCTCCAAAACTTCGTCGAGCACCGTCGTGCTACCAAAATAATATTGATAGAAGAGTTTGAGCACATCATCGCCGCTGAACTCACTGCCCTTGTAGGTGCCGCTGAGGGAGAATTCTTCCGAAAGAAGAAGTTTGTGCTCCCTGTCGGTGCAGCCAAGCTCGGTGCATTGACGGTCTAAATCTTTATACTTTGCATTACCGAGGTTCGTTTCCTCTGCGGTCAGCTGCGACCAATCGAAGGTGTGCGCGTCATGCTCAATCATCCACGAGCCTACCATGTCCGAGTTGAGGCTCAAAGTTTGATTCTCTTCGCCGCCCTCCGCATTCGTGTATTTGAGCGCGTCGAGCGTGAAAGAATCGCCGTCCTTCGCCGTGTAAGTGTGCCCCGCTTTGAGGTCGCCGAAACAGCTGTGCGCAGCGTCCCACACCCGCGCAGTCGTGGTGTAAGCGAAGTAGTTGGTTCCGTTAGCACCATCGACAATTTGTCCGGAAAGCTCCGTTCCTTCCGGAATGATGATCGTCCCCGTTCCGTTCGTTTGAATGATACCGAGGAAAAGCGCAGGTATGATTTTCGGCACGAACGGCTCGGCAGGTTCAAAAAGTTCAAACTGTTGAACGGTCGTCTTTTGTCCGATTTTGAGCGTGCCGTCTACGATGAGGTTGCCGCTCTTGGAATAGATCCCGTTTAATTGTGTGGCAGTCGGATACCCTTTGCCCGAAAGTTTTTTCTGTTCAAGGCCGTCATAAATCCAAGTATTTGCGTTGAGCGTGAGTGTCGCGCCCTTGCCGACCTTTACGATCGCGCCCGGCATGAGCATGAAGTCCGTTTTGGTCACATACTGCGCGTGAACTTCGCCCTGCTGTACTGCAAAGTCGTTCATCTCCACCTCATAGTTGTAGGGAATGGAGAAGTACACCGAGTTCGTCGGCACCGAAATGCCCATTGCCGAGAACAGCATGTAACTGAAATCTGCGCCGCCCTCGAACACCATTTTGATCTTCCCGATGCCCTCGGTGCAATCGGCAGTCGTCGGGCTTCCGATCACTTTCGTGGGGTCATAGGTGATCGTCACGCTTGCGCCGTCATGAAGCATGACAAACGTATCGTTTCCGTTGCCGTCGCCGCCGAGTTTTTCGCCCATATAGTAGGAAACGAAGGGCTGGTCAAGCGACGCCAACATTTTGAACGTCTCGATCCAAAGGCTTGCATGCCCATAAAGCATGCCGCCGTAATTGATCGTCGTCGGCACTTCGATATTGATCATTGCATACCGTCTGAACGGTGTTTGCCCCGCCATGAAAAGCCCGAGCGCATTCGTGCCGCCGGTGTAGTCGAGAATGAGGAACGGCTGATAGAGCTTGCCGCCATCGGCAACGTCGATGGTACCCATGTCCGTGCCTTCATGCCCTTCTCCGCCCCAAACGCGGCCGTAGACGTCCATCACGCCGCCCTTTGCGACTTGGATTTTACTGCCTGTTTCAAGGATGAGTTCGGCATATGCGCCCGAGGTGTGCCCTTGATAGCCCTGCCCTTTCGGGTAGTTCACAATACCGCCGACGGCAAGCGTTCCGCTCACGGTGATCGTGACATTCCCTTTTACGGTAACCGTCAGATAGCGATACGTCGCGCTATCTTTGATCCAAGCGATTCGGTCTTTGGAATTCACGTCGGGCGTACCCGTCGCGGTGAGTTTGTTCTCATTGCTGTAAGGAAGGAGCAGCGTCACACCTGTTTTGATCTCAAAGCTCGTTTCGATCGTTGCGCCATCCTCGATGACGATAACAGTCTGTCCTGAACTTGCCGCATTGACTGCTTCTACGATGGAGGTGTAGAACGTACCCTCCGTGCGCGCTTCGTATGTTCCCTCATCCGCGATCCATGCCTTGATCACGGAATCGGCATTGATGAAAATACTTGCGTTCGGCTCCGTCGAAACAAGCTGTCCGTTCACCGACCAGCCGTAGAATTTCTTTCCCTTTGTGTCTGCGGAAAGATTGACCATTGTACCTGCGTTGACCTTGAAACTGTCGCTCCCGTTTTGATGCTGCACATCGCCTACGGTAACGGTCGCCGTCGCGTCGTCCGCCTCTGCGCTCGTGGAGACGGAGACTGTCTTTTCACCCGTAACAACGCGCACGTCGCGGATCGAAGCCGAAGCAATGGGAATCCGATCAATGGGATAAGAGCTGTTGGTCGGATAGTAAGTGATGAACAGCAAGTAAATATTATTGGCGAAACCTTGTTTGATAGGAACGCTCGCCTGATACCATCCGTCGTCGAGCGGGACGACGGTGCTTCCATACTCCATTCCGCCTTCGGGACGCGGTTTCGCCAAAAGGGTCACGGCGGAATCTGGATCTGTCCACTTGATGCCGTCTGACGATGTGCAGTAAGGTTTATAATTCGAAAGACTATTAACTGCCGACTGCGGAGCAGCATAGAGCAAGCCGCCGCGGTAAGAGCCGCTGAGCACCTCTTGCCCGATGTAGCCGCTCGCGCGAAATTGGAACGTCAAGCTACCCTGAGCCTCGCCGGAAAGTTCAAACGTGATATATTTGAGATTGCTCTCGCCCTGATAATATTCACCATTCTGATTCACTTGCGAAGTGGTCGTATAGGCATAGTTCCCCTCTGCGGAAAGTTCGGGATCGAATAACCATCTAGGCGGTTTATTATAGCTCACCATATCCATAGCAGTCATGTCCAAACTTGCCCTGCCGGAATTTTCGTCGAGATGGACAGCCTTTGTTATGTCCGTCCCGTTCTTATCTTCTTCGGGAAATTCCCCGAGACGGAAAGAGAGCGAATAAGCCGAGAAATCGATCGTTTCGCTGCTCTTTAAGTAGCGAATTACGACCTGTGTGTTGCCCACGTCCTGAATGGGAAGAAGGAAAATATTTTCGTAGTCTTGAAGAGACGCATTGCGTTCTACATTGTTTACCAACACGCTGAAATCGGTCTGCGCAAGCCCCTCTATTTTCTGAATGCGAATCGAGAGCGAATTATTGTGAAGGAACGGGAAATCAATTACCTGCCCGTCTGTAATGGATTCGATCTCGGTCTCTTCGTTATCTATTGTTTTGATTGCGGAAACCTTCGGAATGGGCGCACGCTCCATATAGTTGATTTCCAACACCAAAGTCTCTGCGCCTTCGTCCAAATTGAAAGATTTTTTTGCCGTTGAACCGTCGAGTTTCGTGTTGATTGCATACTGGTTATCGAAGCGGCTGATCGTAAACGTAACGGATTTATCTGCTTGCGACTGAAATGCCGGTTTTCTATACTCACCATCGCCACCACTTCCGTAATAATATGTTGCATTTGCCGTACCGTTTTTATAGACGACCTCTGCCATCTGCAACGGATCCAGAGAAGAGGTCACTTCCGCTTTCGGCTTTAACTGAATGGTATATTCATCGGCGAGCGGAACGGTGAGCGTAGTTTCGATCACGACATTGGTATCTTCTGCTTCTTGAAGAGCCCCGTTATAATAAAGCTCCGAATAATGGGGATTGTATTTTACCGTAATGGTTTCCGTAAACGGGTTGCCGCTTTCTTGGAAGCGAATGTTTTTAATGGTATAGCTGTCCCCATCTTGAATCGCAGAACGTTCATCCGAACCAAGCAAGCCGAAGTCACTGAATTTAACCGTAATCCTTATAACGTGATATCCTTCTCCGGTGACGTGAAAATAGATACATTCAGACCCATTAGTAATGGTTTTGGATTCACCGTCAACAGAGCACCCATCGAAAAGAGCGCTTAAACTTCCGGTTTTCACCATGACGCGCTCGTAAGAGACATATTTCTCCCCCGTAAATTCAATATAGAGGGAAACTGTATCGTTTTTTGTCAGGTTCTTTAAGTCTGCAACGGTATACACATCGATCTCGTCTTGTTGACTTTTTTCGAAGTGTGCCTTCCCCTCGCCCGGATCGTCGAAGGAAATTTTTGTTCCGTTTTCATCGAGCTTGACAAAATAGACGGTGTAAACATATGCACCATCATCCTTGCTCTGCGTAATATTCGAAACAGTAAATTCTGCCACATGGCTCACGAATTTTCCGTCACTGCTTTTCCAATATGCCGTATATCCATCTTCGGGAACTGCCGTAAAAGTCACACTCTCGCAGTAGCCACGTTGTGCGATCAGTTGGTGGCTGCTTTCATCGAAAGTTTCTTCGGGCTTCTCCGTCTTGATTGTACCGTGATCGATGGAATCTGCGGCAACTTTTGCTGTGATTGAAAATTGGTTGGTAGGTGGATTCAAGCCCTTTATCATCAAACAATAAGACGAACTTGAAGTAGAAGAATTTGACGTCCATTTGAATTCGACCACATCGCCATTCTGCAAGTTTGATATCGTGACAGGGCTTGAATAACTTGTATATTCCTTCCATACAGAAGATGTTAGTTCTTTTTTATCAACAATTGTTTCGACCTCTTCCTCCGCATGTGTTTTTGTGATCAGAACCGATGTGTTGCCACTTGAAGAACCGACTTTCCAGGAAAATACCATATTCCCCGGCTCCACAACCGTGAGTTTAATAGAGGTACCGTTTTTGATCTTTCCGTATTTTTTCGAGGACCTCCATTCGTTCGTTTCGCGATCATAAGTCCACCTTGAGTCATCGTTTTGATTGACCGTCGTCATATCGTTCTCGACTGTGAACGTTGCCGTATTGCCGTCGAGGACAGGTTCCTCTGCGCTCGCGGGGACAAGTTCGCCCAACGCGAAGCCCGTGCAGAGCATGAGCGCGGCTGAAAGCGCCGACACGATCAAGACTTTTAACTTCTTCGTTTTACTCATGAATTTCTCCTTTTTGCGCCTTTTTTGCGCAGGATTTTCTCCACCATATAATATATGGTGAGGATTCGCCGTGATTTTAACACGGAACGTTTCAAAAATCAACGAAATTTTTTGCCCCTTTATCACCCCCCCCCGTTTGTAAAGAACTATCGTTTTTTGAACGGATTTGTCGAGATTTTAAGTTTTATAGCGCAAATTTGTTCGATTTTTGTAAATCTTTGCCATTTTCAATTTATTGTGATAAAATTAGAACGCCCCTCAGGGGGGGATTGGACTGCGTTTGAGGGGAGATTGGAAGCCAACCCCCATCAGTCACCTGCGGTGACAGCCTCCCCCTTCCAAAGGGGGAGGCCTTGCGGACTGCGTTTGAGGGGGCGGGAAAGCCTTCCCCCCTCGGGGGGAAGGTGGCGCGGCAGGCTTGCCGCGACGAATGAGGGGCATTGGGGGGCGCGTCGCCCCTGCAAGGGGAGATGTCACGAAGTGACAGAGGGGTTTTAACCCTTTCCCCCGCTGCGTGGGTACTTTCCCTTTCAGGGACAGCAAGAATGCGGACTGCGTTTGAGGGGATTCTCTCGGGGCGGTGCCCCTCGGAATGACGCGGGAAACGGGGCGGAATGACGATTTTAGAAGTCCAACCCCCACCTGTCACGGCTACGCCGTGCCACCCGCCCCCTTCAACGGGGGCAGGTCTGACCAACGGCGCTTGACGCGGGGGGTTTTTCGAAAAAATACTTGCATTTTCCATTGCTTTGACGTATAATATTGTCACAAAAATATTCAGCGTCAAGGATGCGGACATATGAAAAAACGAAAATTTTTAGTCGCGGTTCTTGCAATTTTGGCGATGCTCGCCTGCCTCTGCGCTTGCGCGCTTCGTCCTAACGACGGTTCCGATAAGAATCCGACCGATCCCGATACTTCCACCGATCCTACGGATCCGACCGATCCGAGCGATCCCGCAGGCCCGAGCGATCCCACAAACCCGACGGATCCGAGCGACCCCACAGGCCCGAGCGGAACGATCGATCTTTCCGACATCTTCGCAAAATATTCGGATCCCGCAACGCAGAACTTTGCGGTGACGCTGGATGACGGCGAAAGCACGGATTATTACGAATATCTCGGCTACGATATCCTCAACCGCTATGAGGCGACGGACGGCAACTTTTACATCGACTATCTTACATACGATCCCGCGGAGGACGTCTACACTTTTTATGCGGATCTCGGCGAGGGAGAATATGAGATCTACCCCGAAGGCACCGACGATTTCGACGCAGCCTTTTCCTATTTATATATTATTGACCTTTCCGCGATCGGCGACTACGACTTCACCGAGAGCGGAAACAAGTATGTTGCGGACGATCCCGACGCGGCGGGCAATGCCGTTCTCGGAGAATATGTCGACGAAGACGGCAACGCCATTGCGTGGACGTCTTTTGAGCTTTCTATCGCAAACGGGGATATCGCGAAGATCGTGGGCGTGATGGAGGACGGCGTGACGTTCGCCTATACCTTCTCCAAGCAAGGCGCCGTTAGCTTCACCCTTCCCTCGGGCGGCACGACCCCCGTGGATCCCGACGACCCCACCGACCCCGACACGGACGGCTATGTGCTCGAACTCACGAGGGATTCGCTCTTCCCCGATTTGAACGATACCGTTTACGAGCACCACAACGGGAGCCACGCCGTAGGCGGCTTCACGGTGACCACGACCAACGTGCTCGGAAACACGCACCATGACTACGACGTGCTGCAATTCAAGAAAGAGACGGGTACCATGTCCGTGAGCGGCGAGTTTACGCAGATCGTCGTCGTCATCGAATCCACCTATGACTATAACAATCTGAACAAGCTCACGGTGAGCGTCGGCTCCGCCGCGCTTGCGGTATCCGAACACGCCACCGAGCACACGGGAGTGAAGGACGGGAATTACGAGATCCTCATCCACACGCTCGTGTACGATGTGAACGCGACGGGCGTGCAACAAATTACGGTTACGAACACGAACAGCAATGCGGTCTATGCGCTCTCCATCGGATTTGTGGGCGAGGGCGGTTCGGCTCCCGTAGAGCCTGACGAGCCTGCGGACTCCTCCGTGTTCGAGGCCTATGCCGACCGTTCTACTTGGAATTTCTCGGTCTTTGTGACTGACAACGAGGACGCCCTCGAAGATTATTACGAATACGACGGCAACCGCATTCTCAATTATTATGTGGGATATGATGCGGACTACACCGACTACTTGACGTATGACGAGGCTTCCGACCTCTTCACCTATTACTCCGACAACGGGGACGGCACTTACACGGTGTACGACGAGGCGTCTTCCGAATTTGAGGAATACTATACCTATTGCTGTATCGTCGATCTGACCTATCTCGCCGATTTCAGCTACACGTTGAGCGGGAACGTCTATTCCGCCCTCTCCCCCGACGAAGTGGGCGTCGCCGTCCTCGGCGATTACGGCATTGCATGGACGAGCTTCACCGTGACGGTCACGGACGGCAAGATCATGATGATCGTTGCGAGAATGAGCGACGGCTACGAGATGCAATATGAGTTCTCCGATCATGGAACAATCCACATCACCCTTCCGGATGCGGAGGGCGGCGGTTCCGACGTCGACCCCACCCCTTCCGGTACGATGGAGAAGCAGACTTACAATTCTTCGACCTTCGATAATGAGAGGTTGCAGGATAAACTTCTTAAAGAAGACGGCGCCATCGGGCTTCCCTCCACGGGCGATTACCATGCCCTCGTCATTCCCGTGCAGTTTGTCGGCGACACCATTTCCAAGACGCAGCTCGACAACCTGAACATCGCCTTCAACGGCACCGAGGAGCAGACGGGTTGGGAGAGCGTGAAAACATATTACCAAAAGGCTTCCTACGGCAACCTTAATTTGACGTTCGATATCCAAGAAGTTTATAAGGCGGCGCACAATGCTTCTTACTATGCAGGTATCGGGGACGGAGATCTGACCATTCTCAACGAGGCGCTCGCCTACTACGAAAGTAAACTCGACCTCACCAAGTACGACACCAACGACGACGGCGCGATCGACGCAGTCTACCTCATCTATTCGGCGTCCGTCGACTATGACAGTGCCGACTTCTATTGGGCGTATGTGTATTGGGATACTGCTACGAAAACGTACGACGGAAAGGATGTGTATTACTATCTCTTTGCGGGCTTCGACTTCATGGACGAAAAGACCTCGAACGACAAAGGCTCGGGATATGACATCGTTCTCGGGATGAAGATCAACGCCGAGACGTATATCCACGAATCGGGGCACCTTCTCGGGCTGGACGACTACTACGACTACTACACAGAGGACACTTATGACGCGGAGTACGGCGGAACCATTAAGGCGGGAAGCAACGAAGGGCTTGGCGGCGCGGACATGATGGACTACAACATCGGCGATCACGATGTGTATACCAAGATCATGCTCGGCTGGCTCACCCCCACCGTTGTGACTGAAAACAAGACGGTCACGATCGACTGCTCCGGCTCCTCCGCCTCGGCGATCCTCATCCCGCTCAACTTCGACAATTCGTACTTCTGCGAGTATCTCCTCATCGATCTGTACGCGGCGACGGGTCTCAACAGGGCGCATGCCTCCGATCTCTACGACGGGGCGGCGTTCGGCGTGCGCATCTATCATGTGTCCTCGTCGATCGACAACCCGTATCAAAATGACGGGTACAGTTCCTTTACGGACAATAACAACTCCGTCTCGGAACATGCGCTCATCAAGCTCGTGGAAGCGGACGGGGAAAAGCGGTTTGCAAGTTCAGACGGCTACGCCGCCGAGACCGACCTCTGGCAGGCGGGAGATACGCTCTCCGAAGCCTTCCCCTCCTATACGCGCAACGACGGGAAAACGCTCAACTTCGATATTATCATCGAGAACGTCTCCGCGACCTCGGCGACCGTTCAGATCGTGTTTTATTGAGAAGGTAACATATCGGAATGCGTGATAAGGCGATTCTTCGACACGCTCGTTCCGCGCGGCTCGGAATGACGATTGGGAACGCACAAATCAGAATGACAAAATGAAAAAGGCGCTGCGGCTATGCCGCGGCGCCCCTTTTTGTTTTCCGCTCTCGGCGCGGACCCATAAAAGGCGCAACGGCGCCCTCTTATGACTCCGATTCGTAGTGACAGCCGGAATACTGTGTGGGAGGCATGGTCTCGCCCTCGCCGACATAGATCGTGTTGACGACCTTGCCTTCCCGATCGACCACCTTGTACGCGCCCGTCTTGGGGCAGACGTCTCCGCAGTTCAATCTCATGTTTTCACCTCCGATACATGCAGTATGGGCGGTTCGGCAAAGGTTATGCTGCGGCATTAAAGCGTCATGTCCAGCCAAAGGGTGCAGACGGAGAGAAGCAACAGGTAGAGCGCAAACCATTTATAGTTTGCCCGCCCCATCGCCTTCAACATGATCTTGATGGCGAAGAACCCGAAGATCGCCGACGACGCGATCCCCGCAAGCATTCCGCACACGCCCGCCGCGCTCCAAGCCGCAGTCCCGGAAGAAGCGGCCTTCAAAATCCCCACCGCGGCGCTGCCCAAGATGATGGGAATACTCATGAGGAAGGAAAAGCGCGAGCTTTCCTCCGCGTCCGCGCCCGAAAAGACGCCCGCGGCGATCGTCGAGCCGCTGCGCGAAAGCCCCGGCAGGATCGCCGCCGCCTGCATGAAGCCCATCGAAAGGGCGTTGCGCCAGCCGAAGGGACGGACTTTTTTCCGCCGCAGGGCGCAGAGTTCGCAAATAAGAAGAAGGACGGCGGTCACGCCGAAGAGAAGGCAGACGGCCGCGATCCCCCGCTCCCCGCCGAAGAGCGCGTCGATCTTGCTCTCGAAGAGCAGCCCCGCGACGCCCGCGGGAACCGTCGCGACAAGCAGCATCGCGATCTTGCGCGGACAAGAAAAGAGCGCCCGTATATCCTTCCGAAAGGCGATGAGAACGGCAAGGAGCGTTCCCAAATGCAGCATGACGTTGAAAAGCGTCGTGCCGCCGCCCTCGACGGAATAGCCGAGCGCATGCTCCAAAAGGACGAGATGTCCGCTTGAAGAAACGGGCAGGAACTCTGTGAGTCCCTGCACCGTACCGAGAACAATAGATTTGAAGAGTGTTTCCCAAAAGCCCATGCAACGACCGAAAAAGGTTAGTCGCCGAGTCTCTTGAGGTCGCTGAACTTGGATTCGTCGATCGTTGCCGAATCGTCTTTATTCTCCTTGACGAACTTCTGGAACTGCTTGGAGACGTACGTTTCGATCTGATCGGATTTGAGCTGCTCGAAGAAGAGATAGGAGAAGGTATCCTCATCCTCCCTCTTTTCATAATCGAACGAGAAAGCGTTGTTCCCTTCGGGATCGTAGTCCGCGAAGGAGAACGTGCAGTAGATGAAGTGCCAACCGAATTGGCTGGGAACGACCGCATAGGAACCCGCGCCGTTCCGTACTGCCCATTGCGCCGCATACTCATACTCGCTCACATAGTCCGTCTTGTTCGGAGTGACCGAATAACCGAGATAGGTGTTGAGACCCGCCGTATCCGTATTGTATGCAAACGACAGCTCGTTTATGACGGAGAGAACTTGATTCTCCTCTGTCCCCGCGACGAACATCTCGTTCGCGTTGTAATGGAAGCCGCCGTCCCAATCCACTTTGCCCTTCTCGTAGATGAACTTCTCGTAGTCGTAGTCCGTTCTATCTTCATTCAGATAATCGGAGCGGGAGAAGTACTCATCGGGGTTTGCGGCTTCCCCGTTATAGGGAACGAGCGTGTGATCCGTCGCAAATTCGAGATAGCCTTTCACTTCGTTGAGGAACCCGCCGATGTTGATCTTGTTCGGGACAAGGTAATCGATGTCGCCGTCGTCGTCGAGCACGACCTCGCCGTTGTAGGTGTACTGCCCGAGGTAGTTCTTGACGCGCTGATAGCGGGTATTCCCTTCGCCGAAGTTATCCTCGAAGAAGAGATATTTGCGCACGTCGTCGTTATTCGTGAACGCCTTGTCGCCCTCTTCCGCAAGATAGGAATAGTCGGTGTGACCCGTGAACCATGTGCCGCGCTGATCGGTCGCCGTCAGCTTTTCGAGGAGCTTGGTGCGCGTCGCATACTTGCCGCCCTTCGGATCGTTGTAGTCCTGCGAAGCATTTTCGAGCTGTTTGCTCTGCGCGTCGGAGAAGGGAAGAAGAATGTTGATGACGTACCCGTATGCCTCGTATTCATTGTTCGTCTTCTTGGGCGCGGTGAGAATGAAGGAGGTATCCGACATGCCGTCGAACGCCGTTTCAAAGGAAGATCTGTCGCGGTTGAACAAGTCCGTCTGATTGTCGAGCGTTTCGTCGAAGTGAGCCTGCGCCCAGTCCTCGGTGAGATTTGCCGTCGCCTCGTCTTTGAGGGCATCTTCCATCTTGTCGATGACGGCGGTCTCGTATTGAGAGGCGAGCAGGGAGAAGTAGTAGCTCGTTTCCTCGAAATTGCGGGTGTTCTCCCCTTTCTCGATGTAGTTGTTGCTGTAAAGACGGGAGACGAACTCCTTGTATGCCTTCTTGCGGGTGGAGGGCAGAGATCCGTCCACAGCCTCGTAGCTGCCGCAATCCTCTGCCTTGTTGAGACCCGTATAGATCGCGTATTCCGTATCGTAGTAGTCCTCGTTCTCCGTCTCCGCGCCGGTGGGAAGGGTGCGGACTTCGGAGTCGGGCGTGTGCTCGTGTTCGTCGAGAACGTCGATAATTCCTTCCTCGATGGTGTCGATCTGCGAATTGACGCTCACGCGGAGATCGTATTGCGCCTTATCCTTCTCCTCTTGGTCGAGGAAAAAGCCTAAGCCCGCGGCCTGCTTTTCGTAATAGCTCTCGCCCCCTTCGGCGACGGCGGTCGTATAGGCGTTGGCGTCGAGATTGTTCTCTTTGGCGAGGAACGCCTTCGCGTACTGCACGTTGATCTGCCGCTGGACGAGGGAATCCATGATGTAATCGAACGCGTCGGCAAAGCTCATGCCGTAGTACTGCACGAGCGTCTGCCCCGTGGAAAGGAATCCCTGTACGAGCTGGCGCTTCAAGATCACGGTCTCCCCGATAAATTCGTCAAGCCCGAGACCGTAGAATTCGCCGCCCTCCTCCGTGAATGCCTTGCTTTTGGAAATATCGACGGTGGCGACGGTCTGCGCATAGTCCTTCGCGTTGTCGTGCGTGGTGAGCGCGTCGCACCCCGCGAGGGCGCCGCAGGCGAGCACGGCGGAAAGAGCAATGGCGACCGCTTGTTTTTTTCTCTTCATAGTTAGAAAAACTCCTGCATGGTTCGTTCGAATCGTGCGCGCATGGGGGCGCGCATATCAAGCTCCCATTATTATAACCTATTTTTCCGAATTGTGCAAATAATTCTCGGCAAAATTCAGTGAAAAGTTGAAGCAAATTTCAAAAATCTCGTCATCTGCACCATCGTTTTCCCGCCGTCGCCCATATTTTTGAAGCGGAGCACGGGCGCCGTCGTCATATCGAGGCTCAAAATGGGAGAGTACCGCTCCATCGCGGCGCCCATGCGGGGATCGGAAAGGGCGCTCAAAGCCGTGAATTCCAGCGCGCCGCCCTTCGCCCCCACCGAGATCTTCTTCACGCGGAGGCGGGAGGCATAGCTCTTCATGACGGCGATCACGAGAAGGTTGAGCGTGGGCTGCGGAAGAGGCCCGTAGTTCTCCTCCATCGAAGCGCACACACGCTTGTAATCGGCGGCGTCGCGGATCTCGGCGATCTGCTTGTAGCAGTCCATTCTGCCCGCGTTGGACTCGATGTACGTCTCGGGAATGTATGCCGTCGTCTTGATATCGAGATCGACTATCTCCTGCCTTTCGCCCGTCAGCTCCTCTTTGAGGATCTTGGCGTAAAGCTCGTAGCCCACCTTGTCCATATGCCCGTGCTGTTCGGCGCCGAGCACGTTGCCCGCGCCGCGGATCTCGAGATCGCGCATCGCGATACGGAACCCCGAGCCAAGCTCCGTGAACTGCATGATGGCTTTGAGCCGTTCGGCGGCGTTTTCCGTCATGACGCGCTCGGGCTTGAAGGTAAAGTAGGCGTGCGCGAGCCGCGTGCCGCGCCCCACCCGCCCGCGGAGCTGGTAGAGCTGCGAGATGCCGAGGCGCTCGGCGTCGATGACGATGAGGGTGTTGGCGTTGGGAAGGTCGATGCCGTTCTCGATGATGGTCGTCGTCACGAGCAGGTCGTAGTCGCCCCGATAGAAGCCGAACACGTTCTTTTCGAGGGCGGCGCGTTCCATTCTCCCGTGGGCGATCGTGACGCGCGCCTCGGGAACGATCTCCGCGATCCGTGCCGCAAACGCGCGGATCGTCTCCACATGGTTGTATAAAAGAAAGATCTGCCCCTTCCGCGCGATCTCCCGCACGCAGGCGTCGCGGATCAGCGTCTCCGTCTCCTCGGCGACATAGGTCTGCACGGGCAGACGGGCGTTGGGCGGCGTCTGGATCGTGGAGATATCCCTGATCCCCGAAAGGGAGAGATGCAGCGTGCGCGGTATGGGCGTCGCGGTCATGGTGAGGCAGTCGACGTCGCGCTTGATGCTCTTGATCTTCTCCTTGTGCTCCACGCCGAAGCGCTGTTCTTCGTCGAGAATGAGAAGCCCGAGGTCGCGGAATTTCACGTCTTTGGAGAGAAGGCGGTGCGTGCCGATGAGTAGATCGACCTCCCCTTTCTCCGCCGCCGCGAGGATCTCGCGCTGTTCGCGCTCGGTGCGGAAGCGGTTGAGGCAGGCGACGCGCACGCCGAAGCCCTGCATGCGCTCTTTCGCCGTGACGAGGTGCTGTTCGGAAAGAACAGTGCTCGGGCACATGAACGCGACCTGCCGCCCCGCAAGGATACAGCGGTACGCCGCGCGGAGGGCGACTTCCGTCTTGCCGAAGCCCACGTCGCCGCAGAGAAGGCGATCCATCACCTTCTCCGAACACATATCCGATTTGATCTCCGCGATGGATTGGAGCTGATCCGCCGTCTCCTCATAGGGAAACGCCGCCTCGAATTCCTCCATCTCCTCGTCGTATTCGGGAAAGACGTACCCCTTCTTCTCCTGCCGCTCGGCATAGAGCGCTTTGAGGTCGAACGCCATTTTTTTGAGCGAGGCGCGGACGCGCGCCTTCACCCGCTCGAATTCGCCGCCGCCGATCTTGGAGAGGGCGGGCGCATCTCCCCCCATGTATTTCGAGAGGATATCCATCTGCTCGACGGGAACGTAGAGCGCGTCGCCGCCCTGATATTCGAGGGCGACATATTCCTTCACGCCGTCCGTCGTCTCGATTTTTTTGGTGCCCACGATGCGCCCCACGCCGTACGTCTCGTGGACGGCGTAGTCCCCCACCTCGGGCGCGAGAAAGAGGTCTCCCCGCCTGCGCCTGACGCGCTTTTGAGAGACCGCTTTGGTGAAGAGATCGCCCGTGCCGATGACGGCAAGTTTGCATTCGTGCAAGAGAAAGCCGCTCGCAAGCGTCTCGGCAAGCGCCGCAACGCCGCGGAAGTCCGTGAGCCTTTCCCCGGGCGAGGAGAGAAAGATCCCCGCCTCGTTCAGTTCTTCGCCGAGCTTTTGCGCCCGCTGCTCGCTGCCGCAGAAGAGCAGGACGCGGTAGCCCGTCCTTTTCCACGCCTTGATATCCGAGATGAGATCGGGCAGAGAGTTGAGGTAGCGGCGGGGCGGCGCGGCGGTGAAGTTATAGATCTTCATCGGCTCGAAGAAGCCCACATTGCCCGCAAACGTCTGCAAGGCAAGACAGCGGCGGGAAGAGAAGGAGGCGAACGTCTCCGCGGGGACGTACTGCTCTTGGGAGAACTTCATACATTCCCCGCCCGCGAGCAGCACGGAAAAGCGTTCCGCATGCTCGGAATACAGCCCCTTCAACTTATCGCGGATGAGCTTGCATTCGTCGAACACGAGGAGCGCGTCGGCGGGGAGCAGTTCGGGAAAATCCGTCGTATTTTCGAGAAGGGGCAGCAAAAAATCGGAGCGATATTCATCCCGCGCAATATTTTCGGCGACGGACTGCATGCGCGTATAAGCCTCGGGCGAGGGCGCGCGGCGAAATTCTTCTTCAAAAACGCGCCGAATGCGCGCAATATCGTCCTCGGAGGGGATCGCGTCCGTCGCGGCGACGATGTCGAGGGAGGAAAGGCGCGGGTAGCGTTCCGCCGTCACTTCGTCGTACGGCTTGATGGCTTCCACCTCGTCGCCGAAGAAATCGATGCGCACGGGGTGTTCGCAGTTGACGGGAAAGATATCGAGGATATCGCCGCGCACCGAAAAGGCGCCGCGGCTCTCCACGGTATATTCGCGGGTATAGCCCGCGCGCACAAGGTCTTCGACAAGGGCGCGCATCTCGGTCTCGCGCCCCGTTTCGAGGTGAAAACAGGGAACGCGGCGCGGCACGCGCTGGACGAGCGCTTCGACGTCGGCGACGAGCACGTCCGCCCCCTGCTGCCATTCGTAGAGCGCGGTCAGGCGGCGGTAGAGCGCGTCCTTTGAGAGCGCCTTGCGGTAGATGAGCACCTCGTCCTTTGCCGCAAGCAGGGCGACTTTCTTCCCCGAAAGCACGGAGATCGCCGCCGCCGCGCGCTGTGCGGAGAGCGCGTCTGCCGTAATGTAGACCGCCCGCCCGCAGAGCTGCGCGCAGGTGAGGTATTTGAGGGGATCGGAAAGCCCGAACGCCGCGACGGGAACACCGTTTTTCAGATCGGCGCCGAGGAATGGATATTCCCCGCCCAACTGTTCAAAGGAAAAAAAGTTCATCCGTTATATTTGGTCATCACGAGGTCGATCTTCTCCCCCGCCGCGATCGCGAGCGCGGCTTCCGCCGCCCGCCTGCATGCGGAAGAGAACAGATCGTAATCCTCTCTTCTCACTTCGGAAAGAACGTAATTCATGAGCGGGATCGAGACGGCTTCGTCGCGTATCCCGATGCGGATCCGCGCGAACTCCTCCGTCCCCGCTTCGGCGACGACGGAGCGCATGCCGTTGTGCGAACCCGCGCTTCCCGAGGGGCGGATGCGGACATGCCCCTTCGGGAGATCGTAATCGTCGTAGATGACGATGAGTTCTTCGGGCGAAATTTTGTACTTGCGCATGAGCTGATACACCGCCCTTCCCGAAGCGTTCATATAGGTGAGCGGACGGGCGAGAATGATCTTTTCCCCGCCCGACGACGCCTCCGCGACGCGCGCCTCGCACTCCTTCTTTTTGAACTTTGCGCCGAGAAGCGCGGCACAGTCGCCCACGGCGAGAAAGCCGAGGTTGTGGAACGTCTTTGCATATTTTTCCTCGGGATTCCCGAGACCGACGATCAAAAACATAATTTACCCGTTTGAAATGCCGCCGCTCGGCGCGGCGGCATTGTTCGTATCCGAATGAAAAAGTCCGTCCGAAGCCTCATGGAGCCTTCGGCGGTCGCAGGGCAGGAGCCTGCGGGTCAGTCGTAAATCTTACTCATGGGCTTATCGAGATAGACGTTCTCGATCGCCGCCGCAAAGATATCCGCCGTCGTGAGGATCTTCATCTTGGCGAGCCGCTTCTCGGGGGGAAGCTCGATGGTATCGAGCATGACAAGCTCGTCGATGGGCGAATCCTCCAACCGCTCCAATGCGGGACCCGAGAGCACGGCGTGCGTGCAGCATGCCTTGATCTCCTTCGCGCCCGCGTTGACGAGCGCCTGCGCGCCTTGTACGATGGTGCCCGCGGTATCGATCATGTCGTCCACGAGGAGGCACTTCTTGCCCTCCACGCTGCCGATGATGTTCATGACTTCCATGACGTTCGCCTTCGGGCGGCGCTTATCGATGATCGCGAGCGGACAGCCGAGCCGTTCGGCGACCTTCCTCGCCCTTCCGACGGAGCCGACGTCGGGAGAGACGACGATGAAATTTTCGTCCACCTTGTCGGCAAAGTAATTATAGAGGGTAGGACCGCCGAGAAGGTTGTCCACGGGAATGTTGAAAAACCCTTGTATCTGGGGAGCGTGCAGATCCATCGTGAGCACTCTGTCCGCGCCCGAGGAGGTGAGCAGATCGGCGATGAGTTTCGCGGTGATGGGATCGCGGGAACGCGCCTTGCGATCCTGCCGCGCATAGCCGAAATAGGGGATCACCGCCGTCACTCTTCCGACCGAAGCGCGCTTTGCCGCGTCGATCATGATGAGCAGTTCCATGAGATTGTCGTTGACGGGCGACGAGGTGGATTGGATGATGAAGAGATCTCTTCCGCGCACCGTTTCGCAGATGTGGACGCTGATCTCCCCGTCGGAAAACTTCCCCACTTCGCATTCTCCGAGGCTTGTGTTGAGCTTTTTTGCGATCGCTTCCGCCAAAGGACGGTTGGAATTGCCCGCAAACAGTTTGATTTCGTTGCCGTGTGTGATCACGCTGACCTCCGAAGTACGTTGAGCTTGCCTATTTATTGTAGTCTGTTTTGCCCCTTTCGTCAACCGATTGAACGCTCTTTTTCGGAGGAAGGAAGGAGTTTTTCAAATATGAAGGCGGGCGCGCGCCACCGCGAGGCGATACAGGCGGTAGCTCTCCTCCGCCGCCGCGCGGTCGGGCGAGGGAGAAAAGATCTTTTCCGTCTTTCTCTTCGCGGCAAGCTCCTTCGCCGAGGCAAGCCCCAGCGAGACCGCGCAGAGCTGCGCCGCCCCGAGCGCCGTGCTCTCGCGCTCCTCGGGACGATCCACGGGAATGCCTAACACGTCCGCCTGAAACTGCATGAGGAAGCCGTTGGCGGAGGCGCCGCCGTCGCACTTCACGGAGCGAAGGGAAATGCCGCTGTCCTTCTGCATGCAATCGGCAAGATCTTTGGCGCCGTGCGCGATGCTTTCGAGCACCGCCCGCACGAGATGTTCCTTGCGCGTCCCCCTCGTGACGCCCGCGATGAGGGCGCGCGCTTCGCTGTCCCAATAGGGGGCGCCCAGCCCCGTGAAGGCGGGCACGAAGGAGACGCCTCCCGCGCTCTCGACGGAGAGGGCGAGCCGCTCCGTCTCCCCGGCGCTCTCGATAAGCCCCATCTCGTCGCGCAGCCACTGCACGCCGCTCCCCGCGTGAAAGACGCTCCCTTCGAGGGCGTACGTCGTTTTTCCCTCCACGCTGCCCGCGACCGTCGTCAGAAGCCCGCTCTGCGTGGTGACGGGCGCGCTTCCCGTCGGGAAGAGCATGAAAAGCCCCGTGCCGTATGTGATCTTCGCGTCCCCTTCCGAAAGGCATGCCTGCCCGAAGAGCGCCGCCTGCTGATCCCCCATCGCTCCCGCGACGGGAATGCGGCTGCTGCCGAGGATTGCCTCGCCCATGCGGGCATCCGAGGGGAGCGCCTCGGGCAGGATCGCGCGCGGGACTCCGAAGAAGCCGAGCAGTTCTTCGTCCCAATCGAGGGTGCGTAGATTGAAGAGCATCGTGCGGGAGGCGTTGGTGACGTCGGTCACGAACCGCTTTCCCCCCGTCAGCTTCCAGATGAGGAAGGAATCCACCGTTCCCGCGCAGAGCTTGCCCTCGCGCAGCAGCCTGCGCGCCGCGGGTACATGGTCGAGCAGCCACTTTATCTTGCTCGCGGAAAAGTACGCGTCGGGAAGAAGCCCCGTCTTGGCGCGGATGGTCTCGGCGACGGGCGCGGGAATGGACGCGCAGAATTCGCTCGTGCGGCGGCACTGCCACACGATGGCGGGGGCGACGGGTTCGCCCGTCTCCCTGTTCCACAAAACGACGGTCTCCCGCTGATTGGTCAGCCCGATGCCCGCCACTTCGTCGGCACCCGCGGCGCTCATGCACCCCGAGACGACATAGGCGGCTTTGAACCAGATCTCGCTCGCGTCCTGCTCCACCCAGCCCGGGAAGGGATAGTCGCTCCCCACCTCCTGCTGCACGCGGTGGACGAATTTGTTCGACGCGATATCGTATAAAAATGCGCGGACGCTCGTTGTGCCCGCGTCGAGGGCGATGATATATTTCTTCATATGTTCTTCCTATGGGCGGTCATGCTGTTCGCGCGGGGCGGGCGAAGCGCTCAGGCGTTCTCCCCTTTTCCGCTTTTTGCGATCTCGCGCCCCTTCCAGAGTGCGCCGTCGGGGAGATATTTTCTGACGCGCGCGTTGTAAGAGACGGAGAGCGCGGAGACGAGTTTCCCGCCGTTTTTCGCCGTTGCCGCAAGGGTGCGCGCGTCGACGGCGGCTCCCTCCCCTCCGTCTGTGAGAATACAGCCTTCGAGAAAGTCGCCAAGCTCTGCGCCCGCTTCGACAAGGGCGGCGAGCGCACCGCTCCGCGCAAGCCCCCTCCATGCCGAAAGACGGGGTGCTATCCCGAGGCGGAATGCCCCGAGCGCGCTCCCGCGGACGATCTCGGCGATCTCGGAGACCGTCTCATAGCTTGCGTCGCGCCCCGCGGCCGTGCCGCCCGTGAACAGGGCGTTGCCGCCGCCTTCGAGATATTCCCGCACGGTAAAGATACCGCCGCAGTCTATCATGGGTTCGGTGCGGGTGAGATCGAGCAGGATCCCGCTCTCGTAGAAGGCGGGCGCGCGGGGGGATTTTACGGCGATCTCCCTTCCCGTCGCCGCCGCATAGCCGCATGCGCGTTCGTCCGTCGCCCAAACGGTGGCAAAGCCCAGCTCTTGCAGGGCGGCGTCGAGCGCGAAGCGCGCGTCCATCGAGAGGGAGGAAAGCCCGCTGCCGAACACCTCCAAGATCGTTCCCGCCGCATACTTCCGCTTTTGAAGGGCGCGGCGAAGGGAGAGGATCGCGTCGGTCTGCCCCACGCCGCGGCGCAGTTTGCCCCTTAAATACAGGGCGGCGACGGGGCGATCTTCCCATTTCTCCGCCCCGAAAGGCTCTTCGCACCGCGCCGAGAGAATGCCGAGCGGCCCGCAAGAGGGAAACATGCCGCGCGCGAGAAGGGTCTCGCCCGCCGCCCGTTCGCAAAGGCAGTCGGCGGCGTCCCACGCGCTGTCCGCGCGCACCGCGGCGTTTTCGACATCCGATTCAAGCGAAAAAACTGCGTCTTCGCAGCGGGAAAAGAGCAAGACGTCGGGCGCGGCAACGCCGTATGCGGCATACAGATCGCGCCGCTCTCCTTCGTGCAGGAGAGCATGGGAGAGGACGTTCTTCTGCGCCGCCCTCTTCTTTTCCGACGTCATGAACGCCTGCCCCTCCTTTACGAGCTTCTCCTCCATGAAGTACACGCCCTGACGAATGACCTTTACCATACTTTCTCCTCCGCGATGTGGTTTTCATGATGTATCATACCATTTTTCTCCCCTCTTTTCAACCCCCGCCCGAGAAAAACACGCCCCGAACGGAAATTTTTTCCCCGCCGCGCAAACACTTGCTTTTTGCGGAGAAATCGGATATACTTGCGGTATGGAAACGTTGCAGCCCGCGCCGACGGAAAAACGGTATCGGTTCAAATTTTCTCCGCTCATGTATGCGCTGATCGCGCTCGGCCTCGCCCTCTCCGCCGCGGGGATCGGGCTTACGACGTGGCAGTTCGCGGGGTTCCTCGGCGGGGATATCTCCTCCGTCTACGAATGGATGAAGTATATCCTTCTCTATCTCGTGAGCGTGCTCCTCGCCGTGCTGCTCACCGCCATGCTCATCCGCTCGCAATACAAGGTGGACGCGAAATATCTCACGATGCAGTTCGGGCTTATCCGCTCGAAATACGAGATCTCTTCGATCTACTCCGTGCACTACTTCCGCGGGGCGAGAAAGCTCGCCGTCTACTTCGACGATTTCAAGACGAAGTACATCGTCATCGTCGTGAAAGAAGTCTGGTTCGACGATTTCGTACGCGCGCTCACCGAGCGGAACGAGCGCATCGCCTTCTCCTTTTCCACCGCGGAGGAAGAGGCGGAATTCAAACGAAAAAAATGAGAAAAAAGATACGCCGCGCCTCCCTATGAAGGCGCGGCTTATTTTTAATAATAATTTTTCTCTTCTCTCTTCCATCGGCGCGCGATGAAGCGGAGCTTCACGGACATGGGCGCCACGTTTGTTGCGAAAGCGATCACCTTGTTCCAAAATCCGACGATCTTCTTCCGCTTGTTTTTTTTGACCGCTTTCAGCGAAGCCCGCGCGACGTCGCGCGGGGATTTCGCGGAGATCTTCCCCCAGAATCCGTGCATGCGGATGCTCTCTTTGATATCCTCCCGCGTCGGGATCCCCCCGGGGAGAACGCAGGTGATCTTGGCGCGCCCCTTGTACTCCGTTCTGATCCCCGCCGTGAAGTATTCAAGCCCCTTCTTGGTGGCGCTGTACAGCGCGAAATAGGGCATGGGCGTCGCCGCGGAAAGGCTCCCGATAACGAGAAGTTCGCTCGTGCCGTCGAGCGGGCAGCGGGCGAGCACGCCGCGCAAAAAGGAGACCGCCCCTTCGAGGTTGACGCGCGTCTGCATGACGAGCTTTTCCTCGCCGTACTTTTCAAACGCCATCTGCGTATCCACGCCCGCAACGTAGACGAGGCGGCAAAAGCGGATCCCCTCTTCGTCGCAGGCGGCAAAGAACGCCTTGCGGTCTTTTTCGTCGGCGAGATCGCACGCGCGCGTCCGTATCTCGACGGAGGGAAAGCGGGCGAGAAGGGAAGCTCTCAAAGCGGCGAGCCGCTCCTCGCTCCTTCCCGTGAGATACAGCGCCTCTCCCCTCTCGGCGAGAAGTTCCGAGAACGCGCCGCCCAGCCCTCCGCAGGCGCCCGTGATCAACGTAAACATGGTTTTCTCCCCCTATTGCGGCAACGCGATCTCGCAGACGCCGTCTTCGATGAGATAGCACATCTCCTCGTGTTCGTTGACGCCCTCTTTGATCTGCTGCGGCGTGAGTTTGAGATAGCGCACGGTCGCGTTGGCGAGAACTTCGAGTTTCTCGGAGAGAATGGCGCACTCCGCCGTGAGGAAATTCCCCGAGTCCTTTACGATCTTGCCCGTCCCGACGAGGGGCACGCCGTAGGGCACGGGACGGCGATACTTCGTTTCCAGCGAAATGGTGACGCCGTAGGTAAATTCGCCGCCCTCCTTCGCCCAGAGCGCCCGCAGACCCATTTCGTCGAGCATGGCGGTGATCAGCCCGCCGTGCACCCGCCCCGGGTAGCTCTGATGCCACGCCTTATACGAAAAGAGGGTGGCGACGGAGCCGTCTTCCATCGAATAGAAGGGCGCGCGGAGGCCGTATTCGTTGTCCAGCCCGCACACGGCGCACATTCTGCTGTTGCGCTGTTTTTTGATCACTTTCATATTCTTTCCTCCGAAAGAGCGGGGCATGTGCCCCGCTCCCTTTTTTCAGTCGTTTGTCTGTGCGTCGACGTTCAAGATCCACGTTCCGTCGTCGTACGTCTGATGGCTCCCGTCCTCGTTGAAGAGGAAGGTGATGATGTAGTCGTAGCCGTCGGAGCACGAGACGACGATGGAACCGTCGCCGCGGAATTCCACCCCTTCGATCTCGCAGAACAGATAGCCGCCCGTCTCCTGATCGCTGATCGCGAGCGCGACGACATGTTCGACTTCGCCCCCTTCATCGAGGAAGAAGTTCGCAAATAGCGCGCTCGAATACATGCCCTGCGCGAAGGCGTACTTCGTGACGGTTGCCGCGGTGTATGTTCCTCCTTCGGCGGTAAGCTCCACGAGATACCCCGCTTGTTCGGCTTCGTCGCCCTCCGCGATGACGCTAAGCGGAAGCATCCACGCCGTGTCGTTATAGCGGTTGACGCCCGAATTGAAGAGCACAACGGGCGCTTTGACCCCGTTCTTCGTCTCGAAGAGCACGGCGTCGGCGAGCATGCCCTGCGTGAGATCGCTGCTGAACTCGAAGGCGTCGTTGGAGTAGAAATACCTGTTCAGCCCGACCGTGTATTCGCCCGAAGCAAGTTCGCTGTACTCGGCGATGAGATAGAGTTCGTAGTACTCGTTCGCCTCGTAGTAGGAGACGGAGTACGTTTTCCCTTCCGCCGTGAAGATCGCCATGCGGCGCGCGCCGTTCGTATCCTCCGCCACCGTGAGGATGGCTGCGTCCTCAAAGGTGAGAGCGTGCGCGGCGGAGCCGGTCGCGTCGAAATCGTAGTAGAGCGTGCCCGAGAGCCGAGGCTCCGTGAGCTTGATGGGGCCGAAGCCGATATACGACTCGGTGAGGGTGCTGATATCGCCGCTCCCGCCCACAAGAGCATTGGCAAAGTCGCTGTAATCGGTGCGCACGGCTTTGATCGCGCCGCCCTCCGCGGTGAAAGAGTTCTCCGCGTCCGCACGGCCGAAGCGGAAGTCGAGCGCGATGGGATAGTAGTCGTAGTTTTCCGAATAGAGCGCCGCGCCCTCCCTGTTGGTATTGAGAAGGTCGGGATCGGGATAGCGGTTGGTAAAGCCCATGACGAATCTTCCCACGCCCGAAACTTCGAGCGTCGCCGTCACCGAACCGAACACGGGATCGGGCCGCTCGCCGAGCGTGAAGGAGAGCGTGGCATGAAGATCTTCGTACCCCTCCTCGCCGATCGCGATGACGCCTTCGACGCGCACGCTGCGCGAGCCGTCCCAGAGATAATAGGTCTCGCCGTTGTAGCGGTATTCCTCTCCCGCGGGGACGTCAAGCTTCGTCTTGCGGTAGCCCCCGTCCGCCATGAGATAGACGTAGATCTTGTTCCCCTTGACAAAGTAGGGGCCGGAGTTGTTGTTGAGGTAGGCGAACTGCGCGCCGAAGTACACCGCCTTGAAGTCGGGCGCATAGTAGATGTCGTCGAGATATTCGACGGTGGAGAAGGTGTGCGCCTCACCGTCGTAGTTGAAGTAGATCTCGGAATAATCGGTGAAGCGGATCATGGCAAAGTGTTCGGACTCGTCGATGAATTCCACAAAGACGTTCTTGCCCGCGCTGCCGTCCGCGCCGTAGTAGACGCCGCCGTCGTATCCGTCGAGACGGAGCACGCTGCCGTCGTTCCCGACGAAGAGACCCTGCGCGCCGTCGTTGAGAATGACGCAGTTCCCGAGCGAATCGAAGGTGACCGTGAAGCGGAAGGGAATGCTGTTTACCGTAAAGACGATCTCGTATTCCCCCCTTTCCGCCGTCTCGGAGTAGCTCCCCGCAGGGCGCCCGCCGATCGTGATCGTGCCCGTTCCGCTGAACGTCAGATCGTACCCGTCCATCGACGTCTCGATATAGTGCACGCCGTAGGCGCCGTCTAACTTCGTGAGGAGCACGCCGCTCGTTTGGAAGGCCGTCGTCCCCTCGTCTGTCACGAGATAGACCGTCGTTCCGCCCGCCGCGGAATAGATGCCGTAGAGGGCGCCGCCCGCCGCGTCGGTATAGACCGCCGTGCCGAACCCGTCCGTTTCGAGGGTGCTGCCGTCCGCCGCGGTGTATTTTTTCGCACCGCTCTCGCTCCCGCGGAACCAAACGGTGACGGGAACGGTCTCATAGATATCCTGATAGATGTAATCGCGCGTGGTGAAGCGGAAAAGTTCGACGCCGCCCTCGGAATCGAAGGCATAGACGATCTCGCCGAGCGAGGAGACGCCCGCCTCGCGGTATGTGCCTGCATGGAAAACGGTGTAGGAACCCGCCGCGTTGTCGTCGGTGTAGTAGCCCGCTTCGCCGTTGGCGCGAAGAAGGAGGGTGACCTGCGTGAGCATTTCGCCGTTCTCGAAGGGATAGAGGGAGACGTCGGCGCCGCCCAAGACGGTGAAGGCGGAGTATCCGCCCAGCGCGTCGAGTTGGACCTTGACGTAGAGGGAGAGCGTTCCGACCGCGGGATCGTAGTAGACAAAGGAACCCGAGATGCCGCCGAACGCGTCGTCGGAGACGGAGAGATACCCTTCAAACACATTCCCCTCGGGCGTGACATAGAGGGAGCCGAACGCGACGCCGCTCAATTCGCGGTAGTAGATCGTCCCATCCCCGCCGCCGTCGAGCACGGTAAAGACGGAATTGCCGTCGATGGAGAGAAGATAGTAGACGTCGCGGAGAAGATAGGAACTATCGGGCACGACGCTGCGAAGGAAGGTGAAGGTCTCCGCCTCCGCGGTCGGGATCCCCGCGCACTTTGCCGCGTCCTGCCATACGGCGACATAGGTCGCCACAAGAAGGCTCGAAGTCTCCTCTTCGGTGTAGTAACCGCGGGAGATGCAGACGGAGCCGCCGCTCTCGGGGAGCCAAAGCTCCGCCTTTCTGCCGAGCGTCTTGTTGTCCGCGTCGGTATATTCCTCGTCCAAGAGCACGAGGGCGGGCGCATAGAAGCCGCCGTCGCGCAGTTCCAAATACTCCGCGCCTTCGGGCCGGATCGCCTCGATCGTGACGTCGTTCGCGCCCGAACCGAACACGAAGCGGAAGAAGAATTCCTGCGCGACGCCGCCCTCCGACGATAGCTGTGCCGCGATCGCCGTGCCGTAGCGGGAGGTCGCGTAGAGGGTGTACGCCCCCTGCCAAGTATGCCCTTCGCCGTCGGTGTACGTCAGACTGTCGGGGAAGCTCCCGAAGCCGTCGAGGACAAAGGTCTCCCCTTCTCCGTTCGAGAAGGTGCCGTAGAGATAGTTCGGAATGACGAAGCCGTATTCCCCGCTTGCAAGGGGCGTGAGATAGAAGGGGAAGCGCATGGCGTCGCCCGTAGGCTCTTCATTCGCGTCTGTCGCATAGATCACCCCTTCCATTTTGATGATGAAATTGCCCGCGTTCTCATACGCCTGTACGGGGACGTAGGAACCGACATAGTAACGAAGGTCGCCGTCGAGATAGGCGAGGCCGCCGAAGCCGTCGAGTTCGAGCATGCCGCTCCCCTCCCAGCCCGAGCCGCCGTCTACCGTGACGAACTGATAGAACGTGCCCGACTCGTTGTAGCCCGAGTTGGCGCAGAACACGGGGCGGGAGACGCCGTCCGCCGCGGTGTAGGTATCGAGGTAGAAATAGAAGGCGAACAGTCCGTCGTCGGAAGCAAAGTAGTAGACGCCGTCCGTTCGGCGCACGTAGCCCTGCGCCGTGCCCGCTTCCACCGCTTCGACGGCGGGGTGAGTGTATTCCGCCGAGCCGAATTCGTCGATCTTCAACACGATGGTCTCATCTAAACGCTCGTCGGGATCGGGCGAGGAGAAGAAATCGGCGGGAAGATAGGGATCCAAATAGAAATAGGAGCCTGCGAGATCGCGTTCGGCATAGGCATAGACGTTTCCGAATACCTTGCCCTCCAAGACGTTCCCCCCCACCGTCACGGTGAACGTACCCTCTTCGGCGTCGTACTCCCCTTCAAAATCGTAGCCCCCGCGCACGAGGATCGCCTTGCCCTCTTCGAGCTTGGGAAGGAAGAGGAGATCGGAGCCGCTGTAACGGTTGCGAAGCGCCACGTCCCACACCGCAAAGAGGCGGAGATTGGAGGAGATCGAGGGGATATTATCGCCCGGGAGATAGTCTATTTCGCCGTTCTCGCTCGACGACCAGCCCAAGAAGCGGTGATCTTCGGGGACGTTGAAGCCGCAGTCCGAAACGGGGACGCTGCTTTCGTACAGACCCTCGCCCGCGGGCATAGAACCCGCGTTTTCAAGCCCGTTGGCGTCGTAAGAGACATAATAGGTGCGCCGCGCGAGATAGATCTCGAACGTCTCGTTCAGATTGAGACGGTCGACCGTCGTTTTGGAGCGGGCGCCGTCTACGAGGTAGTGCTGCGGAACTTCGACGTCGGGCGTGCAGCTTTCCAAATAGAAGCCCGTGCCCGTGGCGGTATCGCCGCGGTCGAAAGCGCCGCTTGCATTCTGCACCCAAAAATTGACGGTGTACGAGACGGTGTATCGCGCTTTCAGCGTGAGCGCGCTCTCGGGCATGGTATCGCCCTCGCCGACGCGCACGTTGGAATCGGCGCGGTACCAACCGTCGAAGGTCACCCCTGCTTGCGTGGTGACGTCGATATCTTTCAAAAAGTCCGAAAGGCGCGCGCCCGCCTCCAATTCGTACTCGGTTTCAGAAAGCGAGCCGCCCTCTCCCGCGTCGAGGAAGAGGGAGACTTTTTCGCCGCCCCCGCCGCACGCCGCAACGAGCGCGAGCGCACAGGAAGCGATCGCCCCGAGAAGGAACGTAAGCCACAGTTTTTTGAATTTCTTTAATCGATCCATAAGATTCTCCTTTTATGTTATGAGGATCTGCATGCAACTTATCAAAGTTGCGGCTTGCGCCGATAGGGAAGCGCATACGTCGATGCGCCGCTTGCGGGAAGATAGCGCTCGAACAGCTCCTTGAAGAGGCGCTCGGCATGATATTCCCCGTCGTCGCCGCGCTCCACAAGCGCGTTCATGTGCAGGAAGCTCACCGCCCCTTCGCCGTCGATCACGACGGTCGTCGGATATCCGCGGGTGCCCGTGCCGCCCACGTTCATATCGAAGTAGCGATAGAAGCTATCGTCTTTTACGACGGGGAACGTGAGGCGGTGCGCATTGACATAACTGCGGATCTGCGCCGCCGATTCGCCCATAGGGTCGATCGCGATGACTGCGATATCGCTCTTGTAGAGCTGATACGCCGCTTCGAGACCGGGGAATTCCACTTCGCACCAGGTGCAGCCCGTGTACCAGAAGTTGAGGACGACGGCGCTCTTCGTTTCGAGCAATTCGCTGAGCGTGAGCGTTTCTCCGTCGATCGTCGTGAGGGTGAAATCATACATCGCCGAGCCGACGGAATAGCCGCGGAAGGCTGCGGGCGGCGCGGACGGGATCACGGAAGCCGTGAGCGGGATGACGCAATTCATGGTACCCATGTCTACGGTATAGCTCTCCTGCGCGGTGTATCCGGGCGGGCAATCTTCCACAGTGACCGTGTAGTTTGCGGGTACGAGTTCCATCTTGACGAGACCGCCCTTTACCTTGCCGCGCCCCATTTCGGCGCCGCTTGCGTCCCTGACGACGATCGTGACGTCGGAGACGTTCAACTTTTCGCCGTTGTTGCGCACGAGACGGAACACATATTCGGTGGGCACGTCTTCTTCAAGTTTGGGGATCGCCGTCACGTCGCGCGTTTCGTCGCACCGCGTGCAGTGAACGGATTTGGAACCCGATGCCGCGAAGGTGGGCACTTCGTCGATGGTGAACTCCGTCTCCCAATCGTGGCCGAGCGGCTCGATGGGAAGTTCGCCCTCTTCGCCGCACCGCTTGCAGGTCATCAGCGCCGTGCCCTCCCCCGTGCAGGTGGGTTCCGCAACGACCGCGCTGTTCTCCGTATCCCAATCGTGCCCGAGCGCTTCAACGTCGAGCTGTCCGCTCTCGCCGCACCGCTTGCAGATGGCATTGATCAGCCCCGCCTCCGTGCAGGTAGGCTCCCGCCCTTCAACGTAGCCGAGCGTGCCCCAATTATGGCCGAGGGGTTCGATCTCCTGCGTTTCCGTCGCCGTGCAGCGGCTGCAACGGACGGTGCGGCTCCCCGCTTCGGTGCAGTTCGCCTCTTTTTCGACGGAGACCGTCACCCACGCGTGCCCGAGGGAGGCGATCGGGATCTCCTCCCTTTTGCCGCAGCCCGTTCTCCGACAGGTGCGCACGGAAAGCCCCGGCTTCTCGCACGAGGCGGGCGTTTCCGTCACGGGATCGCCGAAGTCGTGCCCGAGCATGTCGGTTTGGCGCGTAGTCTCTTCGCCGCACACTTCGCAGACGCCCTTCTGCACCCCTTGCGTCGTGCAAGCCGGGGCGGTGACGTCTTCCCATTTATATTGATGCTCGTGGTCTGCAACGTCTGCCTCTCCGCAGGCGGCAATGCCCGCGCACGCCGCGATCGCCGCAAGCGCGCCGAGAAGCAGCCCGATCTTTATCTTTTTCATAATACCTCCGCGAAAGCAAATCAAGATTGAATATATACAAATCGATTCACATTATATAAATAATTTCTTTAATTTATTATTATATTACCATTTTATATCATTTCATGTCAAGTCAGAGACGGGCGCATTTTGAAATTTCACACGAAATTTACAATATGCGGCCTGAAACGAAGCGCGGAGGGCTTTCAAAAAAGATTGGGCAAAATTTCTTTTTTTCATGGAAATCGGTTGCAATTTGCGGGAAATTCGTGTAAAATAAGAGAGCTTGCAGAGTTGTCCGAGTGGCTTAAGGAGCACGATTGGAAATCGTGTGTAGGTCAAAAGCTTACCCGGGGTTCAAATCCCCGACTCTGCGCCAGGGGCAAAAATCGTGATTTTTTCTCGGTTTTTGCCCCTTTTATATTGTCATGACATGACACTTTTCCTCAATTTTTGGGTACGATTTTGGGTACGGTTTAAGATAAACCGTTTAGAAATTCTTCGATCATTTTCATAATTTTCGCTTTCCTTTCGCGCATAATAGCGAGCTTCTCTTGGTCGGACAGATCTCCGCGCAGAAACAAACCTTTATCAAGCTGCTCCGGGTGGGTATATCGCCCGAGCGTCGTATTGATATTCGAATGCCCCATGATGAGCGAAACAGTCTTGGGGTCTAGCTTATCGATACAGATCTGCAATGTCCCGAAAGTATGGCGGAGATCGTGCAGTTTATGCTTTTCGGTTATTCTTCGGAACCCGGCGTCAACAGTCTCTTTACTCATCAAAAAGAAACGATCGTTCCGAGGAACGATCAGAGCAAGAAGTTTCTCCACCAAAGGATATAGCGGAATATCCCGATCTGAGCCGCCCGTCTTTGTCCCGGGCAAATGCAAGAGCTTTGCACGGAAATTGACATCGCTTATACGAAGATCGAGAGCTTCGCACCGTCGGGCGCCCGTCAGAAAGACGAAAATATAGTACAATTTCAAAAGCAGCTTCACGCGCTGCGAAGCAAAAAGCGTTTGGAAGAAATCCTCTTGCTCCAAAAAAGAAAGCGCCGTCCCCTCTTCGCCCGTATGCTTCACAGGATCCAGAGCGGCAAGAGGATTGACTTTCACCACGGAAAGCGCAGCCGCGCGCTGGAACATATTATTCAACAGCCCCTTGATAAGTTGACGTTTTCGCGTCGAGGGAATAGAGTAGATAAATTCCTCGATCATAGCGGGCGTATAAGAATCCATGCGCTTATCAAACCCGCTTTTTACGATAAAGCTGAAATTGTACGATATGCCTTTCAGAGTGCTCTCAACCCGATTTTGATTCTTTTTGTAAGGCAAATATTTCTCCTCGAAGAATTCAGAAAGCAACGGTGCGCCGATCCGCTTTGGTCGCGATCGATCTCGCACGCGCAAAAGGCCAATTTTATCTCGTAACTTCTTTTCAAGCTCCTCCTTCGAACGCCCGTAAATGGATCCGATCTGAGCGGATCTAAATTCCAAAAGCCCGTTGCTCCGTTCACGCAGCGAACCTTTTACATCGAGCTTCACAAGCACAGCCTTTACCTCCTCGATCAGGCTTCTATGCAATACTTGTTTTTTGCCCGGCGTACCCGTTTTTTTTGTAAATGGAAGATAGATAATGCCGTCGTCGGTTTCGGCGCTCTCAATTTGCAGTTCGCGCCGATCCGCGCGCCCTTGAACAAGCCCGATGATCCCTGCAACGCGTTCGAGCGCAGAAATCATCTCGGCAACCTCTTCCTCAGTGATCCTGATATCCATTGCGCCCCCCTCCTGTGGGGAGCGCATGATATCAAAAATTTAACTTTTCTTCAACCGATTTCTACATGAGTTTATTCAAAAGCCCTATTGAAAGGCTCAGCAGGGACGATTGAGATCTCAACCGTCTGATTTCCGCGCTCGGGAAGAGATCCCCAAAATCCCCTCTCCGTATGCCGTAAAACGCGCCCGCTCGATCACCGACATCTGACGATAAAGCTGTAAAAGCATAAGCTCATCGTCGGTGAGTGTGGACGGAGAAGCCGCTGTTCGATAGGGAGCAATCGAAGCTTCGAGCAAGGCGTCGTATGTCACGCCATTATATGCCCTCTCCGCAATTTTTTTCAAGAACTGCGGCGAAGGCGTATGCTTACCCTGCATGATATGCGAAAGTGTAGCAGAGCTAACGCCACAATGTAGAGCAAATTGATTTTGAGAGCGATCGCCTTGTGCAAGTTTCAAGAGGCGCACCAACGAAGTGTTTACCATTTGTTAACACCCCCTATTTCAATGGTAGCAAAATTTTTAGCAAAAGAGCAAAATTTTTTACTTAAACTGTTGACAAATTGTAAATGAGCATGATAAACTGTTTATAATTTCTAAATGGCAAGGGAGATCTTCCATATGACGGCGGGACTAATTCTGACAGTTATTGCGATCTTGCTTTTCACGGTTGCGGCGGCGA
>CANRDX010000013.1 GCA_947629485.1 uncultured Clostridia bacterium
CACATGCGGTAAGGCCTACGATAAGGCAAAGTGCGCTTACGATTGCAAGCAAAATAAGAAAAAACTTCTTCTTCATATATTTACCTCTCTTTTCCCGAATGAAAACCATTCGAATTGCCTATATTATAGTCATATTTATGACTATTGTCAAGGATATGACATGATTTTATAATATTTTCATGATAAGCTATGCACCGTTTTGGAGAACGCTCAAGGCGCGCGGAGAGACGACCTATTCGCTCATTTACAAGCACGGGATCAGCAGTGCGACCATCGACCGCATGAAAAAAGGCGGTGGGATCAGCACCGCCAAATTGAACGATTTTTGCCAAATTTTGCATTGCAAGGTAGAAGATATCATCGAATATGTGGAAAGTTGAGCCGCCCGAGGGAAGGGTTTCCCTCGGGCGGCAGTCTTATGCGATTTTCAACGTCCTCTTTCAGACATGGGTGGGTCGGACTTCATATAATGGCCTATCAAAGAGTGTCCTTGCGTTTTCATCCCCCTGTTACAACTTAGGTTGATGCAAACTTTTGTATAAAAGTGTTATGATACTTATTGTATGTAGACTTATTGTATTCGTACTGATACAATAAACGCATCTGCAAGGAGCTATAAGATGGATATTGTAAAAGTATTCGGCTTAAATGTGAAAAAATACCGTTTGGCATTAGGACTTTCCCAAGAAGCGTTGGCCGAAAAAAGTAGTTTGCACCGCACTTATATCAGCGCGATCGAATGTTTCAGAAGAAGCATTTCCTTAGAAAATGTTCAACGCCTTGCTGACGCATTGGAAATTGATACCTATCTGCTTTTTATGGAGAATTAACGAATGATATACGATAAATTTAACGAAATCGGTAAGCGCAATATGCATGCCACGCGTTCCGCCTTTATTGATATGGTTGGGGAGGACGGTCTCAAAGACATCATCCGAAATGTCCTGTTGGGCGGAAATGTCCGGGATACGACAGAATTCATCACGCAGAAGAGGCTTATGAGGTCTTTTGCCGCAACATACGAATTGTTTATAAAACATCTGTCTGATGAGATTACGGATCTCCCTTCTTTGATGAATTCGATTTACAACGAAGTGTGCGCAACTTCGACAAAAGCCAAGAAAACGCTCTATTATTGGCTGTTGGGCTTGACGAGAAAAGGCTTTGACAATATTGTACGCCTCCAAGACAACCTTGAAGATTATAAAGACAGCTTTCTGTCATCGATATTCGAGACAACTTCGGATATACGCGAGAACTTTGGAGAAATTTTCGGGTATCTGAAACTTGGCGAAAAGGAGGTTCCCATCACTTGGGAATTTTTGATGATGCTTTCTATATGCCTCAGCGCCCAAACGCTTACGCTTCGGGGATCGGAAAAATCGATGAACGGCAAGCTGTTTGAGAGGCTCGTCTTGGGAACACTCCTTACGATCATGGATTTTCAGTACTGTCCGACGCCTCCGAAGGAAGTCAATGCCGACAGCAAGTTATTTTGGCTTTCGAACATGGATGAAAATGAACGGGAAACGGATGCAACGCTGATATATCACGGCATTGCAGTGAGCATTGACATCGGTTTTATAGGGAAAGGGAATCCTGAAATATCACTTGACAAGGTTACGCGATTCAATCGATATAAGGAAATCGGCGGCGTCGATCATACAATGAAAACGATCATTATTGTCGATACCATAGCCGAGAACAGCGATTTACCGAATAAGGCTGCCCATGTCGGCGGCATCGTCCTGCAAATGATAAACCCCGATTGGATCATCTCGTTTGCAAAAGAGATCTGTTCTGTTTTTGGCATAGATCATCCTTTACAATATAAAACCGCGGGGGAACTCGACGCGTATTTACGGCCGCTTATGGCAGATCTCAACATTCGTACATTCCTTACCCATTGACTCTTAAATAGCGGGCGGTCCGATTCGGATCGCCCGCTTGCTCTTTACTTTTCATGCAGCCCGTTTACAAGTATCTCATACAATTCTTCTTGCGTATACCCTTCACGCAATAATTTATGGAGCAGGGCGTTAAGAGAAATATTTGCCTCGTCGTCCTTCATTTCATGCAGATCCCGATATGCAAAATCGAAAGGAGCTACAAGATTGTTGCCCAACTTTGCGAGATCGCTGCGGGCGGCCTCGATGTATTCGTCTGAAACTTCAATGCTGCAAAATCTTCTATTCAATTTTGCGGCGGCCTTTGCGGTAGTGCCGATCCCGCCAAAAGGATCGAGCACAACGTCATTTACAAACGAATAGTAGCGAATAACTTTTTCGGCAAGCTCGGGGGGGAAGATCGCAGGATGCCTTTTATCATGGGCGGGCGAGATATACCACACATTCGTCTTTTCATAGCCGTCTGGAATTTTAGACTGTTGAATAATCTCTTGGTCTGGATTGTCTCTTATAAAATGATCGATCAAAATGCACGGTTTTTTTCGATAGACTAAAACATATTCCGTTACGGGAACGGCCTTATATTGCATGGGATTTCTATCGGCGGAAAAACGTCTGCCACGTCCGCTTGCCCAGCCTGCGCCTTCGGGTTTTTGCCAGATGATATCATCGACAAATTCGAACCCCTCTTCGATCAAGATTTGATGCAGATCAAACGGAACGGCGATTCGGCTGGACGATTCATTCCGATCCGTTCTGGGGACTAAAACATGGGACGCATTGATAACAAAAAACTTTCCGTCGATCAAAACCCTGCGGCATTCGCGAATTACCCTGCGCATAGCAAAAAGATAATCGTCATACGATTCGTATTCGGAGTACTGCTTCCTCGCATTGAAATACGGCGGAGAAGTAAATACCAAGTCTATCGATTGCTCGGGAAGAGTTTTTAATACGATTTCCGAACGCCCCTTTATGATCACATTACTTAAAGGCGAAACAGTAAACCCTTTCGCCTTTTTTTTTCGTTTCTGCCTTGCAGTTCCCCCTGCGAGAACTCTGGATATTCTTCCGCGGATCATTTGTACATCGGATGAACGCCGAAGATCGACAGCTTGCGTATAGGCGTCGAATATCAGCTCCCCGATATCATGATCGTCAAGAACGATCGGAACTTTCCAATAATGGTACCGATCGTTTATTTCAGGCAAACCGCATCTAAGTTCTTCGCGCCAAACATCGTTTTCCACAAGAAAACTCTTGGCCAATTTCTTAGCTTCATTGGCTGTTCTGAGTTTATAATTTCTCTTTTCAGCAGTACTGATTTTTATTTCAGCCATTGCGTTCTCCATGAAACGGATTCGGACTTTGCGTTTACAATACGATATGTTCGACGTCGTTGCGGGTAGATCTGCGGTAGAAAATGGCCTTTCTCCCGATGACGGCGACAGGCTCGGCATGGAGAAGGTCGGCGATATTTTCTGCAAGATTCAACCCGTCCTCCCCCGCCGCGGGCAGAAGGGTCACTTTGATGAGTTCGCGGGCTTCGAGCGCGTCGGAAAGAGAGTTGATAAGATTTTCGGAAATGCCCTCTTTGCCCACCTGCATGACGGGTTTTTGAGTGGAAGCAAGCGATTTGAGCTTTGCACGCTGTTTAGAAGATAACATAATAGACTCCTTATGTTTTTTCGTAAATTTTGTTTTGCTTGGGGTTTACGGCGTCATTCCGATGCCCCAAAGGGGCAGAGTGAATCCCCTTATACGCAGTCCATTCTTCGCAAAACAAAACTTTACGAGGGGTTCAATTTTCTATCTCCCCTCGCCTTCGGCTCGGAATGACATGTTTCACACTGCGCAAATTTTACACGTATTCAAACTCGACGTCGCCGACGATAACGGTGTCGCCCGGGGTGCAGCCCATCTTTTCAAGCTCCTTAAAAACGCCTCGAAGCTTCAACACACGCTGGAAGTAATTCATGCTCTCGGGGTTGTTCAAGACGACGTTGCGGCATAGCATGTCCACAAGTCCCCCCACAACAACGTAGGCGTTGTTCTCATCGACAAAGATCTCGAACTGCGTATTTGCCGCCTCTTCAAAGACGAATTCGTCGGCGGGAATGCGCTCCGCGGGGGGCAGCGTCGCGAGCTTTTGCGCGATCGCCGCGACGAGTTCTTCCTTCCCCTCGCCCGTCAGCGCGCAGATCTCGAAGATCTCGTATTTCTTCCCGTATTTCTTGCGGAATTTTTTGATATTCTCCTCCGCCCCAAAGATATCGCACTTGTTGAGCGCGACATATTGCGGAAGGGCGGCGAGCGCCGCGGAATACGACGCAAGCTCTTCGCCTATGATCTTGAAATCCTCGATCGGATCCCTGCCCTCAACGCCCGAGATATCCACAACGTGCAAAATCATGCGCGTGCGCTCGATATGGCGCAAGAAGTCGTGTCCCAGCCCCGCGCCCTCCGCCGCGCCCTCGATAAGCCCGGGGATATCCGCCGCGATAAAACTTTCGTCGAAGTACTTCACCACGCCCAAATTGGGGGAAAGAGTGGTGAAGTGGTAGTCCGCGATCTTGGGTTTCGCCGCCGAAATTTTGGAAAGAAGGGTGCTCTTGCCCACATTGGGGAAGCCGACAAGCCCGACGTCGGCGATGACCTTCATTTCGAGAATGACCATATGCGGCGTCGTCGCGACGCCCTTTTGCGCAAAGTTGGGCGCATGACGGCGCGCCGTGGTGAAGCGGACGTTCCCCTTTCCCCCTCTTCCGCCCGCGAGGATCTTGACGCGTTCGCCGTCCTCGTAGACGTCGGCGAGGATCTTTCCGCTATCCATGTCGCGGATCAGGGTGCCGCAGGGAACTTTGATGAAGAGATCGGCGCCGTTCTTCCCCGTGCATTGGTTCGAGCCGCCGCGCTCGCCGTTCTCGGCAAAATATTTGGCGGTGTAGCGGAAGGGAAGCAGGTCGTGCATGTTCTTATCCCCGACGAACCAAATGCTTCCGCCGTTGCCGCCGTCCCCTCCGTCGGGGCCGCATGCGGGCTTTCCCTTGTAGGCTTTGAAGGAATTCATTCCGTCGCCGCCGTCGCCCGCTTTGATTTTGATTTTTACCCGATCGGTAAAACCGTTTGTAGCCATAAAAAAAGTATAGCAAATTTTTTTTCGCTTTGCAAGAAATTCTATGGGAAATTTTCAAATGCGCTTGACAAGTATACTTGGCGGCGATAGGATATGTTTGCCAAGCGTACTTGGCAAAGGAGAATATCATGGAAGAGAAGGAGACGAAGTTTCCCGAAGAGGCGCAATCAAAGGAGTGCGCAGAGGAAACGCTCTCGCGGGAAGAAATCCTCTCGCGGGCGAAGAAGGAAAACAAATACGGCGACGAGCGGCAGCGCGGGCAAATGCAGTGGGCGAACTATGCGGGCTTCATCGCCATAGAGTTCGCTTGCATTATCATCATGTTTTCCAAGCTTTTCACGAGTGAGAAATTCTCGCCCGAGTTCTTCTGCATCATGTTTACGGGAATTGCGGCGCAGAATATCGTGCAGGCGTGCGTCAACAAGAACAGAAAAACAAAAATAGTCTTTATCGTCTGCGCCACCCTCATTACGGCGGGAGCGCTCCTCATGTGGATCTTCTGGATCCTCGGGATGTGCGGCATTGTTATTTGAGGCGGAATATGGATGATAAATTGATATTACACAACCGTTTGAAGGAGATCCGCGCAGAGAAAGCTCTCTCGCAAGAGGGACTTGCGGTCATGGTGGGCGTCTCGCGCAACACGATCAGTTCCATCGAGACGGGACAGTATTGCCCCACTGCCAAGCTCGCGCTCATTCTTTCGATTGCGCTCGATAAAAAATTTGAAGAACTTTTTTACTTTTAGGCTTTGGCGCGCTTGAAATCCGGCGCACGTTCCCGATGCAGGGAAGTCATGCTTCCCCCTTCGTAAGGGGGAGGGTGGCACGGCTTCGCCGTGACAGGTGGGGGTTCCTACTGTCCCTGAAAGGGAAAGTACCCGCGAAGCGGGGGAAAGGGTTATAACCCCTCTGTCACTTCGTGACAGCTCCCCCTCACAGGGGCGACAAGTATGACCTTTCTCCTCATCTCGACGCGCCGTAGGCGCGGAGCAGATCCCCTCTTGGAGAACGAGGCTTTGTTCCCTCACGGAGTAGGGATTCACTCGGGCTACGCCCTCGGAATGAGGAATAAGGTGATGTTTCGACTGCGCTCAACATGACAAATTAGTAGCCAACCCCCATCAGTCACCTTTGGTGACAGCTTCCCCCGTAGACGGGGGAAGCCCTCCCCCTCGTGTTCGAGGGGGAGGGTGTCACGGCACTGCCGTGACAGGTGGGGGTTGAACACTTGGCGCCCCCTTTGAGGGGGAGCTGTCGAGGCAGAGCCGAGACTGAGGGGGTGTCACTCCCTTCGTTAAAACACCCCTTCCGTCACTCGCATTGCTCGTGCCACCCACCCCTCAAAGGGGTGGGCAAGAATAAGGTGATGTTTCGACTTCGCTCAGTATGACGTTATTGGAAGCCTTCCCCCCTCGGGGGGAAGGTGTCGCGGCGAAGCCGTGACGAATGAGGGGCATATTAGTAGCCAACCCCCATCAGTCACCTTTGGTGACAGCTTCCCCCGTAAACGGGGGAAGCCTTCCCGCCCCCTTCAACGGGGGCAGCTTTTTCAAAGTGTCACGCAGAATTAAAAAGGAAATCCTGCCGCGGGAAAAAAGATTTTTTTTGTATTTCGTTGCAATTTGCCCCGACATTGTGTTATACTAAATGTGCCACACAATTTCATAATACTTCGCGAATGGACTACACTGGCATTTGGTGTATCCTAATTTTCCATTCGCGGAGAAATTGTGTGGCAACAATGACGGGATACTCAATGCGGGCGTTCCATCATTGGAATGCCCTTATTTTTTTGCCCGCAAATATTTTTACAAGGAGTTCGTTATGAAGAAAAAACTTTGGCTCATCCTGCTCGCGACCACGAGCATGTTCTGCCTCGTCTTCGGCATCTCCGCTTGCGACGACAAGAGCGGCGGGTACACAATGCACACGCATTCATTCACAAACTTTGTTTACAACAACGACGCAACTTGCACCGAGGACGGCACGGAGACCGAAGTATGCACCTGCGGCGCAAAAGGTGGAATTCGCACTAAGTCGGGCACCGCACTCGGGCACGATATCAAGCCCCTCCCCGCAAAAGAAGCGACTTGTTCTGAGAACGGCTATTCCGCCCACAACGGTTGTTCGCGTTGCGGATACACCGAGGAAACACCCGAATACACAGAGGCGCTTCACATCAAGTATGAATTGAACGATAAAGGGACGGCTTATACCGTAGAGGATTTAGACAACTCCTGTACGGATCAAGAAGTAGCCATACCAAAATTCTATAAAGGTCTCCCCGTGACCTCGATCGGAAATTCTGCGTTCTCTTATTGCAGAGAGCTGACGAACGTAACGATTGGGAACTATGTGACCACGATTGGACTTAACGCGTTCTTTGAATGTAGCGGACTGCAAAATGTTATATGGAATGCAGAAAACTGCATCCGCGGGGGGACATACCTCGGCTCTTATGGAACAGCTTTCATAAATTGCACAAATCTGAACTCCGTAACCTTCGGAGAAAATGTCAAGACGATTCCCGCATATACTTTCTCACATTGCAGTAAGCTGACGAGCGTGACGATCGGGGCTAACGTCATCTCGATCGAATATGCGGCGTTCGAGGATTGCAGCGGGTTGAAAACGATTTACTATCAAGGACCCGCCGTTGTATGGGAAAATATTCCCATTGCTAACAACAACACGGACCTCACTTCCGCTACATGTTACTACTTTACCGAGGACAAACCGACGGCGGAGGAGTGGGCGGAATGGGACTATTGGTGGCACTACGACCCCGAAACGAACGAGCCGACGCCGTGGATAAAAGAAAATCAATGAGCCGTTTGCGCCCGAGGTCCCCTCGGGCGCTTTTTTCAGAACGCTTTTAGAATGCTTTTTAGACCGCCGAGACGGATACCATGCCCGCATTCGACGTGACAGGGGGCACTTGGCGCCCCCTTTGAGGGTCGCAAAACGCATTTCTGCACATCGGCACGGTGTGCCGTGTGCGCGTTTTGCGAGAAGTAGAGCGCATTTGCAGCGCGAACGGTGACCGAACGCGGGGTTCTACCCGCGTGAGACAGCTGTCGAGGCAAAGCCGAGACTGAGGGGGTGTCACTCCCTTCGTTAAAACACCCCTTCCGTCACTCGCGTTGCTCGTGCCACCCACCCCTCAAAGGGGTAGGCAAGAATAAGGTGATACTTCGACTTCGCTCAGTATGACCATTTAGAAGCCTTCCCCCCTCGGGGGGAAGGTGTCGCGGCGAAGCCGTGACGAATGAGGGTCATATTAGTAGCCAACCCCCATCAGTCACCTGCGGTGACAGCTTCCCCCGTAGACGGGGGAAGCCCCCCCCTTCAAACAAGCGAGAGCTTTGGTGTAATTTTATTTTTCTTGCTTAAAATGAATTTCATCGTGTTACAATATATATGAGGTGATTTCATGTATTCCTATTTTCTCTTCCTGCTTATCCTCATTCCCTTTTTGGCGCTCTCGGCGTATGCGAGCGCGAAGGTGCACACGACGTTCGCAAAATACGACCGCGTGCCCAATTCTTCCCGCATGACGGGCTACGATACCGCCGTGCGGCTCATGCGGAACCGCGGCGTCAACGATATTTCCGTGGGAAGGATCCGCGGGGCGCTTTCCGACCACTATAACCCCGCAAAGAAGATTGTCAACCTCTCGGAGAGCACCTACGGCTCTGCCTCCGTCGCGGCGGTCGCAGTGGCGGCGCACGAAGTGGGACACGTCATGCAAAAGAAAAAGGGCTATGTGCCCTATAAGATCCGCAACGTCCTCGTCCCCCTTGCGAACATCGGCTCGCGGCTCGCCCTTCCCCTCATCATCATCGGGATCTTTCTCGATCTCTTCCTCACGTCCACCCGCGCGATCTCGGCGGGGCAGGTGCTCATGTACATCGGGATCGGGCTATACGGCGCCGCCGTGCTCTTCATGCTCGTCACGCTCCCCGTGGAGTTCAACGCCTCCCGCCGCGCAAGAAAAATGCTCATAGAGGACGGCATTCTGCATAAAGAAGAGGCGGTCGGGGTGAAGAAAGTCCTCTCCGCGGCGGCTCTTACTTACGTCGCCTCCATGCTCATCTCCCTCATCTACTTTTTGCGTTTTCTCTTCATCATCCTCGCGCAGACGAGAAGACAATAACACGCTCCGTAAACGGCGGCTCCGTTCCTTTGTGGGAACGGAGCCGTTTTATTATCTTCCCTTCTTCCCCGAAAAGACCTTCCCTTCGAGGATCCCCGAGACGAGCACTTCCTTCTCCTTATCTTCCGCCGCGCGCGCCTCCCGAATGAGGGAGAGGAGAAACTCCCTGTTCTTTGTGAGGGTATCGCCGAACAGGTAGCACGCGAGCGACCCCGGGACGGTGTTCAGCTCGTTGAAATATACGTCTTCTCCGACGACGAGGAAGTCCGCCCGCACGACCCCTCTTCCCCCGAACGTCTCATAGATGAGCGCGGTATATTCGCGGATCCTGCATGCGACCGCCTCGGGAAGATCCGCGGGAATGCGATGTTTCGCCGCCCTGCCCTCGTATTTCTCCGAAAAGGAGAGGATCTCCCCTTCCGAAAAGACTTCTTCGAGGGGGGAAAGCTCGGTGCGTCCTCCCGCGTTCCGCGCCGCGCAGTTGATATCGCGCTTGCCCTCGAAATATTCCTCGACGAGAACGCGGTCGTCGAAGCGGAAGGCGCCCGCAAGCGCCTCGAAAAGCCCCTCCCTGTCCTTCACCACCTTGATCCCGATGCTCGATCCCAGCCGCGCAGGTTTCACGACGAGGGGATACCCGAGCGCCTCCGCCTGCTCCTGCGCCCTCTCTTTCCATGTGGTCTCATAGAGGAAGAAGCCGCGCGCCGTCGGGATCCTGAGGCCACGCAGGGCGATCTTTGAGAGCGTTTTATCCATAAAGACCGCGGACATGGGTACGTCGGGCGAGGCGGAAGCGATGCGATACCAGCGGAGAAGCGCGGAGAGGGTGCCGTCCTCCCCCATGCCGCCGTGACAGCAGTTGAGCGCGGCGAAAACGGTGATCTTTTTGCGACGCTTGCCATAGAGCAGGCACCCTTCCCCGAAGAAAACGGGCTTTGCGGGCGGCAGCGCGCCCTTTCTGAACTGCGCGGGGCTTAAAAACTTCCCCGTGACCATTCCCCCCTCGGGCGGAAGGTAGACGGGCACGACGCGGAGATCGCCCGTCCGCAGGAGATTGACGGCGTACAGCCCCGTGATCACGGAGATCTCCCTCTCGTTCGATCTTCCTCCGAAAAAAACGGCGACGGTCTGCATAAAAAAATACCTCCGAAGAATTTTTTCTTCTTTGGTACTTCCGTCGTTCTGTTCGCAAGAAAAGAAATTACAGGTATTTATCGGGAAGGTCGTTCAAAAAAAGCACGGCGTCGCCCGGGGCGATCTCGGCGGCAAGCGCCTCCTGCGCTTTTTTGAGCGTGGGCACGATTTTGAGTTTCTTGTCGTCGCCGCCCGCGGCAAGATAGCCCTGCCGAACGGAGAGGATGAGCGTCTCGCCCACGAGGATCACGCCGTCCAAACCCGCAAGCGTCGCCCCGATCGCGGCGTTCTCCTTCTCTTCGAGTTCCCCAAGCTCCACAAGCCCGGGCGTGACCACAAACTTTTTCCCCGAAAACAGCTTCAACGTCTCCACCGCGTCGCGCGCGCCCATCACGTTGGAATTATAGGAATCGTCGAGAATATGCACCGCGTTCACCTCGATGTGTTCGAGGCGGTGCGGCACGGGTTCGAGAGAAGGGACGGCGGCAACGACGTCCTCGAACGCCATGCCGAGCATAACGCAGAGCGCGGCCGCAAGCGCGATGTCCTCCGCCGCGTGCCGCCCCAGAAGGGGCGTATGAATGTGCGCTTGGTTTTCGCCGATGTGAAGCTCGAAATCCGTTCCCTCGGCGGTGCAGACGATATCCGTGGCGGAAAATTCCCGCCCTTCGACGAGCGCGCCCTCCTTTGCGAGGCTGTTCGCCGTCGCCCCGAGGACGACCTTCTCCGCCCGCTTTGCGAGCACGCCCTTTTCGCGCACGATCGTGGCGAGGCTGCCGAACGTTTCGAGATGCTGTGCGCAGATCCCCGTCACCACGGCGTATTTTGGGCATACCATGTCGCAAAGCTCCGCGATATCTCCCGTCTGTCTCGCGCCCATTTCGGCGAGAAAGATATCGCAGTCCAGCCCGCCTTTGGCGACGCACCGCGCGATCCCGATAGGCGTGTTGAAGGAGGCGGGCGTCGCGATGACGCGGTATTTTGCAGAGAGCATCTTCGCCGCGAAATGTTTGACGCTCGTCTTTGCGAAGGAACCCGTAATGCCGACTTTGATGCAGTCGCTCTCGGCGAGCATCTTCTTCGCGCGGGCGAGAAAGCGGCGGTTGCGCGGGTTCTCATAGAGCTTCATCGCACGGTTCGCCGCAGCGAGGATCGCGGGGAAGGCGAGGGGCGCGAGGGAAAGCGGAACGGCGCGCAGGAGCGCCCTTGCCACGGGTGTTGCGATCGCCTCCGCCGCAAAATACAGCCCCACGTCCACGCCGAACAGGATCGCCGCCGTAAAGAACACATAGCACACGGAGAGCCGTTTCGCGCGATTGGTGTATCGGAAGGGCACTTTGAGCGCGTGGCGGAAGGAATAGGCGAAGAGCACGCACATTCCCGCACAGCCTGCGGTCGCGACGAGGCGGGCGATCTCCGCGCCCGCGAAGGAAAAGCACAGCGAGAGGAGCGCCGCGATCAAGACGAGCGCGAGCGTGAGCAGGGAATATCTCTTTCGGAGCACGTTCCCCTTTTTATAGAACCAGCGCCACATCGAGCGGCCGCTGTACGTTTCCTGCTGTAAAATGCCGAGAAGGGGCTGCGCCGTCAAAAAGAAGAAGACGGCGAGCAAGACTGCATGCGCGGCGGCTATGGGAAACGCTTCACTCATTGGCATTGTAAAATTCCTCCACCGCAAGCTGTACGGCAAGCGGATCATCAAGGTGGGCGAAGTGCCCGCAGCCCTTCAAAATCACAAGGCGGGAACCCCTCACCGCCCCATTCAGGATACGAGCGGAAGAGAGCGGGGTCTCCCTGTCCCGATCGCCGCAGAGGAAGAGAACGGGCCGCCTTATCTTCGCGGCGTCCTCCCTTAGATCCTCGTTGACGATCTTCTTATAGCTCTCCCGCATGACAGGGGAGAGCGCGCGGTATTCTTCGCTCCCGAAATGCGCCTCCGCAAAGCGCGGCGCGATCTTTTTCACGAGGCGGTAGCTCTTCACGCGGAGGCGGTAGCGCACCGTCCGCTTGGGGACGATCCCCGCGCAGCCGACGATGGCGGCGCGCTCGAAGATATCCCCGCGGGAGAGGAGTTTGAGCGTCACCCTCCCGCCGAAGGAGTGCGCCAAAACGAGGGGCTTTTCGAGATGAAGAAGGCCGAGCGCCCGCGCCGTCCAGTCGGCATAGTCGGAAACGGAATACGGCTCCGTGAGCGCGTCCGCCCCACCCATGCCCGGGAAGTCGATCGCGGTAACGCGGTAGAATCTGGAAAAATACGCTATCTGCGGGTAGAAACTTTCTTTTGAGGAGAGGTAGCCGTGCAGCATCAAAAGGTCTCTTCCCTCCCCTCTTTGCAGATACGAAAGCCCCACTCAAAGCTCCTTCATCATGACGATGGCGTCCTCCCCGTCGGGATAGTAGCGGCTGCGGCAGTACAGCCCGCGGAACCCGCTTTTGAGATACAGGATCTGCGCGGCGGCGTTGGAGACGCGCACCTCCAAAAATATGCGGCGCGCCCCCTTCGCGCGGGCGATGGAGATGAGATCTTCGAGGATCGCCCTCCCCCTTCCGCAGCGGCGATACATTTCCCTCACCGCGATCAGCTGGATCTCTGCATCCTCGCACACGACGCTCACGCCGCCGTATGCGGCGAGCGTCCCGTTCTCCTCCAAAACAACGCCGTAAAACCGATCGGAGAGAAAGCTCTCCGCGAGCAATCTGCGGCTCCACGGGTCGGAAAAGCACTCCTCTTCGAGCGCGGCGATGCCGTCGATATCGTTCATCGTCCAAGCTCTGCCGTTCATCTCCCCTCCTCCGCGTTGGATCTCCGCAGGTAGAGCGCGGAGAGAAGTTCGGCGCTCCCCGCGCGATGAAACAGCGCGCTTGCGGCGCGTTCAAGCCCGAGCGCGGCGTCCGCGCACTCTGCGGGAAAGCCGATCGCTCCCCCCGCGACCGCGGGCGCGCCCGTCTTTTGCATGAGGGAAAGGATCTCTTCCGAAGAATAATATCCGCGTGCAAGGCTCGCCGCGCCGTAACCTTCGGCATAGAGAAACCCGTGACCCGCGTCGACGACGGCGATCTTATCCTCTCTCTCGTCAGCATATGCGAGCGCGTCGAAAGAGGTGAGGGCAAGGGCGGGCTTTGCGGAAGCGAAGCACAGCCCCTTGACCGCCGAGATCCCGATCCGTATCCCCGTGAACGAGCCGGGGCCGACCACGCACGCGATCATCTCGCAGTCACGAAGGGAAAGTTCCGCGCGCGCGAGAACGCCGTCAAGCTCGGGAAAAAGACGGACGGAGTGCTGCATGGCGCAGTCCTCCGAAAAGTGGACGCGCTTTTCGCCGTTCACGGCGACGATGGTGAGCGCCTTCGCGCTCGTATCTATGGCAAGAAATTTCAAAATTCGATCTCCCGTACGCCTTCTTCGCCCGAGATCTTCACGACCTTTGCCCCCGCGGGAAGAAGCCCCGCGATGTTTTCGCTCCATTCGATGATACAAACGCCCCGCCCGAAGTAGTCCGCAAGCCCCAGCCCGAGCGCCTGCGCCTCGCTCTCGACGCGGTAGCAATCGAAATGAAACACGCGCCCGCCGTATTCGTTCACATAGGCATATGTCGGGCTTGTGACCTCATCCGAGATACCCATGCCCGCGATCATACCCTTCGCGAGAATGGTTTTCCCCGCGCCCATTTCTCCTTTGAGAAGCACGACGTCGAAGGGGGAAAGCCCCTTCGCGTACTCCTTTGCCCATAAAAAAGTCTCCCGTTCGGAGTGTGAAACAAACACAGCCATACGAGAGATATTATACCGCATGGAAAGAAATTTGGCAAGAAGAATCAAGAAGAATTTTTCCGCGCGAGAGCCGCCCAGAATGGGACGGCTCTCGCGCGATCTTCACGAATTTTTTTCCTTTTTCGCCGCGCCCCTTCCCACGCGCCGTTCCGTCGCCCGAATGAGCCTCGAAAGCGGCTTATAGACGAGAAAGACGAGAAGGCTCACCGCAACGCCCTTTATCGCGTTGAAGGCGAGCACATACGCCCAGAGCGAGGAGAAAAACTCCCCCGCCGCGCTTCCCACGAAGAAGGGGAAGTTGATGTAGCGGTTGACGGGAAGGCTCACCGCAATTTGCAAAATGCAGGCGGCGACAAGATATAGAGCGACCCACCATCTGCCCTTCTTGAAGCGGTACGCGATGGACGGAATGAAAACGTACGCCGCCGACATGATAAAGTTCGCAAGTTCCCCCACGCCGCCCGAAGAGGACTTCGCAAGGCACAAAAGCTCCTTCACGCCGATGGAGAAGACCGCCTCGACAGGTCCGAAGATGAACCCTTCGATCATGAAAAAGACGTTGGCGAAGTCGAGCTTCAAAAAGGGCGCCGCGGGGAAAATGGGGAATTCGAGAAAGGTGACGACGAACGCAAGCGCCGTAAAGAGCGCCATATACGCGATGTGCGTCGCCGAAAAGTGAGACCTTAAAACCTGCTTCGTTTTTTCCTTCATAAGAATACCTCTTGCATTTTTTCGGATATTCTTTGAAAAAAAAGCCCCGCAAAAAAAGCGGGGCGGAAATTTTTTGCCATCTTTTCTCATCCGGACTATACCGTCGGTACGGGAATCGCACCCGTTCGGGAAGCGCACGCTTCTTCGCAGACTTTACTGCCGGTGGAGACTTTCACTCCGCCCCAAAGAATATTCGATCGAACTTATTATAGCGCACTGTTCCAAAAGACGCAAGCGTTCTCACGGAAATTTCCCATTGTAAACGGTAAAAAAATCACCTGCCGTTGCAAATTGCCTCCAATGACAGCTTCTTATGCGTCCCGGCAAATAGGGCAAAGACAGCCTGCACGACCAATGTGATACACGCAAAAATGATAAAGAGCATCTGGACTGCCGGCTTCGGATCTAACTGCATCATTTCCGGTTGAAATATCGTTTGGATAAGTCCAAATTCTTGAAACATGACGATACTTTCGATCAATAATCCGACTTGCAATAAAAGACCGAATATCATAATCATCTTTCCAAAAAATCTACGGAAAAAGATTGCGAACCCTTCGACGAGAGAAACAGCCACTCCGCCGAAGCCGAGAATGACATAAAATGCGAAAAATAAATCAATCTCTTTTGTCCCTACGCCACAATTAACAAGGCAGAAAATAGTCCCCAAAAGCCCGAATAGAGCACCCGTGCAGGCAAGCACAAGCACGGTGATATGTTTCCACGTAAGCACAGGCCAGCTCGCGATAATTCGCTCGATCTGCCTTCTCCTCTTCGAGACATTTGGCTCTTTGCTCCTCCTCTTTTTTCAGACGGATCTCTTCCTCTATCTTGCGCTCCTGCTCCTTTTTTGCGTAGTATCGTTCAAATCTTCCAAGCTGCTCCGCGGAAGCCGTTTTCTTCCAATTCTCGATCGCTCTTTCGATTTTTACCTTATCCCCGGGATCTATTGCCGAAAGTCCTCCATAGAAGACGTCGGGCACGATAAATGTTGCCGTCCCGCCATGAAGTTGCACGGCCAAGTAGTCGCCCTGACAGGATAATACAACACATTCGCCGAAATTTTTGTGCCTGAGCTTCTTGCCTACAAGTTCTTCCATTTTTTCCTCCTTATTTGTTACTATCAAAAATATTTACAATCAACATTATACATATTTATAATATGTATGTCAAGTAATCAATAGAAAAAATATGTAGATTATTTTTGTGCATACTATAAAATGATAGTATGGATAAGAACTTCATTAAAGAACGCTATGCCGCGATACGGCTTGCGCACAACATTTCGGGCAGGAAATTAAGTCTCGCACTCGGGCAGAGCACGGAATATATCAACCAGATCGAGAACGGGAAAAGCCTCCCGTCGCTCGAAGGACTTTTCAACTTTTGTGAATATTTTCATATCTCGCTCGCGGAATTTTTTGAAGAAGATTTTCGCTATCCCGTGGAATACAAACGGATCATCCATGAGCTGAACCATATGGATGCAATGGAGATCGAACAGATCTACGGACTCTTAAAGCTCATCAACCGTTCCGCAAAATAATTTTGACCGCCATAAAAAACCGTCCCTCTTCCCGCGTGCGGGAAGGGGGACGGACATTTTTCTCTTTTTTTACAGATTTTCCTTGAAGAAGGCGCGAAGCTGCTCCTCGGGAACAAACCCGAGACTGTGCGTCTTCACCTGCCCGTCCGCAAAGACATAGATGTCGGGAATGGAGAAGATCCCGAGCGACGCGGCGAGGTCGCCGTTCTCGTCTACGTTGACTTTAACGAACTCCGCCCTGCCCTCGAACTCTTCGGAAAGTTTCTCCACGACGGGCGCGAGCATGCGGCAGGGGCCGCACCAGCTTGCCCAGAAGTCGCACACCACCTTGCCGCCCTTTTCCACGAGCGCGTCCAATTCCTGTCCTGAGATCTCTTTGATCATATATCACCTCTTGGGAAAATATTGTGCAATTTCATCGAATTTCACGCGCCGAGAAAGCGATTTGCTCATATCTTTGATCTCGACCGCCCCCTCTTTCAGCTCGTTCTCGCCGATGACGATGACTTTGCTCGCATAGAGCTTGTCCGCATACTTGAACTGCGCCTTCACCGAACGATCCATGAGATCGCACTCGACGATGTAGCCCCGCCTGCGCAGCTGCTCCGCGACGATCATAGCGCGCGTGCGCGACGCCTCATCCATGCCCGCGACATAGACGTCGGGCAGGCGTTCGATGATGGGGACCTCTTTCGCGTCCATCGCGAGGATCAGCCTTTCGATGCCCGCCGCAAATCCCACCGCGGGGGTGGATCTTCCGCCGAGCTGTTCGATGAGCGCGTCGTATCTCCCGCCGCCGAGAACGGTGGATTGCGCGCCGATGAGATCGGTCGTGAACTCAAACACGGTGCGGGTGTAATAATCGAGACCGCGCACGATGCGGGGATCGACGGTGAACGAAACTTCCGCCGCGGTCAGAAGCGATTTCAGCTTCTCGAAGTGGGTGCGGCAGTCGTCGCAGAGGTAGTCGAGCATGCTCGGCGCGTGAGCGGTGTACCGCTTGCAGCCCTCGTTCTTGCAGTCGAGCATGCGGAGGGGATTTTTCTCGAAGCGGGCGCGGCAATCCTCGCACATTTCGCCGATATGCGGTCGGAAATACTCCCTGAGCGCGTCGGCATACTTCGCGCGGCAGTGCTTACAGCCGATGGAATTGATACGCAGCTCGACGCTGTCGCCGATCTGCAATTTTTCGAGAAAACGGTTCGCGAAGAGGATCGCCTCGGCGTCCGCAGCGGGGGAATCCGAGCCGTAAAGCTCGGCGCCGAATTGGTGGAACTCCCTCAGCCTGCCCGCCTGCGGTCTCTCGTAGCGGAACGCGGAGATGAGATAGAAAACTTTGAAGGGCATCACGCCCCCCTGCAACCCGTTTTCGATGAAAGCGCGCGCAACGCCCGCCGTCCCCTCGGGACGGAGCGTGATCGAACGGCCTCCCTTGTCGAGAAAGGTGTACATCTCCTTCGTCACGACGTCCGTCGTGTCCCCCACGCCGCGCGCAAAAAGCTCGGTGTGCTCGAACGTGGGCGTGCGGATCTCCTTGAAGTTGTATTCTTCCGCGACTTCCCGCGCCGTTTCCTCGACGGTGCGCCACGTCGCCCCGTCTGCGGGGAGCATATCCTTACAGCCTTTGGGTATGTTGATCATGATAACTCCTTTCTCTGCTCGTTACAGAAAACAACTTTTGTGAAAATTCACCACCCTTGCATCCAACAATAAGCGATTGAAGAAAGCAAATATCGCAATAGCTTCCCCCATCTATGGAGTGGGGAGGCTCCGCCGTAGCAAGGGGGAAGCTGTCACCATAGGTGACTGATGGGGGTTGAATTTCTAAAAACGTCATACTTCCCCGCGCGCACTATTCTGATAACGTCATACTGAGCCGCCGAGGAACGAGGCGTGTCGAAGTATCACCTTATTATAATGCGGTGATGTTTCGACTTCGGCTTCGCCTCCGCTACTTCGGGGCGTTGCCCCTCGTGCCGCCCTTCGGCAAAATGGAACGTGCGGGCGGGGCAACATGACGTATTTAGAATGCGCCGTGCGCGCCCCAAGTCGCCGAACCCTTTCGGCTTCTTGTCCGATGAAACGAATGAGAGAACAAGAAAATGAAGGCATAAACGCTTATTTCCTCACGAAATTTTGTTTTGCGATGTTTGGACTTCGTTTGAGGGGATTCTCTCCCCCACTGCGTGGGGTCGGAATGACACGGCGCTCCTTCTCGCAAAACAAAATTTGTGAACCCAATTCTTGCGTTAGGCGGAATTCACTTCCGCCGTGCGCGCCCCAATTTGGCAAGCCCTGTTGCCTTACTGTCTTTGAGGACAGACAAGTCCAGCGGGCGACAAGGCTTTGAGATGTACAACACTAACCCCTCACGAAATTTTGTTTTGCGATGTTCGGACTTCGTATTAGGGGATTCACTCCCCCACTGCGTGGGTTCGGAATGACGCGGTAGACCCCAAGCAAAACAAAATTTGTGAATCACAACACGTACTTTTTCAAATTTCTGTCTTTCGTCATGTTTTTGAGGTGTTCCTCGACATAGGCGCGGTTGATCTCCACGGGGATGACGGGATAATCGCCGCCGCCCGCGTTGTAGGAGATATCCTCCAAAAGATATTCCATCACGGTGTGCAGTCTGCGCGCGCCGATGTCCTCGCTCGTCAAATTGATCTCCTCGGAGATCTCTGCGATCGCCTCGATCGCGTCGGGCGTGAATTTGAGGTCGATATTGTCCACGGCGAGCAGTACCGCATACTGCTGGGTGAGCGAATGCTCGGTGTTCGTGAGGATCTCCACGAAGTCCTGCTTGGTGAGTGATTTCAGCTCCACGGAAACGGGGAACCTGCCTTGAAGTTCGGGAATGAGATCCTCCACGCGTGCGACATGGAACGCCCCCGCCGCGATGAAGAGCATGTAGTCCGTCTTGACGGGGCCGTACTTCGTCATGACCGTACTCCCCTCCACGATGGGCAGGATATCCCTCTGCACGCCCTCGCGGGAGACGTCCGCGCCCGACGTATTGCCCTTCCCCGCGATCTTATCGATCTCGTCGATAAAGATGATGCCGTCGTTTTCTGCGCGGCGCAGCGCTTCCTCGGTGGCGGCGTCGTCGTCGATGAGTTTTTCCGCTTCCTCGGCAACGAAGATCTTCATCGCCTCCTTCACGGTGAGCTTGCGCTTCTTGTGCCTTGCGGGAAGCATTTCGCCGAAGATAGACCCCAAGTTGATCGCCGCGCCGCCGGGGACAAGCTCCATGTTCTTCATCTCGTCCTTCACGTCCGCCTCGATCACCGTATTGTCGAAAACGCCCTTGCGCAGAGAAGAAAGCAGATTGTCCTCGAAGATCTTGCGGTCAAGCTCGCCGCGCTCGTTCTTTTTCATCTCGACGAGCAGTTTGAGCATGCGTTGCTCCGCCGCCTCCGTCGCCTTCACGGAGACCTCCGCCGTTTTCTCGTCTTTGACAAGCCTGATCGCGCACTCGACGAGATCGCGCACCATGCCCTCGACGTCCTTTCCGACGTAGCCGACCTCGGTGTATTTCGTTGCCTCCACCTTGATGAAGGGCGCCTTCACGAGCTTTGCGAGCCTACGCGCGATCTCCGTCTTGCCCACGCCCGTGGGACCCTTCATGATGATGTTTTTGGGCGTGATCTCATCGCGCAGTTCGGGAGAGAGCTGTGCGCGGCGATAGCGGTTTCTGAGCGCGATCGCGACCGCCTTTTTCGCCTCCTCCTGCCCGATGATGTGCTTGTTGAGTTCGTTTACTATTTGTTTGGGTGAAAGATCCATGATATCTCCTTATTCATAAACGGCTTCTTCCCGATAGGCCTCCCCTCCCGCGGGGGGGGGGAGGCTCCGCCGTAGGCGGTGGTGGGGGCGCAGCGACGGAAAATCTGCAAAAATTCGCGGCTTCCCTGACGGGAGCGTACCCTTTTCGTACTCGACCGAAGAGAAACGCAAGCACGACGCAGTATTCCGACACAGAAAATTTCCTCGAAGTTTGAGCGCATAGATGCGAGCAAGACAAGGAATGCGCGGCTTCCCTGACGGGAGCGTACTCTTTCCGTACGCGACCGAAGGGAAACGCAAGCACGACGCAGGATTGCGAAGCAGATATGCGTTCAAACCGTTTCGCAAATGATATGGTCGTTCGTATAAACGCAAATCTCCGAGGCGATCTTCAAAGCCTTCCTCGCGATCTCCTCCGCGCCGAATCCGGTATTCTGCGCGAGAGCGCGCGCCGCCGCCAAAGCGTAATTTCCGCCGCTTCCGATGGCGCAAATGCCCTCGTCGGGTTCGATGACCTCCCCCGTTCCCGAGAGAATGAGCAGCGTATCCTTATCCGCCGTGATCATCATGGCGTCGAGCTTTCTGCCGATCTTGTCGCTGCGCCACAGGTCGGCGAGTTCCACCGCGGAGCGCATGAGGTTGCCCGCAAACTTGTTGAGCATGCCTTCAAACCGCTCGGAGAGCGAAAACGCGTCCGTCACGGAGCCTGCAAAGCCCAAAATGACCTTGCCCCCGTAGATCCTTCTTACTTTGATCGCCGTATTCTTGAAGACGACGGACTCGCCCATCGTGACCTGCCCGTCCCCCGCGATCGCCGTAATGCCGTCCTTTTTTACGGCGCAGATGGTTGTTCCGCGAAATTCCATATAGACCTCCGCCCCGAAGGGCACGTATTCCCTTATTATTTACCCAAGTACCTTCGCTTTGAAACGCTCGATCTCGGCGAAAGAGCGTTCCGCGAGCAATTTTCTGCGTTCCTTCTTGTCGCGCACGTCCTCGAATCCCCCCGCGAGCACGCCGTAGTTGGCGTTCATGGGCTGAAAATTTGCATTCGGCGCGGAAATATAGTTCGAGAGCGCGCCGATCACCGTCGTATCGGGCGGGATCACGGAAGGCTTTCCGCGCAGGCGGTTCAGGACATGGTACCCCGTAAGAAGCCCGCTCGCCGCACTTTCGACGTATCCTTCGACGCCCGCGATCTGCCCCGCGAAGAAGAGATCGGGGCTGCCCTTCACGGAGAAATCCGCATTGAGGCACGAGGGCGCTTCGAGATAGGTATTGCGGTGCATCACGCCGTAGCGCTCGAACTCCGCATGCGCGAGCGCGGGGATCATGCCGAACACCCGCCGCTGTTCGCCGAACTTCAAGTTGGTCTGGCAGCCCACAAGCCCGTAGCTCTTCCCCTCCGCGTTCTCCTTCCTGAGTTGGAGCACGGCATAGGGGCGGACGCCGCCGTCGCGAAGTCCCACGGGCTTAAAGGTGCCGAAGCGCAGGGTGTCCGTTCCCCGCGCCGCCATCACTTCGACGGGCATACAGCCCTCGAAAATTTCTCCCTTTTCAAATTCATGCAACGTCGCGCGTTCCGCCGAGACGAGCGCACGTACGAATCCTTCGTATTCCTCCCGCGTGAGCGGACAGTTCAGATAGCCTCCCGTGCCCCTTCCGTAGCGATCCTGCGTGAACGTGTGCGAAAGATCGACGCTCTCCGCCGAGACGACGGGCGCGGACGCGTCGTAGAAGTGGAGCATGCCGAACCTTTTTTTGATCGCCTCGAACAGCCCTCCCGCAGTGAGCGGACCCGTCGCGACGATCCCCTTCTCGGGCAACTCCTCTATTTCCCTGCTCACGATTTGAATGTCGGGGTGCGCGCGCAGTTTCTCCGTGACGTACGCCGAGAATTTCTCCCTGTCCACGGCGAGCGCGCCGCCCGCAGGCACGCGGGAATGCTCCGCCGCCTCCATTGTGAGAGAGGAGAGCCTGCGCATCTCCTCCTTCAACAGTCCGCACGCGTTGCCGTAGGCGTCGTCGCTCTTCAAAGAATTGGAGCAGACAAGCTCGCACAGCGCCTCGCTCTTGTGCGCGGGCGTAAGGCGGGGCTTCATATCCGCGAGCACGACTTGAACGCCGTGCGTCGCAAGAAAGTACGCCGCCTCGCTCCCCGCGAGACCCGCGCCGATCACCGTGACGCTCACGCCTTCCCCTTCTTTCTCTCCGCGGGAACGCGGTAGGTGCATTCCTTGCCCGAACAGCGCACGCTGCCGCGCGCCGTTTTCACGAGGGCCGCGCCGCACTTCGGGCACTTTTCGCCCGTCGGAACGCCCCAGCTCATGAATTTGCATGCGGGATATCCGCTGCACCCGTAATAGATCTTGCCCGTTCTGGTTTTGAGCTGTTTGGTGGGCTTGCCGCATTCGGGGCAGACGCCTTCAAACACGTCCTCCTCCTTCTCCTCTCCGAGGGGAAGGGTAGACTTGCAGGCGGGATAGTTGGGGCAGGCGAGGAATTTGCCGTATCTGCCCGTCTTGATGACCATGAGCGCGCCGCACTTGGGGCAGGGCGTATCGGAAAGCTCCGCCTCGCCCTCGCTGATGATGTTGGAGCAGGCGGGATAGTTGGAACAGGCAAGATATTTGCCGTATTTGCCCGCCTTCCGCACCATAGGGTGCCCGCACTTTTCGCAAATGATGTCGGTCGGTTCATCGCCGTCGGTATTGGCGAAGCGGAGTTTTTCCTCAAAGGGCGGGTAGAACGCCGCGATGATGGAATGCCAATCCTTTCCGCCGTCCTCGATCTCGTCGAGCTTCTCCTCCATTTCGGCGGTGAAGCCCACGTCCATGACGTCGGTAAAGTACTTCACGAGCATGTCGGTGATGCGGTAGGCGATCTCCGTCGGCTTCATGTACTTTCCGTCCTTCTCCACATACTTGCGCTTGGTGAGCACGGAGATGATGGAGGCGTAGGTGGAAGGTCTGCCGATGCCCTTATCTTCCATCGCCTTCACGAGGGAAGCGTCGGTATAGCGCACGGGCGGCTTCGTGAATTTTTGCTCGCCGCCGAGGGAAAGCGCGGAGAGGGGCTGCCCTTCGTCGAGCGCGGGAAGAAGCCCCTTCGTCTCGTCCTCGTCCTCTTTGCGCGCGTCCGCATAGATCGCGGTGAAGCCCGCGAACCGCAGCGCCCTGCCGCTCGCTTTCAAGCCGTAGTCGCCGTTGGCGATCTCGATCTGCATGGCGTCGTATTGCGCTTCCGCCATCTGCGAGGCGATGAACCGCTCGTAAATGAGCTTGTAGATGTTGTAGTGCTTTCTGTCGAGCAGTTTCTTCACCGACTCGGGCGTGCGGGAAAGGTCGATGGGGCGAATGGCCTCGTGCGCGTCCTGCGCGCCCTTCTTCGAGGCGTAATAGTTGGGCTTTTCGGGGAGATATTCCTTGCCGAACTTCTCCTCGATATACTCCCTCGCCGCCGCCTGCGCGTCTGCGGAGACGCGGGTGGAATCCGTTCTGATATAGGTCACGAACGCGACATGCCCCTCCCCTTCGAGGTCCATGCCCTCGTAGAGGTGCTGCGCCATCAGCATGGTCTCGGGCGCCGTCATGCCCAGTTTATTGGAGGCGTCCTGTTGAAGCGTACTCGTCGTGAAGGGCGCGGGCGCGTGCGATCTTGCCACCGTCTTTTTCACGGAGGAAACGACGTATTTCCCCGCGCGGAGCGCGGCGAGCGCCTCGTCTGCCTGCGCCTTGCAGGTCGCCTTGAATTTCTTATCCTTCTTTTTTTCGAGCAGGGCGCGGAAGGGAGAGAACTTGCCCGCGGGATCCTGCAACTCCGCCGAGATCGTCCAATATTCCTCGGGAACGAAGGCGGAGATCTCCCGCTCGCGCTCGACGACGAGCCGAAGCGCGACCGACTGCACGCGCCCCGCGGAAAGCCCGTTCTGGATCTTGTTGTTGAGCAAAGGGGAGAGCTTGTACCCGACGAGACGGTCGAGCACCCTGCGCGCCTGCTGCGCGTCCACGAGATTATAGTTGATCTTGCGCGGATTTTTCAGCGCCTTTTCCACCGCTTTGGGGGAGATCTCGTTGAATTCGATGCGGTTCTCTCCCTCCTCGTCCAAGCCGAGAACGGATTGCAGGTGCCACGAGATCGCCTCGCCTTCGCGGTCGGGGTCGGTCGCGAGATACACCCTTCCCGCGCGCTGCGCCTCCTCCGTCAGCCGCCGTATCGTCTCTTCCTTCCCGGGAGAGGTGACGTAGCGCGGCTCGTAATTGTTCTCTATCGAGACGCCTAACTTCTTCTGCGGCAGATCGCGGATGTGTCCGCCCGAAGCGTCCACGCGATACTTGCCCTTCAAATATCTCGAAATTGTCTTTGCCTTGCTCGGCGATTCCACGATGATAAGATCCATTCTTTGATAAACCTCTATTGCGAATTTTAGACTGCGCTGTATTTGTTGCCGCCCGACTTTACCGCAAGCCCTTTGAGTTCGAGCGCGGAAAGAAGCGCGGAGACTTCGTAAATTTTCATATCTGCGCGGGCGGCAAGCTCGGCGAGGTGCACCTCTCCGAGATCGCGGAGAATGCGAAGCGTCTTCGCCTCGTCGGGCGAAAGCTCCGTCTGCCCGCTCTCCCTTCGTTCCATGCCGTAGACGGAGAGGATATCCCCCGCGTCCGTCGCAAGGTATGCGCCCTGCTTGATGAGTTCGTTGCACCCCTCGCCCTGTGCCGCGCCCACGTTGTGCGGCAGTGCGAACACGTCTCTGCCCGCGTCCAGCGCATAGTTTGCGGTGATGAGCGTGCCGCTCCGCTTTGCCGCGGAGAGCACGAGCACGCCCTCCGAAAGCCCGGCGAGCAGGCGGTTGCGCGCATGAAAGGAGAACTTCATCGCCGTCTGCCCGAAGGAGCACTCCGTGAGGAGCAATCCGCTCTTTCTCACCGTCTCCTTCCACGCCGCGTGCGCCGCGGGATAGCACTCGTCCAGCCCGCAGGGGAGCACGCAGATGAGATTGCCGCTCTTTACCGCGCCCTCGACCGCCGCAAGATCGCCGCCCTCGGCAAGCCCCGTGACAACGGCGAAGCGAGAGGAAAGCTCTTCCGAGATCGCCCGCCCCGTCTTTGCCGCCCACGGGGGGATGATACGGGAACCGACGACGCAGAATTTTCTCATTTGCAGAAGTTCGCGCCTCCCCGCCCCGTACAGGACGAGCGGAGGCAGCGAAATGTGTTTGAGCGCCTCGGGATAGTCCGAAGAGAGGAGAGTGACGGCGAACGCGTCTTTCTCTGCGAGAAGTCCGATCGCCCCGTCCGCCTCCCTCTCCCGCTCCGCGCGCGAGGGGGAAAACTTGCCCTGCGGCTCGTGGACGAGGGCGGGAAACAGCTCCTCGGCGCGCTCCAAAAGATCGAGCGGAGAATGGGCGCGAAGCAGTGCGACGCGTTCACGGTAGTCCGTCTTTGTACAAGCGCACAGCCACAGGTACGCCCTCTCGTCCGCGTTGTATGTCATGTCAGATCTGATCGAAGATCCTGTAAGAGACCGCCTCGAACACGTGCCTCGGTAGGATATCTTCGCTGGAATCGAGATCGGCGATCGTCCGCGCGACCTTGATGATGCGGGAACGCGCCCGCGCCGAAAGATGCATGCGCTCGAAGGCGGCGCGAAGGATCTCGTCCCCCTCGCGGGTGAGCGCGCAGAACTCCGCGATCTCCTTCTCCCCCATCTCCGCGTTGGTGTTGATGCCCGCCCCCTCGAAACGGGTGCGCTGAATGCGCCGCGCGGCGTCCACGCGCGCCTTCACGGTATCCGAACTCTCCTGCTCGTCGCGGGAAGTCAGCTCGTCGTAGTCGATATCGTCCACCTCGACCTGTAAGTCGATCCTGTCGAGAAGAGGGCCGGAGATCTTCCTCCGATACCGCCTGATCTCGGCGGGCGTGCAAGAACAGGTGCGCGAGGAGGAGCCGTAGTTCCCGCAGGGGCAGGGATTCATGCTCGCGCAGAGCATGAAGCGCGCGGGATAGGTGAAGGTGCCGCCCGCCCGCGAGACGGTGATCTTGCCGTCTTCGAGGGGTTGGCGGAGCGCTTCGAGCGTGGAGCGCTTATATTCGGGCAGTTCGTCCAAAAAGAGCACGCCGCCGTGCGCAAGGGAGATCTCCCCGGGGTGCACGACGCGGTTCCCCCCGCCGCACATGGAGACGGTGGTCGCCGTGTGGTGAGGGGTGCGGAAGGGACGTTCCGAGACGATCCCCTCCTCGCCCAAGACCCCCGCGACGGAGTGGATCTTGGTGATCTCCAACGCCTCGTCGAAGGTAAGATCGGGCATGACGGTGGGGATACAGCGCGCAAGCATGGTCTTGCCCGCGCCGGGAGGCCCCGAGAGCAGGAGATTGTGCCCTCCCGCGACGGCGATCTCCAACGCCCGCCGCGCCATAGGCTGCCCCTTGACGAATTTGAGATCGGCGGAGACGTGCGCGCCCGTATGCGGCACGAAGTACGCCGTTTCGAGCGGGAGAATGGGCGCAATGCCCAGAAGGTGCTTCACCACGTCGCCGAGCGTCTCCGCGGGGTAGATCTCCGCGCCGCCGAGATAGCGCGCTTCCTTCGCGTTCGCGGCGGGAATGACGAAGCGGGTGAACCCGTGCCCCTTCGCCGAGATGAGAATGGGCAGAAGCCCCGCCACGGGGCGAAGATCGCCGTTGAGCGCAAGCTCGCCCAAGAAGACCGTCTCCTTCACGTCCGCCCCGATGAGCTGTTCGCTCGCTTTCAAAAGGCTGATCGCCACGGCGAGATCGAAGGAAGCCCCCTCTTTTTTGATGTCGGCGGGCGCAAAATTGATGGTGATACGGTTCATGGGGAAGAGCAGTCCGCTGTTTTTGAGGGCGGAGCGCACGCGCTCCTTGCTCTCCTTCACCGCGGGATCGGGAAGCCCCACCATGTCGTAGGAAGGAACGCCTTTGTTGACGTCCGTCTCCACTTCCACGGGGACGCCTTCCAGCCCGTTCAACGCATAACATACGATCTTTGCGATCATATCTTTCTCCTTTTGTATGAATTTCCGTTAAAAGATCTTACCGACAAGGGTCGCGGGAAGCGGAATGGAGACCGTAAAGACGAAGAGCAGCGCGAACACTGCGACGAGCAGCACGATCCCCGCGATCCCCGCGATGTTCACGGCTTTCGCCGTCTTCCCCTCGAAGCTGTCGCCGAAGATGTTCGCGGCGAGCACGAAGGCGAAGAGCCATGCGAGCAGGATAAACCCGACGGCATACTTCACGCAAGCCGCGGTGATGAGCGAGAGGCAGAGAAGAACGAGCGGGATGAGGGTGCGGCGGAGCGCGACGCGCACCGTCTTTTCATCCGCCTTCTTGGTGAGGAGCAGCACGAGGCGGACAACGCAGTAGACGACGCCCGCGAGCGCGGCGAGAATGGCGATCCAGTTGACCGTGAGGCCCGTGACGGCATACGCCGTGCCCTCGCCCTCGAAGAGTTTATAGAAGAACGACCACGAACTTCCCGCAACCGACGGGTTCGCGCCGACGAAGCCGTTCGCAAAGGTCTTCCACGCGAGCGCGAAGACATTCATCGAAGGGGAAGCGGGGTTATCGTAGAACCGCAAATACGCATAGTATGCGGGCAGCATTCCGATGAGCACGAACAGGAAGATGCCCACGATCAGCCCCGAGAAGAACAGAAGGGGCGCCGCAAGGTTGCGGAAGCGGTATTCCGCGACCGTCTTTCCCGCGCGCTGTTCGGGCGTGAGAGGCGGCTCTTCCCCGCCCTCTGCAACGGACGCGGAAACGGCGTCGGGCACAGGCATGGGCGCGGGCGCAGGCTCCTCCGCGATCTTTTCGAGATGATATTGTTTTGCCTTCTGCTGGCGGTACATGCCGAGCGCGAACAGCGCGACAAGCCCCGCCGTAAGAATGACAAATGCGCCGTTCACGGCGATCGCCGCCGCGCCGAACAGCCCTGCCGCAAGCAGAGGCAACGCCGAGAGGAGGTTCGCCTTGCGGATGCCCGAAGCATAGAAGCGGTGGACGAGGGAGAGCGCGCAAGCGAAGAAGAACACGCCGAGCATGAGGGGAGTCCCCAAATGCCCAAGCCCCAGAGTCAGGTTACAGCACGCATAAAGGAGCGCGAACGCGAAGCCCGCCTTCTCGCTGCGCGCAAGCCTTGCGACGAAGCGGGAGAGCACGACGAGCGCGCCGAACGCCGCGAGCATCGGGAAGAAGCGAAGCCCGAAGGGACTCATTCCGAAGATGAGGGTGCCGAGCGCGAGGATATCGTTGCCGAACGCGCCGTACACGGTATCGACATGGTAGGTATCGACGGGGTCGTTGCCCTCGCTGTCGCTCGCCGCATAATAGTTGCCCTGCTTCATCTCCGAAATGGTTTGGAGCGAGGCGACCTCTTCCAACGTGAAGCGGTCGTACGAGGTTGCGCGCCCGAGTTCGGGCGGCGACGAAGGTTGCGCGTCCAAGAGCGCGGCGGCGCGCTGTTTGCCGACCTCGCTCCCCTCTTCGAGGTGATAGGTCGCCGAATAGATCTCGGCGTTCAGCACATAGCGGAGATCCTCCTCGCCCTTTTTGGGGGAGGATTTCTTCCCGATGAACACGACCTCGTTGAGGAGCACGCCCGCCGACGTCGCGGTGAGCCTGATGTGCGGATAGGAAGAGACGGACCAGCCCGCCTCGGGCAGCTCGAAGGGCGCGACATAGCGATAGAAGGCGTCCGTCGCCGTCGGCTCGGGGAACGTCTCAACGGGCTTGCCGTCCTCGCCGATCACTTCTTCGGGGGTGAAGTAGTTTTCGATCACTCCCTTGACGGGCGTATAGGTAAAGCTCGTGCTCGAACGCATCTTTCTCGTGAGTTGAAGCTCGGCGGAAGTCCCCGCGTCCGCGTAGATGACGGCGACGTTCACATACACGTCGCAGAGCACAAGCCCCGTGACGCCTTCGGGATTGGAGATCTCGAACACCACGTTGGGCGCGGCGTCGCCGCTTTCCTGCACCTTTTCAAGCTCGTATGCCGAGCCCGCGGAGTAGAAGGAGCCGAGCGTGCCCAGCCCCGCCGCGAGGAATGCGAGCGCGACGATTAGAAAAGCGAGAAAAAAGCCTTTGAGTTTTTTCGGAAACGAAAATTTTTTCATGAGTTTCTTTCCCTATTATAAAGTGTTATTTTTATTCTAACCGATTGCAGCGGAAATGTAAACGGATTTTTCGGGGATTTTGGATTTTTTTCAAATGGAACGCTATTTTTTTCCTTTCGCGTGCGCGCGGGAAAGGGCATAAAGGAAGGCGCTTAGCCCCCGCGGAAAACAAACCGCCGGAAAGCCCGCCGTTCGGCAAAAGAAAAGGACCTGCCGCCGCAGGTCCCTTTCCGCTCATTTCTTTTCCTTGATCTTGGCTGCCTTGCCCGTACGTCCGCGAAGATAGTACAGCTTCGCCCTTCTCACCTTGCCCTCTCTTACGACGTTGACGTAAGCGATCTTGGGAGAATGGAGCGGGAAGCAGCGCTCGACGCCGACGCCGAACGAGAGACGGCGCACCGTGAACGACTCGCGGATGCCCCCGTTTTTCTTGGCGATGACGACGCCCTCGAAGTTCTGGATCCTCTCCTTGCCGCCTTCGATAATGCGGTAGCCCACCTTGACGGTGTCGCCGACGTTGAAGGAAGGAACGTTCTCCTTCATTCCCTCGGCTTCGATCATTTCGATGAGTCCCATCTGACTTTACCTCCAAATTTTACGCGGCGTTCATGCCCACAGCAGAGGACCGCCCGAAGTCACTTGATTATTATAGAGGATTTTTTGCGGAATTGCAAGGATTTTTGAGAGCAATTCGGAAAATTTTCTCATCGGAAAGAAAACCTTCTCCCCCTTCGGGCGGCGCGGCGGTATCTTCGGGCGGCGAAGCAGGCTCTTCGGCGGGCGAGGAGGTATCCTCGGGCGGCGCGGCGGGGGCGCGCTCCTCGACGCCCTGCACGGGCGCATACGTATCCCTTCTGATGAGCGTGCGCGAAACTTCGCCGTCTTCCCCGTAGGCGACGAGAACGCTCTCGCTCGCAAGCCCCTTCTTCTCGGCGCGCACCGTCCTGTTCTCCTCCCCCTCCACGACGGACTTCGGGGGCGGATCGAGCGTGAACAGCACGCGGCTCTCCACCTCGTATCGCACGCCCGAGGGCTTCCCGAAGAGCGAGAACGTCACCGTTCCCTTCTTCGCCTCGCCCAAGAGATAGACGGGGTACGGGTAGGGATTTTTGAATTTGAGATCGCTGTATTCGGAGACCATCGCGTCCTGCGAGGGGGGCGCATAGCCCACGGAGAGCGAATGGGGATGGCTTTCGGTGATCTCCATGCCCGCGCGAAGCGCCGCCCCGAAGAGCGTGGTGGAAGTCTGGCACACGCCGCCGCCCACGCCCTGCACGAACTCGCCGTCGAAGATGACCGCCGCCTCCTCGAACCCGTTTTCGCGCGTGCGCTTTCCCACGGCGCGGTTGAAGGAAAACTCCTCGCCCGCGCCGATCTCCGTTCCCGAGATCCGCTCCGCCGCCAGCGCGATGTTGTGTGCGCGGGGCGAATTCGAGGCGTCGAACGCCGTGGAAAAGACGGAGAGCGGCTGCGTGCGCGCTTTGAGCGCGCGGAGAGTGATCTCGCTCTCCACCTCGCGGCAGGTAAGCGCGATCGTCGTCTCCCCCGAAGAGAGCGCCGCGCAAGCCGCCCGCATAAGCCCCTCGAAGTCGCACGCGATCCCGTTTTGTTCGGGGATATAGACGAAGCCGTCCCGATCGAAGAAAAGCGCCGCGTCGATCGGCTCTCTCGCATTCTTTCGGCATACCATGTCCAGATCCTGCTCCATCGTGATCCATTCCCGCGCGACGGAAACCTCATAGCTTTTCCCCCGCTTTGCCTTCAAAACAAGCTCTTCCAGCCCGTCGCGGTAGGAGAGGGGCGCCTCGAAGTCCCCCGCGGGCGTGGAGACGGTGAGGGGAAGGCGCTCCGTCTTCTCGCGCACGCGCGCCACGGCGTCTTCGTACGTCATTCCGCCGACGTCGATCCCCGCGATGCGCACGCCGCTCTTGACCCGTCCTCCCGCGCAGCCGCCTAAAAAAAAGCTCCCCGCAAGGAGGAGCGCCGTCATCTTCATTTCTTTTCGCCTCCGCCGAGACGAAGGGCTTCGAGGAGCCGCACGTCCGCGTCGAACACGGGAAGCCCGAGGGTTCGGCCGCCTCCCTCGGCGTGGAAATCCGAGCCGCCCGTCACGAACACGCCGTGCGCCTTCGCAAAGGCGAGAAATTCCTCCGTCTCGCTTGCAGTATGCGTAGAGTGATAGCATTCTATCCCGTCCGCGCCGTATTCGGCAAGCTCCTCCATGAGGGCGTTGCGCGCGCCCGAAAAGGCGATCTTCGCCTCCTCTTTTTCCGCTTCGGTAAGAAGATGAAAGCCGCGCGAGACGTCTTGGGGCAAAACGAGGATCTGGGCGGGGTGGGCGAGCGTCGCAAGTCCCCCCATTCCGTGAATGAAGTCGATGGCGTCCTTCGGCGTGGGGCGGCCGAGATCGGAGAAGGCGGGCTTAAATGGCCCGAACGCCTCGCGGTACACATCCGCGGGGTCGCGGCGCAAAACGGCTGCGAACGCCCGTGCGACGTGCATGGTGTGTATGGGGGTCTCTTTACGGGCATGGTATGCCTCTACGTCGTCCATCGTCGCATTCGTGCCGAAGTACGCGTTGGCTTTTGAGAGCGTATCCTCTGCGCGCCGTCTCCCCCCTTCGAGGCGGTCGCGAAGGAATTTTTCGTATGCGGCTCCCTCTTTGCAGCCGTACCCGAGAACGTGCACCTTCGTCGCCCCGAGGTATGCGGAGATCTCGATCCCCCGCACAAAGAGAAGCCCGAGCGCCCTTGCCGCCCCCTCCGCCTCGGCGTTTCCCGAGAGCGTATCGTGATCGGTGAGGGCAAAGCACTCTACCCCCGCTTCTTTCACGCGGCGGGCAAGAAGGGAGGGCGAAAGCAGCCCGTCCGAACAATGGGAATGTATGTGAAGGTCTGCTCTCACGGTACGATCTTCCCCCCGCTGATTTTGATTTTATTGCACGCCGCGCCGTAGAGCACCCTTTCGGCGTGCGTGCAGGTGAGGATACACTGCCCCTTGATGCGCGAGAGCAGTTTCTTGCGGCGGGGAAGATCGAGTTCGCTCATCACGTCGTCGAGAATGAGCACGGGCGGCTCCCCCGAGATGCGCCCGAAAAGCTCCATTTCCGCAAGTTTCATCGAGAGCGCCGCCGTGCGCGCCTGCCCCTGTGAGGAAAATCCCCGCGCTTCGGCGCCGTCGATCGTCACCTTGATGTCGTCGCGGTGAGGCCCGACCGAAGTGAACCCGAGGCGGATATCCCGCTCGCGGTTGAAGGAGAGTTCCCGCACGATCCCCCGCGCGATCTCCTCCTCGCTCCCCTTATACGCCCTGTCGGGAGAGAGGGCGAGCGTCTCCGCGCCGTCGGTGAGGAAGGCGTGCGCGTCCGCGGCGAGCGCGGCAAGTTCTTTGAGATAGTCCCTGCGCTTTTGCGCGATCCTCGCCGCATACCCCGCGAGCTGTTCGTCCCATGCGGGCAGGGTCGCGAGCACCGCGTCGAGATCCCTGCTCTTCAAAAGGTTGTTGCGCTGTTCGAGAATGCGGTTGTAGCGAAGGAGCGCCGCCGCATACTCGCGCGAAGTCTGCGAAATGGAGAGATTGAGAAAGCGCCTGCGCTCGTCCGGCCCGTCCTGAATGAGCCGAAGCTCTCCCGGGGAGAAGAACACGCTGCGCATATTGCCGAGGAAGTCCGCCGCCCGCGAGATCTTGTTCCCGTTGACGAAAAGCTCCCTTCTGTTTTCATAGATCGCCGCTTCGAGCGTCACGGCGCCGAACTTACTCTCCGCTTCGAGGGAGATGCGGGCGAACTCCGTCCCCCTTCTTATGAGCTGCCTGTCGTGCCGTATGCGGAGCGACGCGCCCGTGCAGAGGTAGAATACCGCCTCGGCGCAGTTGGTCTTGCCCTGCGCGTTTCTCCCCGTGAGGACATTAAGCCCTTCCGAAAAACGGAACGTCTCGTCCTCATAGTTTCTGAAATTGCGGAGCGTCAATTTTTTTACGACCATTTTTACGAACGAAGCGGCAAAAACACTTTCTTTTCCGACGATTTTGTATTATAATGGAGATGTTCGTTCGCCGCATGGAGTATTATACCAAATTTTGCGAAAAAGAGAAAGCGTTTGTGAGGGGAAAATGCCTGAAAAAACACAATTTGAAGTACTGTGGGAGAAAGTGAAGGAACGCGCGCGCCCGCTCATCAACCCCGTTTCGTTCGACGCATTCATCGACGGGCTGATCCCCGTAGATGTCGTCAATAGGAAGCTGGTCTTGAAGGCGCTCACCGAGACGGGCGCGAGCACGATCACGAAGAGCCATCTTCCCAAGCTGAGAGAGGCGGCGATCTCGGCGGACGTCGGGCTGACCGACGTCATCATCGTCGTGGACGGCAGCGATATCTACACGCTCGCCGAAATCCCCGACGCCCTCGAAGAGGTCTCCGTCCAGACGGATAAACGGTTCACCTTCGATTCCTTCGTGGTGGGCAATTCCAACAAATTCGTCTGCGCCGCCGCGCGCTCGGTCGCAATGGCGCCGGGCGAAAACTTCAACCCGCTCTATATCTACGGCGGGAGCGGATTGGGAAAGACGCACCTTTTGCAGGCGATCGCAAACGAGATCGCCGAAAAGAAGCCTTCGCTCAAAGTCCTCTATACGACGAGCGAAAAATTCCTCAACGAATATGTAGACAGCATCGTCTACTCCAAACAGGGCGACGGCAGGGAGGCGAATGCCCGCTTCCGCAGCCGTTACCGCAACGTAGACGTGCTCCTCATCGACGATATCCAGTCTTGGGCGGGCAAGCGCGGCGTGCAGGAGGAGTTCTTCAACACCTTCAACGAGCTGTTCTCGCAAAACAAGCAGATCGTCATCTCTTCCGACTGCCCCGCGAAAGACCTCACCACGCTGGAAGAGCGGCTGCGCACCCGCTTCGAGGGCGGGCTGATCGCCGATATCCAGCCCCCCGATACCGAGACCAAGATCGCCATTCTCAAACGCAAGGCGCTGGAAAAGAAGTATATCATTCCCGACGACGTGCTCGCCTTCCTCGTGAAGGATTCCGATAACAACGTGCGCACGCTCGAAGGCAGGCTCAACACCGTGATCTTCGCAAGCAAGCTACACGAGGAGCCGATCTCGCTCAAACTCGCCGCGACCGCGCTCTCCGAATCCATCAGCGTCGCCGAACCCGAAGAAGTCACGCCCGAGGCGATCGTCCGCGCGACGTGCGCCTACTTCAAGATCACGCGGGAAGAGCTTCTCGGCAGGAACAAACGGCAGGAGTTCGTGCGGGCAAGGCAGATATGCACCTACCTCATGTGCGACATGCTCACCCTTCCCCTCGTCACGATCGGCAAGGAAATGGGCGGCAAGGATCATTCCACCGTGATCTACGCCCGCGACAAAGTCGCCGAACTCATGCGCGTCAACGACAAGATCTTAAAAGACGTGAACGACATCAAGAGCGTCGTTCTCAAACAATAAAAAGCTCGCTCCCCTTCGGCAAGAGGGGGAGCGCCTTATACGGGGGATCTATGGCAACATTTTCCGAAGGGAGCTGCGACGCCGTCGTCATCGGCGCGGGGCACGCGGGCTGCGAAGCCGCGCTCGCGCTTGCCCGCACGGGGCAAAAGACCGTCGTTCTGACCCTCAATCTCGATAGCGTCGGCTTCATGCCCTGCAACCCCTCCGTCGGCGGTACGGCGAAGGGGCATTTGGTGCGCGAGATCGACGCATTGGGGGGCGAAATGGGCGTCTGCGCCGATAAGTGCGCGATCCAATACCGCATGCTCAACGAGGGGAAGGGCGCGGCGGTGCAGTCCCTGCGCGCGCAGGTGGATAAGAACAGATACCACACCGAGATGAAGCGCACGTTGGAGCACACCGAGAATTTGCGCATCATTCAGGCGGAGGCGGCGGAAGTGCTCGTCTCGGAGGGGAAAGTTACGGGCGTGAGAACCGCCTACGGCGGCATGATAACGTGCCGCGCGGTCGTCATCGCGACGGGCGTGTATCTCTGTTCCCGCACAATTACGGGCACCCATGTCCGCGAAACGGGTCCCAACGGCTTTGAGCGCGCCACCCTCCTCACGCAAAATCTTGTCGGCCTCGGCTTCCACGTGCGCCGCTTCAAGACGGGAACGCCCGCCCGCCTCGACGGGCGCACGGTAGACTATCAGGCCCTCGCGTGCCAACCGGGGGAAAACGTGTACCCCTTCTCGTTTTTGAGCGACGGCGTCCCTTCCGAACAGACCCCCTGCCACCTCGCGTACACCAATCCCGAGACGCATAACATCATCCTCTCCAACCTCGATCGCGCCCCCCTCTACAACGGGGAGATCCATGCCGCGGGACCGCGCTACTGCCCCTCGATCGAGACCAAAGTCGTGCGCTTCAAGGAAAAGGAGCGCCACCAGCTCTTTTTGGAACCCGAGGGCGCGGATACGACGGAAGTGTATGTGCAGGGGCTTTCCACCTCGCTTCCCCACGACCTGCAAAAGGAAGTCTACCGCTCCGTCAAGGGGCTGGAACACTGCGAGATCGTCCGCTACGCCTATGCCATAGAATACGACTGCGTCGACGCGACCGATCTTCTCCCCACCCTCGAATATAAGCGGGTGGAAGGGCTGTATTTGGCGGGGCAGATCAACGGCACGAGCGGCTACGAAGAGGCCGCGGCGCAGGGGCTTATGGCGGGGCTGAACGCGTCGCTCAAACTGCGCGGCCTTCCCCCTCTCGTGCTTCGGCGCGATCAGGCGTACATCGGCGTCCTCATCGACGATCTCGTCACGAAGGGCACTGAGGAGCCGTACCGCATGATGACGTCGCGGGCGGAATTCCGCCTCACCCTTCGGCAGGATAACGCCGACGAACGGCTCACGGAGATCGGATACCGCGCAGGGCTTGCGACTGAGGAGCGCTACGCGCGCTTTTTGGAGCGCATGGCGCAAAAAGAACATACCATGTCCGCGCTCAACGCGCGCGCAGAGCAGCGGCTCGCAGATGAACTTGTGCAAAAACACGGCTTTCCGCCGCTCAACGCGGGCGTGACGTATGCCGACCTCATCCGCCGCGGGATGGAAATCTCCGAACTATGCCAAACGTTCGGCATCTTTTCAGAAATTCCCAAAGACGTGCTCCTCGCCTGCGAGACGGAGATAAAGTACGCGGGCTATTTGAAGCGCACCGAAGATGAGATCGAACGGGCAAAAAAAATGGAAGAGAAACCTCTTCCGAAAGACTTGGACTATGAGACGATCGCGGGACTGCGGCTGGAAGCGCGGGAAAAGCTCAACCGCATAAGGCCGCTCAATTTCGGGCAGGCGTCGCGCATCTCGGGCGTCTCCCCCGCCGACATCGCCGTCCTCATGATCTATCTGAGTTTGAAAAAGTAAAAAAGCCCCAAAAAAGCCCCCCCCTCGGGGGGAAGGTGGCGCGGCACAGCCGCGACGAATGAGGGGCATATTAGAATCCAACCCCCATCAGTCACCTGCGGTGACAGCTTCCCCCTTGCGAAGGGGGAAGCCCTGCCCCCTTTTTAATTAAGGGGGCGAGTGTCGAGCGTAACGAGACAGGTGGAGGTAGAGCTGCCCCTTTGAAGGGTCGCAAAGCGCATTTCTGCACATCGGCACGGTGTGCCGTGTGCTGCGTTTTGCGAGAAGTAGAGCGCATTCGTAGCGCGAACGGTGACCGCCCCGTGCGCACTATTCTCTACTAAGCGCGGCACGAGCCGTAGGCGAAGTAACGCGGGGGTCTACCCGCGTGAGAAAGCTCCGCCGTTAGGCGGTGGTGGGGTTGATTTTCTAATTACGTCATGTTGCCCCGCCCGCACGTTCTATGTTGCCGAAGGGCGGCACGAGGAGCGTAGCGACGAAGTATCACCGGAACAGGACTTTTTTGGTGCCGTACACGCGGGGTCGATGACCCCGCCCCGCCCATTCTAAATTCGTCATGTTGAGCTTGTCGAAACATCACCGCATTATAATAAAGTGATACTCCGTAAACCCCGCCCGAGGCGAATTGCCTCGGGCGGGGTTCTTGATTTTTCGATACGTTTTACTCCGCCGCCGGGAACGCTTCGGGCAAGGTCACACTCTGCCCGCCGTAGGTGATGGTATACTCTGTCTTCATCTCCGAATCGCTCTCTTGTCCGGAAGCCGCGCTTTTCTGTATGATGGCGGCGATCTTCCCCGTCTTGAATTTTATGATAATTTCTTCAAAATTTTGCTCATCCTGCTTTCCCGACAACCATACATATCCGCTTTCTTTCGCATCGTATACGAATTTATCGGATTCGCGGCATCCTTGAAAATCCATTCCAAAGAACTGCTCAAGCGGAAAACCGCCCCCCACAAAAGAATAATCCTCATCAATATGCCAATCTTCGTTATCCTCTTTCACATAATACTTTTCGCCGTTATAATAATATTCCGACGTAATGGTATAAGTTTGACCCATTACGGTTTGACGCATCCTGGCTGTACCGTGCTCAAGGCCGTTTGCGCGGACGCTTGTAAAAGTAAGGCTCATGGTCCCGTTGCACTGCGGCGTTCCGCCCATCGAAAACTTTGCGGTGCCCTTGCACGTCAACTTAATGTTTTCGAAGTTTGCCTCGTCGAAGGCCGCCGCCCAAGCCTCTTCGAAATTTTCCGAGGGCAACTCCTCGCCCTTAATGCTTCCGCCGCATGCAGTAAGGCCGAAAGCGAGGCTCGCCGCCATTGCAAGCGCAACAACTGCCAATAAACGTTTCTTCATGTTTTTCTCCTTGTTAGAAAATTCTAACCAGATTATATATTAGAATTTTCTATTTGTCAAGTAAAAATATTAGAAATTTCTATACAATATGATTATGGATTTTCAGACGATCTTGAAAGAGTTTTTAGCTGAAAACGAGTTGACGCAGGCGGCATTTGCGCATAAAATCGGCGTAAAACCAAGTCAGGTTTCCGAGTGGTTAAAGGGAAAAGCAAAACCGGGATACGATTCCTTGAAAGCAATGTGCCTCGCCTTTTCCATCCCTGCGGATTATTTTTTGGGAATCACCGAACTCTATCAATAAAACACCGTCAGCGCGGACATGGTATCCCCGTAGGCGGTGTTTTATTTTGGGAACAAGCGTCATTCCGTTCCGCTCTCACAAAAAATATTCCCCCTATGAAGGGGGAAACCTGCAAATTTCATATTCCCGTCTTGCGCGGCAGGGCTTGAATTATGAAACGACCCCGTCGGAGCAGGTCACGGTGCACCCATCATAAGGGTCCCAGGAACTGCCCTTTTCGATATTCTCCCACGCGGCAGAAGTGCCTTGATATTCAATATTTTTCAGGTTTTCGCATCTGTAAAAAGCGTGCCCTCCGATCGCGGTCACATTGGCGGCGATCGTAACGGTTTCGAGGCTTTCGCACCACTCAAAGGCGCTCTCCCCGATCGAGATCACGCCGCTCGGGATGGTTACGCTCTTCACCCCGTTGCAATCAACGAACGCATGCGCCTTGATCTCCGATATGCCGTCGGGGATCACGAGGTCTGTGATCTCTTGCCCCTTGACAAACAGATGTGCGTCATGGTAGAGCGGGTTGGAATAATTGTCGGCAAAGGTTATTTTGCACCACGCCGCAAGGTCGTCGATCATGACCTTTTCGAGCGCATTGCAATAGGAAAACACGCTTGGCCCGATAAACTCCAAACTTTCGGGAATGACGATGACTTTGAGGTTCGGACAGCCCGAATATTTGTTGTCACGATATACCCCCATAAACGCGCCCTGTGCGATGACCCGCGTTCCCTTCTTGATTTTGTACTCGCCCGAGAGGGTGTCTCTCGCCTGCATGAGAATGTCCCCGATATAGAACACGTCGCCGTCCCAATTTTTCCCGTCTGCAAAACAGGCGGTGCCGTCAAACGCATCGCTTGCGATCTCGATCGCGCCGGCGGGAAGGCTGATCTTGTTAAGCGCACTGCACCCATAAAAGGCGCGAAGCTCGATTGCGGTCACGCCGTTCGGAATGACGACGCTCTCGATTTCGGCATTTCCCGAGAAGGCATAGGACGAAATCGCCGTCACCGCCCTTCCCGCGTAGTAAGCGGGAATGACGAGGTTTGCGACGTTCGCCGCACCCATGCCCGTGACCGTGTAGGTATTATCGTCTGCAAGCTCATATTCGAGGCCCTCGGTATAGTCCAGGTGCTCCCCGCAGACCGTGCAATCGTTTTGTTCGTCATAGATATGCTCGTGGGACGTATCCCCGCCGCAACCTGCAAACGAGACTGCGATCCCTGCCGCAACAAAAGCGGCAACGATCGCCGTGGAAAACTTCTTCATGCGTTTCTCCTTGAATATGATTTCCTGTTTATTATAACTCCGTCTCCGTTCTCTGTCAACACCTCCGCCTTTGAGGGGCAGGAAGCCCTACCCCGTTTACGGGGGAGGGTGTCACGGCTTTGCCGTGACAGGTGGGGGTCTTGCTGTCCCTTTTAGGG
>CANRDX010000014.1 GCA_947629485.1 uncultured Clostridia bacterium
TTGCAGGGAACAGATTATGCGAAGGCGCAGGGTCTGTATGTGGCAAGTAAAGGCAACAGCCGCTGGTATCTGCGCACACCGACCATTTGGGGAGACGCCAATGTTTACAGCGTCAATTACGACGGTACAGCCACCGATTCCCATGTCACCCGTACGGACGGCGGCGTCGTCCCGGTACTTTGGATGTCCTACTGAACCCCTTTGTTCCATAAAAGGCGGGCGCGGCAGAATTGCCGCGCCCGTTCTCTCTGTTTTTCATCATGCGGCCTGCGCCGCACCTTGTTCGCGGTCTTGCCCGCTCCCCTACCGCCCCTTTCGGGCGCATTTTCATGTTTTTGCGTTACTTTCTTCCGTAGTAGGCGTTCAGATACATTTCTTTGATCTCTGCGATGAGCGGATAGCGCGGGTTTGCGCCCGTGCACTGGTCGTCGAAGGCGGCTTCGGACATTTCGTCGAGCTTTCCGAGGAATTCCTCCTCCGTGTATTTCCCCGCAAGCGCTTCCGAAATGGTCGCGGGAAGATGAAGGGTTTGTTGCAGCGCTTTCAGTTTTTCGATGAGCGCTTCGACGAGCGCGTCGTCGCTCTCCCCTTCGCAACCGATGTAGCGCGCGGCTTCGGCATAGCGCGCCTTGCACTGGGGATAGGCATACTGCGGGAACGTCCCCATTTTTGCGGGCGCTTCGGCGCTGTTGTAACGGATGACAGATTCGAGCATGAGCGAATTCGCCACGCCGTGCGCCAAATGGAAGTACGAACCGAGCTTGTGCGCCATCGAATGGCACACACCGAGGAAGGCGTTGGCAAACGCCATACCCGCCATCGAAGCTGCGTTCGCGACGCGCTCGCGCGCCTCGGGATCGGCTCCGCCCTTCTCATAGGCGGCGGGCAGATATTTGAAGAGCAACGAGAGCGCTTCCTTCGCAATTCCGTTGGTAAAATCCGTCGCCATCACCGAGGCGATCGCTTCGAGCGCATGGGAGACGGCGTCGATGCCGGAAGCGGCGGTAAGCCCCTTCGGGATGTTCATCATGAGGTCGGCGTCCACGATCGCCATATCGGGCATCAATTCGTAGTCGGCAAGGGGATATTTCGTCCCCGTCGTCTCGTCGGTGATCACGGCGAAGGGCGTCACCTCGCTCCCCGTGCCCGCGGTCGTGGGGATCGCCACGAAGAGCGCTTTCTCGCCCATGTGCGGGAACGTATAAATGCGCTTGCGGATATCCGAGAACCGCATCGCCATATCTTCAAAGTCCACTTCGGGATGTTCATACATCACCCACATGATCTTCGCGGCGTCCATCGGCGAACCGCCCCCGACCGCAATGATCACGTCCGGCTCAAAGGAACGCATATCCTGGACTCCTTCGCGGGCGCAGGCGAGCGTCGGATCGGGCGTCACGCCCGCAAACGTCGTATGGACGATCCCTTCGCCGTCGAGGATATCCGTAACGCGCTTCGTAAATCCGCTGTCGAATAAGAACTTATCGGTGACGATGAACGCCTTCTTTTTGCGGTAGCACCCTTCTCCAAGCTCTTTTAGGGCAACTCCGAGGCAACCGCGCTTAAAATATACCTTTTCAGGCGATCTGAACCACAGCATATTTTCCTTCCTTTCAGCAATCGTTTTGATATTGATGAGATGTCTTACCCCCACGTTTTCCGAGACGGAATTGCCGCCCCAACTGCCGCAGCCCAGCGTCAGCGAGGGAGCGAATTTGAAGTTGTAAAGGTCGCCGATGCCGCCGTGCGACGAGGGCGTATTGATCACGATACGGCAGGTCTTCATGACGGAGCGGAAGTATGCGATCTTCTCCTCCCCCCTTACGACGTCGAGAAACAGGGAGGAAGTATGCCCAAGCCCGCCGTCTTTGATGAGCCTGTCGGCTTTTGCGACGGCTTCTTCAAAGGTATCGGCGCGATACATGGCGAGCACGGGCGAGAGCTTTTCGTGCGCGAATTCCTCGGAGAGATCCACGCTCTCCACCTCTCCGACCAGCACGCGGGTATGTTCGGGAACTTCAAACCCCGCAAGAGAGGCGATCGTCCGTGCGCTCTGCCCGACGATACGGGAATTGAGCGCCCCGTTTACGAACATCGTTTTGCGCGTTTTTTCCGTTTCCTCGGGCGAGAGGAAGTATGCGCCGCGCAACTGCATTTCCTTTTTGAACGCGTCGTAGATATCCGAAAGCACGATCACGGACTGTTCGGAAGCGCAGATCATGCCGTTATCGAACGTTTTGGAGTGGAGAATGGAAGATGCAGCAAGGCGGATATCCGCCGTGCTGTCTACGACGGCGGGCGTATTGCCCGCCCCTACGCCCAAAGCGGGCTTTCCCGAGGAGTACGCCGCCTTCACCATGCCAGAACCGCCCGTCGCGAGGATCATATCCGCCTCGTGCATGATCATGCCGGAGAGCGGAACGGTGGGCTGATCGATCCAACCGATGATATCCTCGGGCGCGCCCGCCTCGACCGCCGCTTCGAGGACGATCCTCGCCGCCTCGATCGTGCTCTTCTTGGCGCGCGGGTGCGGGGAAATGATAAGCCCGTTGCGCGTTTTCAGGCAGATGAGACACTTGAAGATCGCCGTGGAAGTCGGGTTCGTCGTGGGAATGATCGCCGCGATGACGCCGATCGGCTCCGCGACGCGCGTGTAGCCGAATCCCTCGTCGCGTTCGATGACGCCGCACGTCTTTGTATTCTTATATGCGTTGTAGATGTATTCGGAAGCGTAGTGATTCTTGATCACCTTGTCCTCGACGACGCCCATTCCCGTCTCTTCGACAGCCAGCTTCGCAAGCGGAATGCGCGCCTTGTTCGCCGCAAGCGCCGCACGGTAGAAAATGTGGTCGACCTGCTCCTGCGTGAACGCGGCAAATTTTTCTTGCGCTGCCCGCACGCGGGCGAGCAACTTCGCCAGGGACTCTTCGTCGTTTACAATAAAGTCCTTCACGCCTTCCTCCAATAAATTCTTTTCCCTACTATCATACCAACTTTTGCCGAAATTGTCAACGTTCAAACGTACTTTCCCCAAAAAGGGCGCACCCGCCCGAGGCAGGTGCGCGTTCAGAGATTTTTGAGCTGATCTTCGATCTTTTTCTTCATGACAAGGAACTTTTCCAGCTTGGCGCGCTCGTCCTCGACGAGTTTTTTGGGCGCCTTTGCGATGAAGTTCTGATTGGAGAGCTTGCTCCCCGCGCGCGCAATCTCCCCCTGCACGCGTTCAAGCTCCTTATTTAGACGCACGCGTTCCTCTTCGAGATCGACAAGCTCGCCGAGGGGGACGAAGATGTGCGCGATGTCAGTGACTTGGGAGACCGCCTTCTCCTCCGCGGGCAGGCCGTTTTCCACAAAGCCGATGTCGCTCGCGCCCGCAAGACGGAGAATGGAATTTTTATTGGCGGTGATGAGACGCTTTGCGTCTGTCGCGAGATACAGCCGCACCTTTTTGGCGGGCGGGCAGTTCACGGAGACCTTGATGGCGCGCACCGCCTTGATGAGTTCGATGACGCCCTCGAACGCCTTCGCCTCCTCCCGATATGCGAGTTTGGGATCGTACCGCGGGAAATCCTGCATCATGATCATGCCCTTCGCGTGCGGAAGATAGCCGTAGATCTCCTCTGTGACAAAGGGCGCAAAGGGATGCAGAAGTTTGAGCGTCGTTTCGAGCACGAAGAGAAGCACGGCGAGCGTCTGGCGCTTCTTTTCTTGATCCTCGCCGTATAAAACGGGCTTGGAAAGTTCGATATACCAATCGCAAAAGTCGTTCCATGCGAAATCGACGATGCGGTCCGCCGCGATCCCGAGATCGTACTTTTTGAGCGCGAGCGTCACCTCGCGCACCGTCGCCATCAGGCGGGATATGATCCAGCGGTCGGCGGGTTGAAGGTGCAGTCCGTCGAGCGACGGCGGGACATCCGTCCCCTTCACGTTCATGAGCACGAAGCGGGAGGCATTCCATACCTTGTTGATGAAATTGCGCGAAGCCTCGATCTTCGCCGCGGACATGCGCGTATCGTTGCCGGGCGCAACGCCCGAGATGAGGGCGAGGCGGAGGGAATCCGCACCGTACTTTTCGATCACTTCGAGCGGATCCACGCCGTTGCCGAGCGATTTGGACATCTTGCGCCCCTGTTCGTCGCGCACAAGGCCGTGGATCAGAACGTCGCGGAAAGGCACCTTCTTCGTGTAACGAAGCCCCGAGACCATCATGCGCATGACCCAGAACGGAATGATGTCGTATCCCGTGACGAGCACGTCGGTCGGGTAGAAATATTTGAATTCGGGCGTCTCTTCGGGCCAGCCGAGCGTGGAGAACGGCCAGAGCGCGGAAGAGAACCATGTATCGAGGCAATCCTCATCCTGCGTAAGCTCGGTGCAATTACAGTGCGGGCACACGGTGGGATCTACGCGCGGGGTGACGATCTCGGCGCCGCAGTTGGCGCAGTACCACACGGGGATCCTGTGCCCCCACCAGAGCTGGCGGGAGATACACCAATCGCGGATGTTCTCCAACCAATTATAATAAATTTTTGCAAAGCGGTCGGGCGTGAATTTTGTCTTGTTCTTTGCGACCGCGTCGATGGCGGGCTTTGCGAGCGTGCGCATCGCGACGAACCACTGCTTGGAAACGATGGGTTCGAGCGTCGCGTTGCAGCGATGGCAGTGCCCCACGTTGTGGGTATGCGCCTCCACTTTGACGAGAAGCCCGCGCGTCTTCATCGCCTCGACGACGCGCTCCCGCGCCTCGTAGCGATCCAGCCCCGCAAACTCGCCGCCGAGTTCGTTGATCGTGCCGTCGTCGTTCATCACGCGGATCATGGGGAGCTTATGGCGAAGTCCCACCTCGAAATCGTTGGGATCGTGCGCCGGCGTGATCTTTACCGCGCCCGTGCCGAATTCTGGATCGACATAGCCGTCCGCAACGATGGGGATCTTCCTGTCCGTCAGCGGAAGAAGAATGGTCTTTCCGACGAGATGGGCATAGCGTTTGTCGTCGGGATGGACGGCGACCGCCGTATCTCCGAGCATCGTCTCGGGACGGGTCGTCGCAATGACGATCTTCTCATCCGAGCCTTCGATGGGATAGGCAAAGTGCCAAAAATGCCCCGCGTCCTCGGAATATACGACTTCCTCGTCGGAGAGCGCGGTCTTGCAATCGGGGCACCAATTTATGATGCGGCTCCCGCGGTAGATCAGCCCCGCCTCATAGAGACGGAAGAACGCCTCCCGCACGGCGCGGGAACACTTCTCGTCCATTGTGAAGGCGAGCCTGTCCCAATCGCAGGAGGAGCCGAGTTTTTTGAGCTGCTCTACGATCCTGCCGCCGTATTGCTCCTTCCACGCCCAAGCGCGGCGCAGGAATTCCTCTCTTCCGAGTGCTTCCTTCGTCGTCCCCTCGGCGCGCAATTTTTCCACGATCTTGTGCTCGGTCGCGAGCGAAGCGTGGTCGACGCCCGGCTGCCAAAGGACGGAGTACCCCTGCATGCGCTTGAAGCGGACGACGATATCCTGCATCGTCTCGTCCATCGCGTGCCCGATGTGGAGCTGCCCCGTGACGTTGGGCGGCGGCATCATGACGGAAAAAGGAACCTTGTCGGGGTCTATTTTTGCCTTAAAACAGCCCTTTTCCACCCATTTTGAATAGATTTTGTCCTCAAAATCCTTTGGATCGTAGGTTTTCTGCATGTCTTCCATAATACGCTCGGAAAAATAAAATACCTTTTCATTATACCCTACTTTTTCTTCGTTGTCAATAAATACGTCGGGCACATAAAATATATTATTCCAATTTTCACGGAGTGAACTATGAAAAAAATACCTACGATCCTCGGAGCGGCGATCCTCGCCCTCCTTCCCCTCTCCGCCTGCGGCGGAAACGACGACGGCCTCACCGTCGTTGAGATCAACGAAGTCACCCATTCCGTATTCTACGCCCCGATGTATCTCGCCGATTCGCTCGGATACTTCGAGGAAGAAGGGATACGGATCAAGCTCACCAACGGCGGCGGCGCCGATAAAGTGATGACCGCCGTGCTCTCGGGCAGCGCCGACATCGGCTTCTGCGGCCCCGAAGCCGCGTTCTATGTGGCGACGGGCGGAACGAAAGATATCCCCATCGTATTCGGCCAGCTCACCAAGCGCGACGGCTCCTTCCTCGTCTCCCGCAAGGACGAAAAAGACACGTTCAAATGGACGGATCTCAAAGGAAAAGAGATCCTTGCGGGAAGACAGGGCGGCGTCCCCGCGATGACGTTTGAATACATCTTGCGCGAAAACGGATTTACCGACGACGAGATCAACCTCAATTTCGACGTCTCGTTCAACAACATGACGGCGGCGTTCATCGACGGCACGGCAGAGTATTGCACGATGTTCGAGCCGACGGCGTCCGAAGTGCAGGCGCAGGGCAAGGGCTACATCGTCGCCTCCGTCGGCGAAGCGGGCGGCGAAGTCCCCTACACGAGCTACATTGCAAAGAGTTCGTGGCTGGAAAAGAACAAAGAGACCGTCGACGGATTCCTTCGCGCCATGTTGAGGGCGGTGGATTACGCGCAAAACAACGACGCGAGCGTCATTGCAAGCGCGCTCTCCAAGCACTTCCCCGACTCCTCTGTCGCCTCGCTCACAACGAGCATCGGCAACTATCAGGCGATCGACGCGTGGGTGACCGATATGGCGATGACGGAATCGAGCTTCGATCGGCTGCTCGATATCATCGAATCGGCGGGCGAACTCACCGAAAGGGTGGAATTCGATCTCTTTGTCGATAACGACTATGTGAAAGCCGTCTACGATTCCTTGAAAAAATAACCCTCGGAACACGGAAGGTACACATATGAAAAAGGAAATGTTACGCTTTTCCGATGTCACCCTCATCTACCACACCGTCCGCGGCGAGACAACAGCGATCGAGCATCTCTCCTTCGACGTCTCGGAGGGAGAGTTCGTCGCGATCATCGGTCCCTCGGGCTGCGGAAAAACAACGCTGCTCTCCCTTGCCGCAGGGCTGATAAAGCCTTCGGACGGAAACGTCGAACGCGGCGGGAGTTGCGGATACATGCTGCAAAAGGACGAACTCTTCCCGTGGCGCACGATCGAGAAAAACATCTTTCTCCCCCTCGAAATCAAAGGGCAGAACGACGCGGCGCACAGGGAACGGGCGAGATCGCTCGCGGCGAAATACGGGCTTGGCGATTTCCTCGAAAGCTATCCTTCTCAACTCTCGGGCGGCATGCGCCAGCGCGCCGCGCTGATCCGCACCCTCGCGACCGATCCCGAGATCCTTCTCCTCGACGAACCGTTCTCCGCGCTCGACTACCAGACACGCCTGAACGTCACCGAGGACGTGGCGGGCATCATTCGGAGCGAAAAAAAGACCGCCGTGCTCATCACGCACGATATTTCCGAAGCGATCTCGCTTGCCGACCGCGTGTTCGTGCTCACCAAACGCCCCGCACGCGTCGCCTTCTCGCACGAAATGGAGTTCGACGGCGTCGTCAATCCCTTGAAAAGGCGGGAAATGCACCAATTCTCGGGTTGGTTTGAAGTACTATGGAGAGAACTGAACTTATGAAAAACAGGCAAAAAAAGAATTTTTCCGCCGAACACGCACGCTTTCTCAAACGGCGAAGAAATAAACTCATCGTCGTATGGTGCCTGCGGCTCGGGCTGCTTGCGCTCATCCTCGGCATCTGGGAGACTGTTGCGGCGACCGGGCTTTCCGATCCCTTCCTGACGAGTTCGCCCTCGCGGATCTGCAACACGATCGCCTCGCTCTACCGCGACGGCACCCTCTTTTACCACATCGGCACAACTTTGTGGGAGACCCTCGTCGGATTTGCGATCGCCGTCGTGCTCGGCTACGGTATCGCGCTCGCGCTCTGGTGGAGCGAGACGCTCCGAAGGGTGCTCGAACCGTATATCGTCGTCCTCAACGCACTGCCCAAGATCGCGCTCGGTCCCCTCATCATCATCTGGTTCGGGACGGGAAGCAAGGCGATCGTCTTTATGACGGTCCTCGTGGGGCTTATCGTTGCGATCATGCACATGCTATCGGCGTTTATCGCAACAGATAAAAATAAATTGCTCCTCCTCAGATCGATGGGCGCGGGGAAGCTGCAAACGCTCGCCAAGCTCGTCGTTCCCTCCTCCCTTCCTGCCTTTATCTCCATGCTCAAAGTCAACGTGGGAATGGCGTGGATCGGCTCGATCATGGGCGAATACATCGTTTCGCGGGCGGGGCTTGGGTATCTCATTGTGTACGGCGGGCAGGTGTTCAAGCTCGACCTCGTGATGACGGCGACCGTCATCTTGTGTATCCTCGCCGCGGGAATGTACTTTCTTGTGGCGCTTCTCGAAAAATTTCTCGTGAAAAACCCCGAAAGCTGAAATGAACAGCCCGAGGGCGCCTTCCGCGGGATAGAAATAGGAAACGATCCCTGAAAGTCCGATACGGGAAAGCATAAACGCCGCAAGGAGTACAGCCCCCTTTGCGGCGTATTTTTTTACCCTCGGGAACGCCTCGCACAGGTTCAAGGCAGGATAGAGCGACGACGCGAGCGACGTTAGAATGGCGAGCGCCACCGCAAGGGAAAAGTACCCCTTTCCCCGCATCGCATACAAAAAGGGCATTTCGGCAAATTGCGCCTCGCTCCCCGCCCGACGGACGCTCCCGAGAATGGCGAGCGCGGCAAGCGCGACGACGCACCCCGAAAGAATAGAACAGGGCGCGGCGCGTTTCATCTCTCTTCCCGCGTCGAGAAGTACGGGGATCATGAGGAAGGCGTTCAGCCCCGCATAGAACATGCCGCCCGCAAAGACGAAGATATGAGCTGTGACCGTCGGCGGATCTACCCGCCCTTTTGAGAGCACAAAGGCGATGAGGACGGGCACCAAAACGGAGTTGAAGAGAGATATCCCCCTTGTGCCCCGCGTGAGCACTGCCGCCGTAACGCACAGCCCGAGCAGGGAAAGAAGGGGCGCGGCGCGGGGCAGCAGCAGGTCAAGCCCCGCAAGCATGGCGGCGCTCGGAATGAGCGCGCAGAGCGCGAAAAAGACTTCCGCCGCACGAAAGAAGCGGCCGAAGAGCGCGCGGAACGCACCCGCGCATCCCCCGTATTTCTTCCCGAGCGAAAGGAACAGATAGCACAGCGCCGAAAAGAGAATCGCGGAAAAAAGGACGGGTACAAAGTACGCCTCCGCGCCGAAAAAACGCACGAGTTCCGCGCCGGAAATGAATCCCGCGCCGATCGCCCCGCCCACGATAAAGAATGTCCCCCGTAACGCTCCCATCGTGCGATTCTATGTCAAATTGCGGCATTTTATGAAAAATTTCGGAAAATTTTTCGGAAATTATGTCACACATAGTACTTCAACTATTGACAAGTGACCACAAAATATAGTATAATAAGGAAAACGAAGGAGGAAATGGTATGGAGGAAGAAAGATCCCCCGCTCCCGAATCCGCTGAGAAAGACGAGAAGTCTATCAGCTCGGATCTCATCCGCGGGCATATCAACACGATCATCTTGCGTTCTCTCTACGACGGCGATAAATACGGCTATGAGATCATTGCCGAGATCGAGCGCAAGAGCCACGGGCAATACTCTCTCAAACAGCCGTCCCTTTACAGCGCGCTCAAACGCTTGGAAAAAGACGGCTATGTGACTTCCTATTGGGGTGGTTCCGTCGCGGGGGGCAGAAGGAAGTATTTTTCCCTCACGGACGAAGGAAAAACGATCTCCGAGCAAAACCAGTCGGAATGGGAATATTCGCGCACCGTCATCGATTCGCTGATCTCCGATAAAGATTTCGATTTCAACAATCCCGCCCCTACCGCCGTCAATATGCGGGTGCTCCGCAGTTCGACTTCCCGCGTTCCCTCCCGCGAGGAAGAGGACGGCGAGCTTGACTATGAGCCTGTCTACGACGATTCGCTCGACGTCGCCCGTCTCAACGAAGAGTTCGCGCGCAAGAATACCGAGCTTACGGAAGAATTCGAGAAAAAGAACGCCGAGCTTACGGAAGAATTCGAGAAAAAGAACGACGAGCTTGCCGAGGAAAAGAGCAGGTTTGAAACGGAAAAACTGAACTTTGAAGAGGAAATGAAGGCGCGCGACGAGGCGTTTCTCAACGAACACAACCGCAGGGCGCAGGAGCTTACGGAGCGAGAACGCGCCATCGAGGAAGAACAGCAGCGGCTCGAAGCGCTCAAATCGGAACACGACCTCGAAGCGGATGCGAAAAAAAGCGAGCGCGAAGCCGCCTGCGCCGCAGAGGAAGCGCAGCTCGAAGAGCGCAAACGCCTCTTTGAAGAGGAAGTTTCGGCGCGCATGACTGCGATCGACGAAGAAGCGGCAGACCGCAAGCGTCTCTTCGACGAAGAGGTCGATCTGCGCAGATCCGCGCTCGAAGCGGAGGAGCGGGAGCGCAGGCGCATTCTCGACGAGGAGGAAAATGCGAGAAAGGCTACGCTCGACGCCGAAGAACAGCGGCGCAAGTCCCTGCTCGATGCAGAGGAAGCACGCCGTCTCCGCGCGATCGAGGATAGAGAAGCCGCGCAGAAACTCAACGATTCCGTGACGGAAGAGCGCCTTCGCGTCCGTGAAGAATCCATTCGCGCGCAGGAATCTTTCTATAAAGAGGAACATTCGCGGTTCGGCGAACTTCTCCGCCAAAAGGACGAGCAGATCGAAGCCGAACGGCGCGCGCACGCGATCGATCTTGCGGAGCAAGAGCAGAGGATCGTGCGGGAACAGCAGGCGATCTTTCAACAGCGCGAGAAAGAGATCATACACCAGAACTTTCTCAATCTCGTCAATACGCCCCCCCAACCCACGCCCGAGCCTACCGATTTCACCTATAAAATGGCGGAAGAAGCTCCCGCGCCTGCGCCTACACCTGCGCCCGCACCCGCCGCGCAGGAGAATTACCAAACCGTCGTCCGCCGCATCTATTCGAGCGTGAAGACGAACGAGCGCAAGACGGGATCGGACGCGCGCGCGATCGACGGAATGGATTTTTACGACCTTACGACGCGGGCAAAGCGCGAAGGGATCCGTATCGTCACGACGGGCGGAAAGCCGCTCGCGCAAGATAAGTCCGAAGCGGAAAATTTGGTACACAAGGGAAAAGCGCTGTTTCTGAGCGCGATCGTCGTATTTTTCCTCTGTATCGCAGAGGGCGCCGTCATTCTCGGCTTGCGGGATACCTACCGCTTCCCCGTCTACTACCCCTACTTCATTTGGGGCGCGGGGCTTGCCCTTCTGCTCATCACGGGGCTTGCCTACGCCAACCACTTCGGAGCGCGGGCGATCCGCCGATCGAGTCCCGCTCTCATCAACGCGGGAGTCATCTATGCACTGCTCGTGATCGCAACGCTGATCGTCGCGCTTGCCGTCAAGATCGACTTCAACGACCCTTCCTCGCTCGCGGCATTCATCGTCGCCCCCGTGATCTGCTTTTTCAGCGTCGTTGTGTTCGGCGTCTGCTATTACCTTCTCGTAAGGCCGAAAAAGTCAAAATAAAAGCCAATGAGCAAAAAAAGAGTTCGGTATCGCGCCGAACTCTTTTTCGTTTGAAATTTTCAAAGATCGCTCTCTATTTTGCGCCCTTTTTGACCGATCTCTGCCTGCCGAGCGCGTTGGCTGCCGCGCCGTAAAGCCCCGCGTCGTTCCCGAGCGCCGCGCACACCAATTCGAAGGGCGCGTAGGAAGCGGAGACATAGAGACGGGGCAAAACGTAAGCCCGAAGCGGTTGAAGGAGCTTTTCCCCCTCCGCGGACATTCCCCCGCCGATGAGAACGGCCTGAGGGCGGAAGAGGTTGACGAGATTCACGATGCCCTCGCCGAGCACGGAGATGAAGTCGGCAAGAACGCGCTTGGCGCCCGCATCGTCGTCCTCTGCGGCACGGAACGCCGTCCGCCCGTCTACGTCTTCGAGGCTGATCGCATGCTTCCAGAGCAGACTTTCGCGGTTGCGCTGCATTTCCTCCTTTGTGAGACGAATGAGGGCGGTCGCCGAGGCGTAGCATTCAAAACATCCCCTTCTGCCGCAGGTGCAAAGCTCGCCGTCCTGCCGAATGACCGTGTGCCCGAATTCCGTCCCCGCGCCGCGGTAGCCCTCGAAGAGCTTTCCTTCTATCACGATCCCCGCGCCGACGCCCGTTCCGATCGTGATGAGGGCGCAATTCTTGAACCGTTTCCCCGCGCCGTATTTCGCTTCGCCGAGCGCCGCGGAATTGGCGTCGTTGAGCACATACGTTTTCTTGCCCGAATATTTTTCGATGAGTGCGGCGAGCGGGATATCCTTCCAGCCGTAATTCGACCACGAGACCACGACGCCGTTCGCACTGTCTATCACGCCGGGCGCGCCGATCCCGATCGCCGTGACGTCTTCAAAGGAGACGCCCGCCGATTCCGCCGCGCGCATTGCAAGGCGGGAGAGCGCGAACGCCGTCTCCTCCGCAGAGTTGGAAGCCGACGTCTGCACTCTCGTTTTGCCCAAAAGTTTTCCGTCCGAGAGACACGCCGCCTTTGCGGACATCCCCCCGAGATCGATCGCAACGATCATGACTGCTCCTTATCCGATGTTTCTGTAAATTTTAAGCCATTCGGGAAGCCTTGCGATAAAATCGTCGTTGTCTTCCGTACGCTTTATCATGTCGATCAGCCCCGCGACGTTCTCCACAAGTCCGCGTTCGCGCATCTTATAGACGGCGGCAAGCTCTTCCTTTGAGAGAAGAAGTTCGTCTTTCCGCGTCCCCGAACGGCGGATGTCGATCGCGGGGAAGATGCGGCGCTCCGCAAGATCGCGGGAAAGGAAGATATCGGCGTTGCCCGTGCCCTTGAACTCCTCATAGATGATGTCGTCCATGCGGCTCCCCGTCTCGACGAGCGCGGTGGCGAGGATCGTCAGGCTGCCCGCTTCCACGGTATTGCGCGCCGCGCCGAAAAAGCGTTTGGGTTCGGCAAAAGCCGCGGCGTCGAGGCCGCCCGTCAGCGTCTTGCCCGTGCTTTCCACGATGTAGTTGTATGCGCGGGTCAGTTTCGTGAGGGAATCGAGGAGGATCACGACGTCCTTCCCGAGTTCCGCCATGCGCTTTGCGTGCGCGAGCGTGAGTTCGGCGGCGCGGATATGGTGCTCCGCCCCTTCGTCGAAGGTGGAATAGACGACTTCCGCATTCTGCACGCTGGTGCGGATATCCGTCACTTCCTCGGGGCGTTCGTCGATGAGCAAAATGATGAGGCAGATCTCGCGGTGGAATTCGGAGATCGCATGCGCAACGGATTTCAACAGCGTCGTTTTGCCCGCCTTCGGCGGCGCGATGATGAGGGCGCGCTGCCCCTTCCCGATCGGGCAGAAAAGATCGATGAGGCGGAGAGAGACCTCGCCGCACTGTTCGGAAAGCCCGATCTTTTCATTGGCGTATTTGGCGGTGAGCGAATCGAAAACGGGGCGCTGTTCGTATCCGCCCGGCGTCAAACCGTTCACGGTCAGGATCTCTTCGATGGCGGCGGAATCGTTTTTCAGGCGGGGTTTCGCGGTACAGGAGATGAAATCGCCCGCCCGCAGCTTCATCGAGTGGATCATCGGCGCGGGAATGAACACGTCGCCCTCGTTGGAAGGCTGGCAGTTCTTGGCGCGGAGAAATCCGTATCCCCCCTGCGTGATTTCGAGAATGCCCGTCGAAACGGACTCCGCATAAATGCTCTTCTGCGCGGGAACGGGTGAGGCGACGCTCAACTGCGGTTCGCCCGGCGAGGAAAACTTCCTTTTGATATCCTCGATATCCCGAAGGATCTCGGGGTCGATGTACGTTTGCTTCACGGGCGCGCCGCGATTGGATCGCGGGGTCGGCTCCGTCTTTTCGGTGAGGATATCCGTGATCGCGCAGATCAACGACTCCTTATTGGTAGACGTCGATTGCTTCACGCCGTATTTTCTGCCGAGAACGCGCAGAACGGTTATGGGAAGAGCGGAGAGGTATTCGCGGAATCTTTCTTCCATCAGGGTTGACTGCATGTACGATTGCGCTCCATAAGAATTATTTTTTGTTTTGAAACAGACTTTTCGAGAATGATTTCGCTGCCCGCCCTTTCCACGGGAATATTTTTTAAGGCGGAAAGGAAGCGGTCTACGGGTTCGACGGGGACAGTAAGCCCCTTCGTTTTGTAGTGCATGGGAATGATGACGGAGGGCGAAAGTTTTTTGACATAGTTCGCCGCCTCGACGCCGTCGATCGTAAAGACGCCGCCAACGGGGATCATCAAGACGTCGATGTGCGGAAGAGAAAGGGAGAAATCGGCGAGCGGCTCGCCTAAATCGCCGAAATGACAGACGGTAAGATCGCCGTGCGTGAAGAGAAAGATGAGATTTTTTCCGCGCTTTGCGCCGCGCACTTCGTCGTGAAAGCACGGCAAAGTCACGATCTTCACACCCCCGATCTCATACTCCCCCGCCCGATCGAACGCTTTTGCGCCCGTTACGGCGGAAACGTTGCAATGATCGTAGTGCCCGTGGCTGACCGTCACAGCGTCCGCCTCGATATGCGGAATGGGAAAGCCCACGTCGCCGAACGGATCGGTCGCGATCTTCGCCCCCGCGCCGAAATCCAGCGTGAAACACGAATGTCCGAAGTATTTTATCCTCATTTTAGCTCCGTGATCTCAATTTTGAGCAAAAATTTTGCGGGGTTTTCGGGGAAAAGCAAACAGTATTTCAGCAAGACCGACCATGCGCCGCTTCCCCCGCTCACGCGTAAGGCGCGCGTCTCGACGGGCACGGCGCCGCGGTGAAGGGCGGCATGCGTTACAAGTTCCGTTCTCTCCCTTTCCGAAAAACGCGCGGAAAGAGAAAGCTCTTCCCGTCGCTCCATTTTCAATCCGAGATCGTATAACTCGATCGCGCACTCGTCGCCGTCCGTGCGGTATTCGGCGCGCACGCCGTCGGCAGTCGCCTTCAACGCGCCCTCTGCCGCAAACGTTTTCCATCCCTCGTCGGATCGGCTTGAAATTTTGACCGCACAACGCTTCATCGCCCGCTTTTCCACGTCCATTATACACGAAAACGCGCAAATTGTAAATATATAACGGAAAGTTTTCTCTTCGTTTATCGGCGATTCTTTGACGAAAATTGGCGGTGAAAAGATTTTCCCTCCGCGATGAGCTTCTTCATCCCTTCCTCATCCCCTTCTTCGAGGACGCGGCGGTACTGCGCAAGGTTTTCTTCGAGGCGGCGAAGCTCCCCGACGAGGGGCTTGCGGTTGAGAAAAAACAATTCCGTCCAGACCGCCTCGTCCATCGGGGCGACCCTCGTCATATCCTGAAAACTGCCCCCCGTATAGCCGTCGCAGGAGGGCGCAAGGGGCGTCTTGATGTACGCGTTGGAGACGATGTGCGCGAGCTGCGACGTGAGCGCGATCATGCGGTCGTGCTCCTCCGCCGAACAGACGACGACGCGGCCGAACCCGAGATCGTCGGCAAGGCTGCGCACGGTGGAAAAAGCCCCTTCGTCCGTCGTCGGATTTTTTATCATGACTAAATTTGCGCCCCGAAACAGATCGGCGTCGGAAGATAAAATGCCCGTCGTCTCCTTTCCCGCCATCGGGTGGATGCCCACATAGCGGTAGGCACGGGGCTTGCTCAAAACAACGTCTTCGACGGACTTCTTCACCCCGCAGATATCGACGACGATACAGCCCGCGGGGAACTCCCCTTCGTCGAGTTCGCGCATGGCGACGCGGGGCGGAAGCGCAAGGATCGCCGCGTCCGCGCAGGCATAGTCTTCCGCGATCCCGTCCACGATGCCGTGCGCAACGGCGTAATCCGATACGGAACGGGTGCGGTTGCGCCCAAACACTGTGTGCCCCGCTTTCTTCAAGCCCGCCGCGATCGAAGCGCCTATGATCCCCAAACCGTAGACAACGATCTTCATCCCTGCCTCCTTGCCGCTGATTTCTTCTTTTATGTCTGACATAGTACTATGATAAAAGCCGTTTATAGCACCGCCGAAGCCCATTGATAGCCTTTCAGCGCCTTCCGCCGCGCGCGATAATCGGGCATCAGACGCTCGACGGCGCCCCAAAACTCTTTGCCGTGGTTCATATATATCGTATGACACAGTTCGTGCACGGCAAGGTATTCCGCGAGAGGATCGGGCAGAAACGCCGTTCGGAAGGAGAAATTGATAGATTTCTTCGAGCTGCACGACCCCCACTTCCCGCGTGCGGAATTGACGGAAAGTTTCGTATAGCTCAGCCCCGTCTTCTCACACACCGCGTCGAGAAGCGCCCGCATTCTCTCGCGCGCCATCTTCTTCATGAGCGCGGCAAGCGCCCTTTCGCGTTCTCTCTCGGGGAGCACGATCTCCTTCCCCGCGATCCGCGCGCGCACGCCTGTGCGAAGGGTGTACGCCGTGCCGCACAACGAAAGTTCGGCGCCGTCGGCAAGGTCGAGGCGCGATGCGGCAATCCTTTTTTGCAGCCAATCCTCGTGTTTTTTCACGAATTCCGCGATCTGCGCCTCCTTCGTTCGGAGCGGGGCGCGAACGACCGCGCGGCCCTCGGCGTCTGTTGTGAGGCTCATCGTCTTTCTGTTGCTGCGAATTACGACAACTTCCATATTCTTACATATTATACCATATTTTCAGAGGAAATACAAGAAAATCATACCCTTTTCGGGCATGTCGATCCCCTTGACTTTTTCCTTGCGCCGCGCTATACTATTTGCGATGGAAAATTATACCGTACCGAAACTGCCTGCAAAGAATATCGAAGTGGAAGTCCCCGCGTCCAAGTCCCTCTTGAACCGCGCGCTCATTCTCGCCGCCTTCACCGAGGGCGACGTCTTTCTGCGCTCGGGCGAATTCGGAACGGACACCCACGATATGCTTCGCTGTCTTTCCGCGCTCGGCATTCGCTGTGAGGTGCGCCCAGACGGGATCCTTGTCCACGACTGTAAAAAGATGGCTGAAAAAGCAAAATTGAACGTCGGCAGCGCGGGTACGGTCGCGCGGTTTTTGACGGCGGTCCTCGCCTTCCGCGGCGGCGAATACGAGTTTTCCGCTTCGGAGCAGATGTCGGGGCGCCCGATGGACTTTCTCGCCCATTTCGTCCCCCTCGGCGTTCGCTTTGAATACGGGAACGCGCCCCTTCATTTCCCTTTCCGCATGCGCTCGCCGGGGATCACGGCAAGCTCCATCGAGACGGAAACGAACGTCAGCACGCAATTTGCAAGCGGGATCCTGCTTGCCGCCGCAGTCGGAAACGCGCCCTTCACCCTTACGCTGCGCGGCCAGCGGACGCAGTCCGACTATATCCGCATGACGCAGGAGACGATCCGCAGATTCGGCGGCAACTGCGAAGAGCGAGGGAACGCCGTCGAGGTGACGCCCGTCGAAAAAGCGCCCGCGTTCTTCGAGGTTGAACCCGATCTTTCGGGCGCGTGCTACTTCTATGCCCTCTCTCTTCTTCTTCGCGTCAAAGTGCTCGTGAAGGGCGTGACGCGGCAAAGCGTGCAGGGAGATATCCGTTTTCTCGATCTGCTCGCCGAGAGAGGCGCCATTCTCACCCAAACGGAAGAGGGACTTGCCGCCGACGGGACTTTCGTCCGATCGTTCAAGGGTTTCGACGTGAAAATGACGGACTTTTCCGACCAAACGCTCACCGTTGCCGCGCTCGCCCCCTTTGCCGACACGGATTCCATTCTGCGCGGCGTCGCGCACATCCGCAGGCAGGAATGCGATCGGATCGAAGCCGCCGTATCTAATCTCAACGCGCTCGGCGTGCCCGCCTCGGCGACGGAGGATTCCATCATGATTTCCCCCGCTCCGATCCGCGGCGGAACGGTAAAGACCTTCCGCGATCACCGCGTCGCGATGGCGTTTTCCCTCATCGGGGCAAAATGCGGCAACGTCTCTTTGGACGACGCTTCCTGCGTATCCAAGACCTTCGGCTCCTATTTCAAGATCCTTGAAAAGCTCGCTTCCAAATGAAGCGAGCTTAATAACATCCCCCTTTCTCTCCGATCACGGAAAATCTCATCTCCGACGTCATATCGGAGTGCCTCCTCTCCGTCATGGTAGAGCGACAAATGTTCCCGCGACATGCGAATATAATTTTCAATATCGTGCGATGTTTCTATTTTTTTGAATGACTTGCTTGGAAAAGTTTGTCATATCATCAGTTTTTTTTATGAATTTCATCAGAAAATCATTGCAATCGACGGGGAAGTTTAGTATAATATTCTCATGAAAGTTTTTGCAGAACGGCTCATGGAACTGAGAAAAGAACGAGGCCTTTCACAAGCGACGGTAGCGAGGGATCTGAGCGTCAGTTTGGGAATCGTATGCTATTGGGAAACCAACAAAAGCGACCCGACGGCATCGAATATAGCAAAGATCGCACGCTATTTTAACGTCACCTCGGATTATCTCCTCGGGCTTTCGGATTAAAGCGCCGTTATCAATTACAACTTCATATCCTCTGCGGCATACAGCCTGACAAAAATTTCACGTATCTACGGAAATATAAATTTTGCGACGATTCTGCTTATGGCAGAATTTTTTCATTTTCTGCGGATGTGAGCGCGGCTTCGAGAAGCGCGATCCCGCGGAGCGGACCTCCGCACGATTCCAGCTTCCCGCCGCGGAAAAAGCGCCCGTAACGAGCGAGTTCCTCCTTCGCTTCCTCCGTAAGCTCCTCCGAAAACGAGGAAAGGCGAATAAAAACCGCCTCGGCGTCCGCCCTTCTCCCCTTTGCAAGCAGAAATTGCATTTGCAGAAGAAGAAGCGCATGCAGGGCGGGAAGATCTGCCCGCACCACGGGCGCGCCGAAGAGCGTCTCCTCGGGAATATCCTCAAATGCCCCGCGGTACAAGATCCCCTGCGCTTCGAGAACGCGGATCGCAACGTTCTCCTCCGCACTGTTTCGCAAGATGTCGAAAGCGACCCGACCGTCCGTCTTTCCCGCGGGAAGTTCGGCGGGATAGAGCGCCGCGAACCCCTCGAAGATACACAGCGGCGCGAAAAGCTCGAAGAAAAGCAATGCGGGATAGGCGGGCAAGAGAAAATAGAGCGGCAAAAAAATCGCGCCGTAGCATAAATTCAAGGCCGCGCCGCCCACCGTCGTAGCAAAATGCCTGCCCCGCATCCTTCCGCCGGAACGGGGAAAGAACGCGCTCTCCCCCGCCGTCTGCGTATAGAGGGAAACTTGCAGCCGCGGGCGTTTGAAGCAGTTGACGAGAACGTGGCCGACGCGCACGGAAACGAACTTCATTCCGCTCAATAAGCCGAATACGAGGTGCCCGCATTCATGGACGAGAACATTGAGGGGAAGAAGGAGCAAAACGACCGCCGCGATCGCCAAAAGATAGGCTTCCGCATGCGAAAAATACCACATCAGGATCATCGAAGCGATCGCCGCGCACAGTCCCAACGCGTTCACAACGGAATATGTAATCTGTTTCGCCCTTCCGCTCATGCCAGCCCCCTTTTTAGCAGATATCCTTCGAGATTGTCCCGATCGGAAAACCTCACTTCATCAAGCCCCAGCCTTCTCATGATCTCATAGAGAAGCAGCGTGCCGCCCGCGATGATGTCCGCGCGGCGCGGATCCATGCCCGCAATCTTTCGCCGCTCGTCTACGGAGAGGGCGAACAGCCGCTCGGCACAATCCTTTACCCACGTTGCGGGAAGCGGCGTATCCTGCAATGCCGCCCCGTCGTAGGCGGCGAGACCGAGCTTCACGCAAGCGAGCGTGGAGGCGGTGCCGCCGATCGCATAGGTCGGAAAGCGCGCAGGCGCCCCGTCAAGCGCGCAAAGCACGCGCCCGATCTCCTTGCGCAAGGCGTCTTTTTTCTCTTTGCACCGATCGAAGAGGGTCACGCAGCCGAGCGGGAGGCTCACCGAAAATTCGGGCTTGCCCTTCTTGAACAAGATCTCCGTACTCGCGCCACCGATATCGACGATCCCCCCTTCCTCCGCGGTTCCCAACGCGCCGAGCATGCCCAAAAGCGCCTCTTCCTCGCCGGATACGACGTCGATCTCCACCCCGCACGTTTTTTTCACGCGCAAACAAAAAGCGGCTCCGTTACTTGCGGAACGCACCGCCGCGGTCGCAAAGGCGTAGAGCGCCGCCCCCTCTTGTTCGGCGACCGTGCGGCAGAGGGCGATCGCCTCAACAGTCCGCTTCATCGCCGCCTCCGAAAGAAGCCTGTCCGCTCCCTCGGCGAGCCGCGTCGTAAAAACCTTTTTATATAAAGATTTTCCGTTCGCCCAAAGCATGAGGCGAACGGAATTGGAACCTATATCGAGAATCGCAAATTTCATCAGTTGCCCGGGGTCACCCAACCCTGTTTCAGCGCTTGGAAATACAGCCATTCCTCTCCCTCGTAGTATTCGAGATCGGAACGCCCCTCTTCGACAAGTTGTTCGTAGCGGGCCGTCGCGTCTTTCAGATCATCTAACTTCGACTGTTTGACGCCCATGCGAACAAATTGCACGACGAGGATCACGGTGAGCGCAATGATGAGGAGGACGCCCGCCACCGTAATCGCGACCGCGATCCTACGCGATTTTTCTTCGGATAACGTACTTTTTTTCGCCATGATCGTTCCTTACAGTGTCTTTTGTAACCATTATATACCCTGTTTCCGAAAAATGCAACCATTTTATGAAAACTTTTACGGTATAGGAATATTCCGAAGGCGAGCGCAAGTGCCATATAGAACCGAAAATCGGGAAATTTACACGCAACGGAGATCCACAGATACAGCGCCGTAAACGCGACGCAGAACAAAAGATCGCAGACAACGCGCCACCATTTGCCGCGAAATATCGGGCGGAACGCCAAAACTCCGTCGTATAAAGCTCCTCCCGCAACGCCGATCAAAATGCAGACGAGCGAAAAATAGATCTGCTCGCGCATATCAACGGAACAACCGTTTGAGGGCGCTCCCCTTCGCCCCGCCGAATTTGATGGAAACGATCTCTCCGCTCGCCGCAAAATTTCCGCTCCCCTCGGAAAAAGCCAGCACTTTAAGGCGGCTCCCGCCGATGAGCAGCCGTTTTCCGTTCACAGTGAGCGAGATCGCGCTGTCGGAAAAGGAATCGACGGAGGAAACACCCGTAAGCGTGAGCTTTTCCTGCTGTTCGAGAGTGAGTACGCTATGTTTTACTTCCTGCATATCCCAATCCTATGTAAATGAATGGCTTGATATTCATAAAATTTGGGCGAAAAGAGTAAAAGAAAACCCCGCTTTTGCGGGGTCTGCATTGTATTATGCGTGACATAATACCTTGCATTTAGTTCAATTTCGCCTTTGCGCGCGCCTTTGCACGCAGTTCCCCGTCGAGTATGCGCTTTCTGATGCGCACATTCTGCGGCGTGATTTCAAGGAGTTCGTCGTCTCCGATGAATTCGAGAGCCTCTTCAAGCGAAAGGCGCTTGGGCGGAATGAGGCGAAGCGCTTCGTCCGACGACGACGAACGCGTATTGGTGAGGTGCTTCGTCTTGCAGACGTTGACGTTGATATCCTCCGCCTTCGGCGACACGCCGATCACCATTCCCTCGTAGACCTGCGTTCCCGCGCCGATAAAGAGCATTCCCCTGCCCTGCGCGTTGAACAGCCCGTAGGTGACTGCCTCGCCCGTTTCAAAAGCGACCAGAGAACCCGTCTGTTTGCGCACGATCTCGCCCTTGTAGGGCTGATACTCGAAGAACACGGAGTTCATCACGCCCTCGCCCTTCGTATCCGTGAGAAATTCGCTCTTGTAGCCGAACAGCCCGCGAGCGGGGACAAGAAATTCAAGGCGAATGCGCGAACCCATCGCGCTCATATGCACAAGCTCCCCTTTGCGCTCGCCCATGCTTTCAAACACAACGCCCGTGCTGTTTTCGGGCACATCGACGATCAACCGCTCGACGGGTTCATACCGTGCACCGTCGATCTCTTTATAGAGAACTTTGGGGGAACTTACCTGAAACTCGTAGCCCTCGCGCCGCATGGTCTCGATGAGAATGGAGAGGTGCATTTCCCCCCTTCCGCTCACGCGGAAGGAATCGGTGGAATCGGTATCCTCCACTTTCAGGGAGACGTCGCGCAGAAGTTCACGGTACAGCCGTTCGCGAAGATGCCGCGTCGTGACGAACTTCCCCTCCTTCCCCGCAAAAGGAGAATCGTTGACGGAAAAGATCATCTCCACCGTCGGTTCGGAGATCTTGACGAAGGGGACGGCTTCGACGCACTCGGGAGAGGCGATCGTATCGCCGATATTGATATTCTCCAAGCCCGAGAAGCACACGATATCGCCCGCCCGCGCGCTTGCGCACGGGACGCGCTGCAAGCCTTCGATCTCATAGAGATTGACGAGTTTGCCGCGCGCGTTCACGTCGCTGTGATTATAATTGCAGACGGTAACTTCCGCGCCCTGACGGGCGACGCCGCGTTCGATCCTTCCGATGCCGATCCTTCCCACATAGTCATTGTAGTCGATGGACGAGACGAGAAGCTGCAAAGGTCCCTCGTCGTCCACCTCGAGGGGCGGGAAGTGCTCCAAGATCGTATCGAAGAGCGGTTTCAGATCGGTGCCCGTCTCCTTTTCGTTTAGCGAGGACGTGCCCGCCCTGCCCGAACAAAAGACGAAGGGGCTTTCGAGCTGCTCGTCGGAAGCGTTGAGATCCATGAGAAGCTCCAACACCTCGTCGATCACTTCCTTGACGCGCGCGTCGGGGCGATCCACCTTGTTGACGACGATGATGAGCTTGTGCCCCATTTCGAGCGCCTTCTGCGTGACGAACCGCGTCTGCGGCATGGGGCCTTCGGCGGCGTCCACGAGAATGAGAACGCCCGAGACCATCTTCAAACTGCGCTCCACCTCGCCCGAGAAATCGGCGTGGCCGGGCGTATCGACGATGTTGATCTTCACCCCGTTGTAATGGATGGAGGTATTTTTCGCCAAAATGGTGATCCCGCGCTCGCGCTCCAAGTCTCCGCTGTCCATCACGCGTTCTTCGACGACTTGGTTCTCGCGGAACGCGCCGCTTTGTTTCAGCATTTGATCGACGAGCGTCGTCTTGCCGTGATCGACGTGCGCAATGATAGCAATGTTTCTTAAATCGTCTCTCAGCATAGTACTTTTCCCTGCTTAAAATCCAAAGAAGATTATAGTACTTTTCCGCCCTTTTGACAAGAAAAATGGGGCGGAATCGAAAAATTTCCGTCCCAAAAAAATTTCAATCAACGAATATCAAAATTAAAATCTCCTATCTTTATTTTGGCTCAATATTTTGAGAGCGTTCTTTTCCATTTTTCCAAATAAGTTTTATTGCAAGCAATCCTCAATATAATCAACCATAGTTATGTCTTTTTCATCATAACTTGCAATCAACCAAGAAAGATCTTTACCATTTAAAATATTGTCCACCGCATGCGGGTTTTTGCCAACGACAGTAACTCTAACTAATTTTTTTTCATCAGAATATACATTTTTAACAAAAAATCTCGAATTATATATTGTAATGGAACCCATATCATGTCCTATATCCGTCCCATGAACTTCACCTACAAATGAATCGTAAACGTCCACCAATTCAAAATTCTTGAATTGGTCGGTCATTGTAGTTTCGCTAACCTCATATATAGAATCTTGTACCCCGAATTTTTCCAAACGCTCTTTTACTCTTGGCCATATTCCTTCCAAATCTTGCTGCGTTACGGATTGTTCAACAGAAATCGGAGCGCCTACTGTTACTATTGGGCGTTTATCGCGGTTTTCATCAAGGTAATTTATTAAATCTTTTACACTCTTAATATTCCCATCATTAAACGCATTATCCAAATCGGATTTAAACCGAAAAGTTTGAAACCGTTTATGATTATCCTCTGTTACATAAGCACCAAATTCGTTTTGTGATTTCTCTGCATTGAAATTAAAATAAACAATTTCGTCTAAGGAGGCATCAACCCTGTTCTTCTTTAAATCTACTGTATAATAATCCGTTTCTCCGAACCAATTTTGAATTGTTTGTTTGATAAGCGGCAGGTTGTATTGCATCTGGCCGTCAATCTCTGTTTGAAGTTGTTGATCGGTATCAGTTCCGTCCGGAGTTTTGTCCGTTATGTGAACTCTGGCAATACTACATGCTCCAAGCCCAAAAACCACTACCGGCAGCATTGCGAGCGTCAACGCCAAAATTTCTTTCCTTTTAGACCACATAAAGCACCTCCTTATAATATTATATTGTAAGATATATCTTATGTCAAGCGTTTTTCGTAAGATTTTTCTTATAATATAGATATGAGAAACAAATTTGCCGAAAGACTGAGCGATTTGTTGGAATCAAATGGTCTATCAAAGCGTGCATTTGCGGAAAAAATCGGCGTCTCTGCGATGAGTGTATCCGATTGGACAAACGGAAACGTGCAACCGTGCGCAGAAAATATCTATTTGGCAGCCGAATTCTTTCACATAAGTTCTGACTTCTTGCTTGGATTGGAGGATGAGACAGGCGCAAAAAAATACTAAAATAATTATCCCCGCGTAAAACGCGGGGTATTTCATTTTCGGGCATAGCCCTAATCGTTACAGGCGGCGCACAAGTGCGCATAATATCGACCTGCCAGTCGTGCATTTGTTACTTGCTACCCGTGAACGGGTCTTTTTTCCTTGCCCACCCCTCCGAGGGGAAAATTTTGCTTTTCTGTCAAAGATTGATAATCTTTGGCGCAAAATTTTCTTGGCATTTGCCCATATGCACGGGCAAATGCTGACCGAACGCGGGGTTCTACCCGCGTGAGAGGGTGTCACGAGCAATGCGAGTGACGGAAGGGGTGTCATACTTATAATGTCATACTGAGCCGCCGAGGGACGAGGCGTGTCGAAGTATCACATTATTACAATGCGGTGACCCTTCGACTACGCTCAGGGTGACGTAATTAGAACAGCGGGGCAACATGACGTAATTAGAATAAGCGGAGCAACATGACGAATGGAGTGACACCCCCTCAGTCACGCAAAAACGCGTGACAGCTCCCCCCTCAAAGGGGGCGCCAAGAAATATTTATTTCGCTTATTTCTCCTCATATCTTTCTCGTTTTTATGTTCATCGGCAAAGCCTCTCTTGAACCGCGCGACTATCGCGCGGTTTTCTTTTAATCCAAAAAACAGAGGCAGGGATCGCCTGCCTCTGTGCGGATTCTTGCCGTGCGCTCAGAAAAAGACTTGACGCGCCGCTTCCTTTGTCTCCTTGTCGGCGATGAAGGGAATACGGGTCGTGTAGCCCGCTTTGGCGGCGACGATCTGCTTCGTCGGCCACGCAAAGATATCGCGGTTCCACGTGTTGACCGTATCGTTATAGACCTCGCGCGCCGCCGTGATCTCGCGTTGCAGGTAAGAATTCTGCTGCATCGCGTCCGCAAGTTCCCCATGCGCCCTGAGATCGGGATAGTTCTCAAAGGCGATGTTCACAGAGCGTGCAAGCGCGCCCACCGTCTCGGCATAGTCGTTGCGCGCCGCGTCGCCTTCGGGCGTCGCCTTGCTGCGATATGCCGCGATCTTGGTGAAGGTGTCCTTGTCGAGATCGATCGCCTTGTCGAGCAGTTTTGCGCAGTTCTGCAAGATCTGAACGCGCTGTTCGAGGTAGTTATCGATCTGCGAGGCGTCGTGCTGGATCTTCTGTTGGAGCTGTTGGAAGTAGTTCTTCGCCTTCACTTTGAGGAGCATCCAAATAAGCCCTCCGATCAGGGGCGGCAGGAACCACCAAATGACGTCGAAAACCTTCGACCCCGTCCCGATCTTGACCGGAAGCTGTTTGGCGATGACCTTTACTTCGTTGCCTTCGTCGAGCGTTTCGGCATTCATTTCGTCCAATTCGTTCATTTTTATTTCCTCCTATTCTTCTTTTTTAATGGTAAAATCGGCGTCGAAACCCGCATTCTCATCGGGAACGACGCAGCAAAGGATGCCGTGATGATATCCGAACGCGCGGTTCGCGTGTTTGTTCATGGCGGAACTGTATTTCCCGCCGTTGGCTTCGCGGAAGAAATCCCTGTCCGAAAGCCCGATCTCCTTCATTTCGACGACGGTCTCCGCGCGGACGGGGATATATTCGAGCCAATTCACGGGCACGTTGTGCATAAGCCCGTCGCCGCCGAATACGGGCACGAACTCGACCCGCGGCTCGGTGCGGTAGGCGTTCGCCGTGACGCTGACGCGGTCGCTCGCGCCGTCCGTTGCGAGAAAACTTGTTTTGAGGATGCTCGGCGTTGCGGCGTCCGCAGGGGCAAATGCGCCCTTTTCCATGCTGTTGACCGCATACTCCGATTCCTGCGCCGTAAAACGCCTCGGATAGTTCTCCCGATAAATATATTCGTGCGGCTTATGCTGTTGATAGAGCGGAATGGAGAGCAAGGGCGCGAGGTCGAAGTAGAGCGAGCGGAAATACTGCTCGTTGAAGGATAAAAAACGGTTGCGCGAACGCTCCGCGCTGTACGATTGATAGCGGTCGCGCGTCTCTTCCATATCCCACTGCGCCGAGTGTTCGGAGACAACATAGTTGAGGCAGCCCGATTTACGCATATAGAAGTCGTCGCCGTAGCCCTCGCTGTCCTTCAAGAGCGCGAGCATGTTCTTCTGCGCGAGCGGGGTGAACAGGAGACGGAACTGCACGTCGTCGTCGCGGTCGATCGCGCCGAAGAGCACGTCGAACTCCTCGTTCCCCATTTCGGTGAAAGAACTCCCCTTCCCCATCGCCTTCTTCTGCTTTTTGCGGATCTTTTTCACGCCCCGCTTCACCTTGCTTGCGCGTGCCTTCTCGCTGAGATCTTCCACATGCGCAGGCTTGCGCGAGAAGTGCAGATCGGGCGCCGCCTCGTTACCATAGATGAGCCGCGTCTCGCGGCTGTAATAGGGCTTGGGGCGGGTCACGGTTGCGGTGAGCGTCTGCGAGTGATGGACGACGACGGAGTGCCCCTCCGAATCGATCTCGTGCGTCTCCCAATGAATGACGATGGAACCCATATAAGTGAACATTCCCATCGTATGTTTGAGAACGCGATCCACCACAAAGGGATTGCCGAGGATTTCCCCCGTCAGAATGCCGATGGTGGAAGTTTCGGGATCGTCGTCTGCGCCGTAGCCGTATTTCCCGCTCATGTAGTCGTAGCGGCGGACGTTGAAATAGTCGTCAAGCTCGATGAGCGGAAGCGTCTTTTCGATCAATTTCTTGGTGACGTTCCCCTCGAAGAGCGCGTTCAGCGGATCCATCTGCGCCCACGCGCACTGCAATGCCTCGTCTGCCTTCTTTTGGTGCTCCGCGTGTTCCTCCGCGCTCCTTTTGATGCGGGGCACTATGACCTTGACGAGCAAGACGGCGCAGAGGACGACGGCAACGGAGCCGACGGATACGAGCGCCGCCCCCGCCGCAACGACCCCCACGGCAAGGAGCGCAATGCCGATCGCGAGCAAGACCGCGCCGATCGCGATCGCGGCGATGAGCAGTCCGCGATAAATTTTGCTGTGCGCAAGCCTGCGCGCCGATTCCTCCGCAAGGCGTTCCTGCGCCTCGTATTCTTCCGCCGTCTTACGGTTTTGGGCGAGATCGACGCCCGACTTTTTCACAAGCTCGTCGAAATACTCTTCGCAGTTGCGGCGAAATTCACTCTCGTATTTGGTTTTATAGGCGGCGAGCGGCTCCAAGATGCTGTCGTCCGTTCTCCGCGCCTCTTCCGTTTCCATGATTCGACAAGATTATATCATATTCTTTCGGGTTTGTCAAAAAAAACAGAAGAAACTTCCCCTCTCGGAGAAGTTCACTCTGTGCGCACATTAGAGAAAGCGCAGAACGTTTCGGTTCTTATAGGTGCAAAAGCGGATCGTGTGCCCGTTGTCCTCTTCGGGTTCGCTCTCGGAAACGCATTCAAACGCGGGGTCGGCGTCGAGATCGGGCGCAAAGACGTCGGCTCCCCCGTCCTCGTCCACCTTCGTGACGAACGCCTCGGTGCAGTAAGGAAGGAGCGCGCGGAACACACTCGCCCCGCCGATGACAAAAACGTCGTCCTCGGGGTATTTTTTCACTTCCGCGAAGAGCTCTTTGAGATCGTGCACGGTGAGGGTTCCCGCCCCCGCGTCTACGGGAGAAAGAACGATGTTCGTGCGGTTTTTGAGCGGTTTTCCCGCGGGGAAGGAGCGAAGGGTGTTCAGCCCCATGACGACGGTCTTTCCCGTCGTCGTCTCGCGGAAGAACTTCATATCTTTGGGGAGGGAGAACATGAGGCCGTTCTCCTTTCCTATCCCCCATTTTTTGTCTGCATGAAAAATCGCGCGCATGGCTCTCCTCAGATCGCGACGGGGATCTTTTGATCGAGAGGGTGAAATTCGTACCCTTCGAGACGGAAGGAATCCACCGTAAAGTCGTAGAAATTTTTGACGTCGGGATCGACGAGGAGCTTGGGCGCGGGAAGCGGCTCGCGCGCGATGATCTCCTCCACGATGGGAACGTGCCGATCGTAGATGTGCGCGTCGGCGATGACGTGGACGAGTTCGCCCGCTTTCAGCCCGCTCGCCTGCGCCATCATGATGAGCAGGACGGAATACTGCACGACGTTCCAATTATTCGCCGTGAGCATATCCTGCGAGCGTTGGTTGAGAATGGCGTTCAGCGTGTCGCCCGAGACGTTGAATGTCACGGAATATGCGCACGGGTAGAGGTGCATCTCGTGCAGGTCGGAGAAATTATAGAGATTGGTCATAATGCGGCGGGAGGCGGGATTGTGCTTCAAATCGTAGAGCACCCTGTCCACCTGATCGAATTCTCCCTCGGCGTACTTTGCCTTCTGCGCGAGCTGATATCCGTACGCCTTGCCGATAGAACCCGTTTCATCCGCCCAGCTATCCCAGATATGCGATTTGAGATCGCGGATATTGTTGCTCTTCTTCTGCCAGATCCAAAGAATTTCGTCGATACAGCTCTTGAAAGCCGTGCGGCGGATCGTTTGGATGGGAAATTCCTTTTGAAGGTCATAGCGGTTCACAATACCAAACTTTTTCACTGTGTGGGCAGGCGCGCCGTCCTCCCAATGCGGTCTCACCGCGCGGTCGGTATCCCAGACGCCGTTTGCGAGGATATCCTTGCAGTTTTCGATAAAAATTCGATCCGCCCTGCTCATTTCAGCGCCTCCGCGATCCTCTCGCGCACTTCCTTTTCGCCGAGAATTTGCATGATCGTCCAAAGGTCGGGCGTGTTTGCGCGGCCCGTCGTCGCCACCCGCAAGATCTCGGCGACGTCGGCGACGCTCCCCTTGAACTTTTCGGGGGAAAGTTTATACTCTTTCATATCCGTCGCAAAGCCGTGTGCGCCCGCGACGGTCTTGACTTTTTCAAACCAAGCCTGCGCGTCGTCGGCGGGAGAATAGGAAGCGAGAAAATCGGTGAGAATGGAGGCGCGCTCCTGCCTGTCCACCCGATATTCATCGTACTCGGCGGGGCGTTCAAAGAAGAATCTGATAAATCCCATCGCCTGCGACGCGGTGGTGAAGTCTTTCCTCCGCTTCTTTCCGCCGACGCCCATGCAGAGCGCAAGCACGCGGGAGAGCTTTTCCTCATCGTCGAAATAATGCCGCTGGCTCTCCGTGCCGAATTCTTCCGCCCAGACCTTCAAGAAGGCACCCATGTCCGCGACAGATAGGTTCGATAGCTCATTTTTGGAAATGTCGTTCAGCTTATCGAGATCGAACAGAGCGCCGCTCTTTCCCATCTTTTCCACCTTGAACGGAAACTCTTCCAAAGGCGCGCTCGGATTCTTCAAATACCACTCTTCGAAGTTGGAATTGAGGAGCGTGAGCATATACACCTTGACGGCGCGGGGATAGTACCCCTCCTTCCTGTAAAATTCGAGGGAAAGCTCGGGATCCTTGCGCTTACTTAGCTTGCGGCGGGTCTCGCCGTCCTGCTTCATGAGGGAACAGTTGTGCCCGTAGCGGGGGCGGCAAAAGCCGAGCGCGTCGAACAGTTCGAGGTGGATGGGAAGGCTCGCGAGCCATTCCTCCCCCCGAATGACGAGCGTCGTCCGCATGAAGTGGTCGTCGATCGCGTGGGCAAAGTGATAGGTGGGAATGCCGTCCGACTTTAAGATGACGACGTCCTGATCGTTTTCGGTGACGGTGATCTCCCCTTTTACCGCGTCGCGAAATTTGATCTTATGCTCGGGATCGCCGAGCGAACGAAGCCGGATGACGTAGGGCTTGCCCGCGTCGAGGTTGGCGTAGATCTCCTCTTCGGAAAGATCGCGGCACTTCGCATATTTCCCGTAGTAGCCCGTGATCTCCTTCTTTGCCGTCTGTTCTTCGCGAAGGCGCGAAAGCTCCTCTTCTGTGCAGAAGCAGGGATAGGCGCGCCCGATCTCGATGAGGTGCTTGGCAAAGGCGCGGTAGATCTCCGCGCGCTGACGCTGATACCACGGCGCATACGTCTCGTCGCCGCCGATCTCGGCGCCTTCGTCGAAGGTGATATCGAAGTAGTGCAGCGCATGGATGACGGCCTCGACCGCCCCTTCCACCTTGCGCTTTAAGTCGGTATCCTCGATGCGGAGATAGAGGATCCCGCCGCTTCGGTGCGCGACGCGTTCGTTCGCGATCGCGGCGAAGAGATTGCCGAGGTGGATAAATCCCGTCGGCGAAGGCGCAAGGCGGGTGACCTCCGCCTTTTCGGGAAGGCCGCGCGGCGGGTATTTCTCTTCGTAGTAGGAAAGCGGAGGATATTCCCCCGGCAGAAGCCGCTCGGCAAGCGCTTTGTAATTCATAAGTTCTCCTTTGCGAGGGCGGCAATTCTATCTGCCGCCTCCTCTATGGTGCATTCTTCGCAATCTACGGTTTCATCCGCGTATTTTTCGTAGAGCGGCACGCGCTCAAAAAAAAGCTCGTCTAACGTCTTGATGTCTCCCCGCATGACGACGCCGCGCGCCGCGAAGTCGGGAATACGGCGTTTCACCGTCGCCAAAGAGACTTTGAGATAGACGATAAGCCCCAAGCTCTTCAAGTGCGCCATCGCCCGCTCGGAATAGACGACGCTCCCGCCCGTCGCAAGGACGATCCCCTCGCCGCGAACAGAGTCGATCGCGCGCTCCTCCGCTTCGAGAAAATAGTCCGTCCCCCTTTCCTTGATGACAGAGGAAAGCGGTTTCCCCTCCGCGGCGCGGATGAGATCGTCGCCGTCGAGAAACTCCGCTCCCATGCGCAGGGCGAGCAGGTTCCCGACAGTGCTTTTCCCCGAGGAAGGCATGCCGATGAGCACGAGATTTTTCATAAGTTCATTATAACCCCTTGCGCAAAATATGTCAATCTTTCGGCGGGGAAACTCTGCTCCCGTTCAAAATGTTTTCCGTATTTTTTCCAAAATAACATAAAAATAAGTTGTATTTTTGCGGAAGATATGTTATACTTGCTCTTGTATTTCGTTAGGAAAGGATAAAAGAATGAATTTGCTCTCTGTCTTATCGAATCTGTTGATTTTGAGTGCGGATCAATTTACGGGCAGCGGCGCTTCTTACAACGCCTACCGCGCCGTCAGCCTCACGTTCATCATTCTCATGGGCGTTGCCGCGATCGCTTCCATCGTGCTCGTCATGCTCACCCCCGGCAACTCGCAGGGGATCGACGCGCTCGGCGGGTCCAGCGAAACGTTCTACGGGAAGAACAAGGGCAGATCCACCGAAGCCAAGCTCAAATTGGCGACGTTTATTTGCCTCGGCATTCTCGGGGTCTTCGCGATCGTCTTCTTCATCATCCAGATCCCCGCGCTTTGGGGTTTGGGTTGATACGCAAAAGAAAGTACGCCAATGCGACGGGTGAGCTTAGCTGAGCTTGCCCGTTTTTTATGAAACGCTACATATGAAAGCAAAAACATCGCTGCTCTCCGTCATTCAAAGCGGAGCGCTTGCCCTTCTCACACCCGATGAGATCGCATATAAACTCAAACTCGGCGCAAGGGAACGAACGGCTGTGCGCGAAATACTGCGTGCGCTCGTGCGCGAGGGCGAGCTTCTCTCGGATTCGCGCGGCAGAGTGGGCACAGCAGAACAATTTCGGGCAAAGCGCGGCACGATCTCGGGCAATGAACGCGGCTTCGCCTTTTTCGTTCCCGACGACGGCACGCCCGATCTCTTTCTTCCGCCCCATGCAGTGAAGGACGCGCTGCACGGCGACAGCGTGCTCGCCTGTAAGGTGGGCGGAAAGTCGGGCGACGAAGGCGAAGTGCTCGCCATCGTCTCCCGCGGCATGCACGAGATCGTGGGCACATACCGCCGCGAGGGAAAGGCGGGCTATCTCATTCCCGACGAAAAGCGGTTCTGCGCGGACGTCTATATCCCCGCGGGCAGACAAAACGGCTGCCAAAACGGGGCGAAGGCCGTCGCGCGCATCTTCTCGTATAAGGGGCGCACGCCGTACGGAGAGATCGCGGAAGTGCTCGGCGCGAACGGCGATCTGTTCGTCGAAGAGCTTGCGCTCATCCGCGCCCACGAACTGCGCGAAACGTTTCCCGACGACGTTCTCGCGGAAGCGGAACGGCAGGCGGCGCGCGGTCTTGCAAAATCGCTCCGCGGCAGGCTGGATCTCAGAAAGGAACTCATCGTCACGGTAGACGGCGAGGACACGCGCGACATCGACGACGCGATCTCCGTCGGAAAACAAGGCGATCTCTTCCTTCTCGGCGTGCACATCGCCGACGTCTCGCACTACGTCATGCGGGGGAGCGCGCTCGACCGCGAGGCGTTCAAACGGGGCACGAGCGTCTATTTCCCCGACCGCGTGCTTCCCATGCTTCCCCCCGCTCTCTCCAACGGCGTCTGCTCGCTCAATGAGGGCGAGGACAGGCTCACCCTCTCCTGCCTCATGAAGATCGACGGCGCGGGCAGGATCGTGGAGAAAAAGATCGTCCCCTCCGTCATACGTTCGGCGCACCGCATGACGTATACGGACTTTTCCCTGCTCTTCGACGGCGACGAAACGGCGAAGACACGCTATCCCGACCTGCATGGATTCGTCGAGACGGCAAAGACGATCACGACAATTCTGCAAAGGGCGCGCGCGAAACGGGGCGGCGTCTTTCTCGACGTCAAAGAGGCGAAGATCGTTTTTCGGAACGGAAAGATCGAGATCCCCGACTTCGAGCGCACGCTCGCGCACGATATGATCGAATGCTTCATGGTCGCCGCAAACGAGAGCGTCGCGCAGCTCATGGAGGCGAAGGGCGCGCCCTTCATCTATCGCGTCCATGAACGGCCCTCCGAGGAAAAGACGGAAGAACTGCTCGCCTTCTTGCGCGAACTGGGGCTTTCCCCGAAGTTCACGGCGCAGCGCGTTGCCCCGCGCGACTATGCGGCTCTGCTCGAACGGCTCGAAGGCTCTCCCCTCGCCCCGCTCGTCAATCGCGTCGTGCTCCGTTCCATGATGAAGGCGCGCTATTCGCCGCAAAATGCGGGGCACTTCGGGCTTGCATCGCAGTGCTATTGCCACTTCACCTCCCCGATCCGAAGGTATCCCGATCTCTGCGTCCACAGGATCATCAAGGAATCGCTTTCAGAACCCGACCCCGAACGCGTCAAAACGCGCTTCGGCGGCTTCGTGCAGGACGCGGCGGACCGCTCTTCCCTTTGTGAACGCAACGCGCAGGAAGCCGAACGCGATGTAGACGCCCTCTATATCGCCTGCTACATGCAGGATAAGATCGGGGAAATGTACGAGGCGACGGTCTCGGGGGTCACTTCCTACGGGCTGTTTGCCGAACTCGCAAATACCGTGGAAGGATATATTCCCCTCGAAGCCCTGCCCGACGACTCCTACGAGTGCAGTGAACAGCGCCATCTTCTTCGGGGGACGAAACACAGCTTCCGCCTCGGGCAGAAGATCCTCGTAAAGGTCTCGGGCGTAGATTGGGGCGCAAGAAAGGTGCAATTCTCATTTCTCGAACAGAGAGGAAAAAAGATATGAAGGTGATCGCAGTCAACAAATCGGCGTCGTTTGAATATTTTATTCTCGATCGGTACGAGGCGGGGATCGTTCTCGAAGGCGCGGAAGTCAAGTCGCTCCGCGCGGGAAGGGCCTCCCTCTCCGAGAGCTTTTGCGAGGTGAAGGGCGGCGAAGTGTTCTTAAAGAACATGCACATCGCCCTCTACGATAAGAGCGGCGCGTTCTCCACGCGCGACGCGCGAAAAGATCGGAAACTGCTTCTCCGCCGCGAGGAGATCTCGAAGATCGTCGGAAAAGTCAACGAACGGGGATTTACCCTCGTTCCCCTGAAAATTTATTTCAAGGACGCGCTCGTCAAGGCGGAGATCGCGCTCTGCAAGGGCAAACACACCTACGACAAGAAACATTCGCTTGCCGAACGCGACGTGAAACGGGAAATGGACCGCGCCGCAAAAGAGTTTTCTATCCAAAGATAAAAATCCGAAAATCTTCACAGATTTTCGGATTTTTCCTGATAAGAGCATCTGCGGTTTACACCGTAAAGAGCGCTTGAACGCTGCCTTTATATTTCGTTTTGATGAAATCGAGCACCTCTTGCGATTTGACCGCCGCAACGAGCGCTTGGATCTTGGGGCTATCCTTGTCCTCTTTTCTCACCGCGATCACATTGACGTAGAGCTGCGCGATGATACCCGTTGACGACTCATAGGCAAGCGCGGTCGTCGACGAATCCTCGGGAAGTCCGCTTTCAAGCGCGTAATTTCCGTTCACGACCGCCAATGTCCCATCATTCCCGCCGAGAAGCTGCGAGGGGACCAACGCCGCCGCAACCTCAACGATGTTATTTCCCTTTTTATCCTGGATATCGAGGAGGGAAAGAGAATCGGTGGGCGAAGCTCCTTCGGGGAGTGTTATAAAGCCCTCCTGTTGCAAGAGAAGAAGCGCACGCGTTTGATTGGTCGTGTCGTTGGGGACAAAAATTTTCCTCCCCGTCTTGGCAAAATCATTCGCCGCATAGTCGGTCTCCGAGATATTTTTGCCCCAAAGACCAAACGGTTCATAATGTACTTCCGCCGCAGAGACAAGCTCCGTATTGTTTTCCTTGTTGTAGTCGTTAAGATAAGTGATGTGCTGGAAGTAGTTCGCGTCAAGGTCACCGTCCACGAGGGCAGGATTGAGTTGCACATAGTCGGAATAGACTTTGATTTTAAGGTTATAGCCCTGTTCTTTTAAGTCATCCTTGACGACTTCGAGGATCTCCGCGTGGGGAGCAGAGGTCGCACCGACCGTGATGGTATTCTCGTCGCTTCCGCAGGCGGAAAACGAGAATGCGAGTCCCAAAGCAAGTGTTGCGCTGAGAGCGAGTGTCAAAAGTTTTTTCATGATTGTTTCTCCTTATAAAAAGTTTTTTTATTTTTTGATTTTTTTGAATTTCCCCTTACCCTGTGGTCAAGTTTGCGTGCGAGAAGCATGCCGCCCTCCTGTATAAGTTCCACGATCACTGCCGTGAATGCAACGCATACCCAAATAACATCGTCTTTATACCGCTGATGTCCGTAGGTGATGGCGATCGCGCCCAACCCGCTTCCCCCGATCTCGCCCGCCATGGCGGAATAGCCGAGCACGGTAATGGTTGAGATGACCGCTCCCACAATGAGCGAAGGTTTTGCTTCGGGCAGGTACACCTTGCAGATGATTTGAAAGTTGCTCGCTCCCATCGAGCGCGCCGCTTCCACGACGCCCTTATCCACCTCCTTCAAAGAACTCTCCACCATGCGCGCAACGTACGGCGTTGCGGCGATGATGAGCATAATGATCATGGCGTAGTTCCCGCTCCGCGTCCCGATAAGCGCCTTCGAGACGGGGAGAAAGGCGACCATCAAAATAATAAACGGGAAACTGCGGAACGCGTTTACGATAAAGCCGAGGATCTTGTTCAGCCACGGAATGGGATGAAGTCCCTCTCGGTCCGTAACGATCAATACGATCCCGAGCGGAAGCCCCAAAAGATAGGCGACCGCCGTCGAGAGGACCGTCATGTATATCGTTTCCCAAATCCCGAGAAGAATGACGTTTTGATCGAACAACTGCATTAAGATCGAACTCGCAAGAAGTTGCATTTTCAAATCTCCTCCTTGTATGTCACGTTGTTTTTTTCGAGGTACTGCTTCACTTTTGCCGCCAGCCCTTCGTCCTCGGGGAGGGTGATGACCATGTGCCCGTACGTCTTTCCGTCGATGTTTTTGGTGTCCGCATACAGAATGTTGACGGCGATGCCGTACTCGATGGCCAGCCCCGATACGACGGGCGTATCCGCCTCTTCGCCGTTGAACACGAGGCGGAGCTTGCTTCCTCCCGCGCTCTCCACCGTGCGGATGAGTTCGGGAATGATGAGCTGTTTTGCGATCTCCGACTGCGGGAAGGCGAACACGTCTGCGACCTTTCCGCTCTCCACGATGCGGCTTTGGTCGATGACGGCGACATCGGTGCAGATGCTGTCCACGACGCGCATCTCGTGGGTGATGACGACGATCGTCACGCCGAGTTTTTTGTTGATCTCCTTCAAAAGTTCGAGAATGGAACTCGTCGTATTCGGGTCGAGCGCGCTCGTCGCCTCGTCGCAGAGCAGGTATTTGGGATTCGTCGCAAGCGCGCGGGCGATCGCGACCCGCTGTTTCTGCCCGCCCGAGAGCTGCGAGGGATACGATCTCGCGCGATCGCTCAGCCCCACAAGTTCCAAAAGATCCTCCACTCTCGCGCGCGCTTCTTCCCGCCCGATACGGGAATATACCGCCTTCACTGTCCCGTCTTTGCGCTTTATCTCCCTGCGCACACGGGCGATTTCGAGCGGGAACTTGACGTTATCGTACACCGTTCTCTGTTCGAGCAGGTTGAAATTCTGAAAGATCATGCCGATGTTTTGGCGGATCTTCAAAAGGCGGGATCTTTTTACCTTCGTAAGCTCCTCCCCGTCGATGAAGACCTGCCCGTCTGTGGGCCGCTCCAATAAATTGATACAGCGGACCAGTGTGCTCTTCCCCGCCCCCGAGAGGCCGATGATCCCGAAAACAGAGCCGTCCTCAATGCGAAGGTCGATGTTCTCCAACGCGACAATGGGACCGTTTGCGGACGGGAACGTCTTACTTAAATGAACTAATTCTATCATGCTCGCTCCATAAAAGACAAATAAAAACCGCCCGGGAAAAATACCCGAGCGGAATTGCGACAAAAGACTCAGAACCGATTTGCGGCATCGGTAAAAAGCCCGCACACTCCTGCCCGGGTAACTAACATTCGCATGAGATTGGAATGACCGATGACGAAATCCATAACTTCCTCGGCGGCACAGCCGCACGTTCTTTTTCCTTTATTATAATTTCCGCTTAACGGAATGTCAACTGATTTTGATGTGTTTTCACAAAATTTCTTTTTCCGATCCCGCAACCCCCGCGCCCTTTCTGCGAGTCTGACCAAAAGAACGGGCAAGGCAACAGCCTTACCCGTTCTTTTGGTGCGGATGACAAGACTTGCGCCTTTGGCGGCGCGCCCCGATGCACAGCACACTGTGCTGTGCAGTTTGCGGCATACATAATTGATATCAAGCGATCCGCCCGCAAACCGATTGCTCCCGCAATTGTCTCCACCATCAAGTCCTGTTATGGATTCGATTCATACCAAACGGAGCGGCACCCCCAAAGGGTGCCGCTCCGTTTGTGAAAGATAAATGATTTTGATACAATTTCGGTCAACCGTTCAAATCGCCACTTGACCGTTCAAATCGTTGCCCGA
>CANRDX010000015.1 GCA_947629485.1 uncultured Clostridia bacterium
ATTGTTTCGCCGTGACACTTTTTCGGAGCGCACCAGCAAAATAATTCAAGTTTCCCGTATCGTTTGGCGATCCTGTACAATTCGCGTAAGGCGTTCGTGAAGGCTTCGTTATGGAAAACCTGTAATGCGAAGTGGTCTTTGTATTTTCGGCATACTTCTTTGCGTTCGTCTTCCGAGTGCATATAGAACGGATTGCAGAGTATCGAATGTCCTCTGTCGATCCTCACTTGATAGGGCTGAGTCGGTTTTTCGTTTCTCAAATTTTTAATTTCAATCGTCATTTTCGCAGCTCCTGTAAATGAAATCATCGGTATGGATTTTTGTAAAAAGCGGACCATACTCAAAGTACAGTCCGTTTCTATCTTCGTATAAGTCGTAGGTGATACCGCTTATTTTTCCGATATATGTAACAGCTACCGTAATCCGCCTTCGGTCAAGGTCGGCTGCTATTATATCGAATGTTGTGTAATCGTATCCGTCAAAGTATTCGTATTCGTACATCTCCGTAGCTCCTTAATCTGCGAGTTTGAACCAAATGTAGTAGGTAATTTCGATTTCTCGCGTTTCGTATCCAGAACCGTTTCGTGTTTCAAATTCGACTTCTCGAATCTCGTAGAATGTACCTTTGTATTCGTCGTGTATTTTGTTGCTGCAACACTTGATACAATCCTCAAATACTCGTATGTAAGGCTTTCCTTTTTGGCTGATGGCTGGAATCAGTAGATCTGTTTCGGTGATATAACCTACTCCAGACATTCTTTTCTCATTTTTTCCTGCCTTGATAACCGAAAACACAACTTTTTTCATCCTTCTTTTTTACTCCTTTTTACTCCTTATTTTTTTATTTTTTGCCTTTTGACAAGGTGGCTAAGTACCACTGAAGGAAGCACATATCTTGAAGCATTTGAGTACAGCTTCTCGGAAGTCAACGAATAGAAAAAAATATTGCATTCGACGGCTTTGGTTATCTGAGTTTTTGAGCATAAGAAAAAAGCCGTACTCATTATCGAGTACGACCGTTTTTCTGTTCCGTATTTTAAGCAATAATTTTTTCCGTTGACTTGCCGCTTCATTCCGTGGTACAACGACACCCCAAAAGGCCAAAAAAATAAGTTCTTGTTTATTTTATAAAGTTCCCGCGGCTATTTCTTTTTTGAGTTTTCCAAAAGACGGGTATGGGAGGGAATATAACTTGCGTCTTAAATGCGATCCCCGCAACGCCGTTGATGCAAAAGTAAAGGAACCGCGTGTTCAAACGCGATTCCTCATGGCGGAGAGAAAGGGATTCGAACCCCCGGAAGCTTGCACTTCAACGGTTTTCAAGACCGCCGCATTCGACCGCTCTGCCATCTCTCCGTTTCCGCCCCGTGGGGCGTTCCGTATTTTAATGATTCCGTATTCTATTATATCCCTTTCAAAAAAATTTGCAAGGATTTTTGCGCCGCGCGGGAAGTTCCTCAAAAAATTGTCCCGTTTTTTCTTCGGACGAAGGATAGGGGGCGGTTTTCGCTTCATGAAAAATTTTTGCTACTTTTGCGGCAAGATACGTGAAGGCGTTGACAAACCCGTTGAAACCTTGTATAATATAACCGATTAGTCGGAGTATGACCCGAAGGGGTTTACGCGATAGAGTCAAAAAATTCAATGCAGGAGGCTGGAACCATGAACAACATTTTCAGCCTGCTCCTTGCGATGGATACCGGCGTCGCTGCCGGGTTGATCGTTGTAGCGCTTGTCGTGGGCGCCGCCATTGCCGGCGTAGCGACATGGTTGGTCCTAAAAAAAGTTTCCCGGAAAAAATCCGAAAAGAAACTCGACGAAACTTCGAAGCGCGTGGAAGAAATGCTCAAAAACGCCGAAGCGGAGTGCAAACAGTTAAAGAAGGAAGCAATTTTAGAATCGAAGGAGCAGGATCTCAAACGAAGAAACGAATTTGAACAGGAGATGAAGGAGAAGCGCGCCGAACAGCAGCGCGTGGAAGCCCGTCTCAACCGTCAGGAGGATCTGCTCGAAAAGCGGGAAACAGAGATCTCGCGCAAAGAGCAATCGCTCGACGACCAGAAGAAGAACCTCGAAAAAAAGACGGCAGAGGTATCAAAGACGCAAGAGCAGGTCTCTCATCAGCACGAGTTGATGATGCAGGAGCTTGAACGCATCGCCCAACTCACGAAAGAGGAGGCGAAGAAGCAGCTCACAGAGGAGATCCTCGACGAAACGAGGAAGGACTTGGCGGGGCAGGTGCGCAACCTCGAACAGCAGGCAAAGGACGAGGCAGACCTCAACGCAAAGAATATCATCTCCCTCGCCATTCAGCGTTGCGCGGCAGACCATGCCTCGGAGACGACCGTCTCCGTCGTGCCTCTGCCCAACGACGACATGAAGGCTCGCATCATCGGCAGAGAGGGCAGAAACATCCGCGCCATCGAAAATGCGACGGGCATCGAACTGATCATCGACGATACGCCCGAAGTCGTGATCCTTTCGGGCTTCGATCCCGTGAGAAGGGAGATCGCCCGCCTTACGTTGGAAAAGCTCATTTCCGACGGCAGGATCCACCCCGCCAAGATCGAAGAGACGGTCGAAAAGGTCACGAAAGAACTGGAACAGCAGATCAAGGCGGCGGGTGAAAACGCCATGTTCGAAGTGGGCATCTTCGGGCTTCACCCCGAGCTTATCAAACTGATCGGCAGGCTCAAATTCAGGACAAGCTACGGGCAGAACGTCTACCGCCACTCCATCGAAGTCGCACAGCTTGCGGGTCTCATGGCGCAGGAGCTGGGGCTTGACGTCAATTTCGCCAAGCGCGCGGGGCTTCTCCACGATATCGGAAAAGCCGTCGATCACGAGCAGGAAGGCACGCACATTCAACTCGGCGCAGACATCGCCAAGAAGTATAAAGAAAACGCGATGATCGTCAATGCGATCATGGCGCACCACGGCGACGTGGAACCCAAGACGATCGAGGCAGTGCTGATACAGGCGGCGGACGCCATTTCGGGCGCGCGTCCCGGTGCGAGAAGGGAGACGGGCGCGGGCTATGTGAAGCGTCTCGAAAAGCTCGAAGCGATCGCCGCCGGCTTCAAGGGCGTGGATAAGAGCTATGCGATCCAAGCGGGCAGAGAGGTGCGCGTCATCGTCAAGCCCGAGCAGATCGACGACGCGAAGGCGATGTTCCTCGCAAAGGATATTGCAAAGAAGATCGAAAGCGAGCTTGAATATCCCGGGCAGATCAAGGTCAACGTCATCCGCGAATTCCGCAGCGTCGAATTCGCAAAATAAAATTTCAAACCGCTATGAAACAACATCCACCCGCTTTGCGGGTGGTATTTTTTTGGGATTTTCTCTATCATGTTCGCCCTATTTACGGGGACAGGCAAGCCCTCCCCCTTTGAAGGGCAAAATTTTCTCTCGCAGGGGCGACAAGGGGTCACCCCCACCTGTCTCACTTTGTTCGCCACCCTCCCCCTCAAAGAGGGGTAGGGCTTCCCCCATAAACAAGGGGGAAGCTGTCACCGCAGGTGACTGATGGGGGTTGGATTTCTAATAACGTCATACTGCCCCGCCCGCACGTTCTATGTTGCCGAAGGGCGGCACGAGCGCGTAGCGCGAAGTAGCGGATCCCTGCTCCCCGAGGGAACGAAACGCCGTTCTCTGAGAGGGGGTCTTTTCCCTTCGTTCGAGATGAGAAGGAGGGCTACAAGCCACTCCATGATCGCAGTTGCATTCCTATTCTTACACGAGAAGTAGTTCTTCTGCATAAGATGAAGTGTCGGCGGGTGCGCCGATGATTTCTACGGAGGTATCTTTATGGGTAATTGGAACTGCAACGGGCAGAACGGTTGCGGCTGCGGCTGCAATCTTTTTGCAAATCTTTCCCGCGCACTCAACAATCTGTTTTCGACGGGTTGCAACAACAATCACGGCTGCGGCTGTAATTGTTGGAATAATTTCGCCAATGGCTTTACGAGCGGCGTAAACGCCGCAAACGCTGCGCAGGCGTGGCAGAACAACGGCGGTTGCGGCTGCGGAAACGGTTGGAACAACGCCTCGAACAGAAGCGGCTGCGGCTGCGGAAACGGGAACACGCCTACCCCGACGAACTTTTCGGGCGGCAATTCATGCGGCTGCGGCTGCGGTTCGAACGCCGATCTTTCGGCATATACCGCATGCGACAACCAATGCTTCGATCCCTACTACGCACAACAGTACGCGCTCTACCCCTTCGGTCAATCTAACTGCAACTGCGGATTTTGAAAGAAAAATTATTTTGCGGCACCGCTTTTCGGCGGTGCCGCATTTTGTATATCCTCAAAAGAATATTGATAAAAACCGCTTGCCAAGAATGGGGGAAAATGATATAATAGGCAAGGTATTTTTCGAGGGCAAAAGACATGAGAGTTGCATGGAAGAAACCGACGAAACGTCAGGTGGAAAAATTTGCATTGAACAGTCTGTTCATCGTGCTCGGGAACGCGATCGCGGCAATGGGCGCGGGATTTTTTATCGTACCGGACGATCTCCATTTCGTCATGGGCGGGACGACGGGGATCGGTATCCTCGTGAAAAACCTCATCATGCAGTATGCGACGAACGTCAGTCCCTCCGTCACGGGGTGGATCGTGGAATCCGTCGTCTGGGCGGGCAACATCGTGCTCTTCATCATCGGCGTCATCTTCCTCGGGAAGAAGTTCGCGATGGGAACTTTGGCGGGGACTCTCCTTTACCCGGGATTTTTGACGCTCTATAAACTTTGTAACGACGCTTACATAGCGGCATGGGGAACGAGTATCGGCGGTTCGCTCGGAAATCCTCTCCTCAGCGCGCTCATCGGCGGCGCGCTCTTCGGGTTGGGCATCGGGCTTGTCGTGCGCGTGGGGGCGTCCACGGGCGGAACGGATATCCCGCCCCTCATCTTCAACAAATATTTCAATCTGCCCGTCTCCACGGGGCTGTGGCTGTGCGACGGCTCGATCATTCTGTTGCAATTCGCGGCTTGGCCCGTCGTGACGTTCAGCGGGGTCGCCTACGGCCTTGTCATCACCATCATCACCTCGCTCCTCATTGCGAAGGTCTCGCCCATCGGCATGCGGCGGACGCAGGTCAAGATCATCTCCAACCACTATCTTGAAATCCGCGATATGATCTTAACGAAGATCAGCCGCGGCGTCACCCTGCTCTACGGGCAGACGGGGTATCTCAAAGAGGACTGCCACATGCTCCTCACCGTCATATCGCACCGCCAGCTCGTTCAGCTCAAATCGGAAGTGGAGAAGATCGACCCCGAGGCGTTCATGACGATCTCTATCGTCTCCGAAGTGCGCGGCCGCGGCTTCCACTCCGACGGCGTGGACTTTCTCATGAAGGAGGAGCCGGAGGAAGTTCTCCTCGCGCCCTCCAAGCGGGAGGAGAAGACGGATGGAGAGGATTGAGAGCTTTCGCATCGACCACGAAAGGCTCGAAGCGGGGCTTTACGTCTCCCGTACCGACAGGATGGGGGAGACCTTTGTTACGACCTTCGATTTGCGCTTTACACGGCCGAATCGCGAGCCTGTCTTGGACATGCCTGCCGTGCACACCGTCGAGCACCTCGGCGCGACCTTCCTTCGCAATTCGGAAAGGAAGGGGGAAGTGCTCTACTTCGGCCCGATGGGGTGCCGCACGGGGTTCTATCTTCTGATGTTCGGAAAGCTCTCGCCCGAGGACGTTTTTCCTCTCGTTGTAAAGATGTGCGAATTCATTCTCTCCTTTGAAGGCCCGATCCCCGGGGCGACGCCCGCGGAGTGCGGCAACTACTCCGAACAAAACCTCAACATGGCGAAATACTATGTTTCGCGCTATCTTGAACAGCTCAAAAAGAAGCGGTTCACCTATCCAGATAATTCCGAAATCGCATAATGATTTGAAAAACGATTCCAAAAACGGCCGCGGCGCGCAGGGAATGACCCTGCGCGCCGCTCGAATATTTCGGAGATATCAACGCTTATAAATGCTCTGTCCGCGGCTGTCGATCGCGACGACGGCGGGGAACCCTTCGACCTCGAAGCGATAGACGGCTTCGCTCAAAAGGTCGGAAAAGGCGACAAGTTCGCTCTTTTTAACGGTGTTCGCATACAGCGCGCCCGCACCGCCGATCGCGGCGAAATAAACGCCGCCGCGCCTTATGAGCGCCTTGCGCACCTCTTCGCTCATTTCTCCTTTTCCGATCATGCCGCGAAGCCCCAAATCGAGGAGGCGGGGCGCGTAGGGTTCCATGCGCGCGGAAGTCGTCGGCCCGCAGCTTCCCGCGGCATTCCCTTCGGGCGCGGGGCAGGGGCCTGTATAGTAAAGAAAGGCGTCTTTGAGAGGAAACGGAAGGGGCATGTCCGCGTCGAGAAGCGCAAAAATGCGTTTATGGGCGGCGTCTCGCGCGGTGTAGACTGTTCCCGAGAGGAGCACGCAGTCGCCCGCGGAGAGGGCGGAAATTTCTTCGTCGGAAAGGGGAAGGGTCAACGTTTTCATACGATCTCCTTCTCGCACCGCACGCAGTGGCATTGCATGTTCACGGCGACGGGCAGAGACGCGATGTGGGTGGGGGCGACTTCGCACAAAACGGCGAGAGCCGTCGTCTCTCCGCCGAAGCCCTGCGCGCCGATTCCGAGGCCGTTTGCGCGCTCTAAAAGTTCGCGCTCCAATTCCGCAACGTCGGCGCGGGGGTGTGCGCTTCCAAGCTCCCGTGTGAGCGCTTTCTTTGCGAGAAGGGCGCACGAATCGAAGGTCCCGCCGATGCCGACGCCGACGACGACGGGCGGGCAGGGGCGCGAACCCGCGAGCCGAACGGTCTCCGTCACGGCGCGGACGACGCCCTCCCTGCCGTCCGCAGGGGTGAGCATATAGAGGCGCGACATATTTTCGCTTCCCGCGCCTTTGGGGAGGAAGGCGATCTTCACTCTATCCCCCTGCGCAAGTTCGACGTGCAGCGCAGCGGGGGTGTTGTCGCCCGTATTGATACGGGTGAGGGGATCGCAGAGGCTCTTTCGGAAATTGCCCTCCGCATATGCCCGCCGAACACCCCTGTTGACGGCTTCCGCAAGGGGCATGCCCGAAATACACACCTCTTGTCCGAGTTCGATGAACACGCACGCTGTGCCTGTATCCTGGCAGACGGGCAGCCTTTTCTGCGCGGCGATCTCTGCGTTTTCGACGAGAAGATCGAGGGCGAAGCGCGCGGCGCCCGTCTCCTTTTCGCGCGCGGCGCAAAGGGCGGTTTCGCAGGCTTCCGTCAGCCGCGTTCCCGCCCGCCTTGCCAGCCGATAGATACATTCCTCGATCTCTTCCGAATCGACGGTGCGCATGAGCTTCTCTCCTCTTTTGAAATTTCGCACGAACGCATTTTATTATAAAACATTTTTGGAAAAAAGCAAGGATTTCATTTGGAGATTCGCGAAGATTCTTGTATAATAACGGTATGGAAGGAAAGGCAAAACGCCCGCTTCTCACCGAGACGGGCATCAACTATTCGCTTGCGGGCGTGCTTCCCGTGCTCCTCACGTTTCTTGCGGTCACGATCTTCCGCGCCGCGGCGGGGGAAAACTACGAGAGCTACGATTCCTACAAGTATCTCTGCTATCTTCTGCCCCAACTCTGTTTTGCGGCGGCATGCCTTCTCTTTTTCCGTCGGAGCGGCGAACTCTCCGCGCGCGAAGTGTATTCGCCCTGCAAATGGTATTATTTTCTGATCGCGCTCGCGCTTGCATTCGGGCTTTTATCGCTATCCGAACTGAACGATCTTTTTATCGGTCTGCTCGAAAAGGTGGGCTATAAGAGGCCGCAATCGACGCTCCCGACGCTCTCGGGCTGGTATCTTTTGCCCGCGATGATCGTCATCGCCCTTCTTCCCGCGATCTTCGAGGAATCGGTATTCCGCGGCATTCAGGTGCGCGCCATGCAAAAGAGCGGCTGGGGGCTTGCCTCCACGCTTCTCATTTCGGGCGCGCTCTTCTCCCTCTTCCACGGCAATCCCGCGCAGACGCTCTACCAATTCGCGTGCGGCGCGGCTTACGGCTTGCTCGCGGTGCGGAGCGGGAGCGTCTTTCCCACGATGCTCGCGCACTTTTCCAACAACGCCGTCATTCTTGCGCTTGTCTCCGCGGGGCTGGATGAGATCCCGGGGAATGCCAAACTTCCCCTGTATCTCGTCGCGGCAGTCGTCCTTGCGGCGACGCTCGTCTTTCTTCTCTTCTTTGAAAAACGAGGAAATCAGAGGGGAAAGCCCGCGGGCGGCACGAAATTCTTCCTCGCCGCCTCCGTCGGGATCGCGATCTGCGCGGTGGAATGGGTCACGGCGCTCGTTCAGGGGATATCATGATCAAGATCCGTATTGTGTGCGTTGGCAAGCTCAAAGAGAGCTTTTGGCGCGAGGCATGCGCCGAATATCTCAAACGTCTCTCCCGTTTTTGCAGGGCGGAGATCGTGGAGCTTCCCGAACGCGCGTCCCCCGAAGAGGAGGCCGCCGAGATCCTTCATTCCCTGCGCGGGACGGTTTACGCCCTTGCGATCGAGGGGAAGGAAATGGATTCCGAGGCGTTCGCCGCCGAGCTGAAACGCAGGTTCGACGCGGGCGGCGAAGTCACCTTTGTCGTCGGTTCCTCGTGCGGGCTGGATCGTAGCGTAAAGGAGCGGGCGGACGTCAGGCTTTCATTCTCTAAAATGACCTTGCCGCACCAACTCTTTCGCGTAGTGCTGCTCGAACAGATCTACCGCGCGTTCATGATCAACGCGGGCGCGGAATATCACAAATAGCGCAACTTGCGTATGATGGCAGAATGAACGTCTACGAAGAAGTGCGCGCATTCTACGAAAGCTATCCGGGCGAAAAACGCGTCATCGGCACAAGCGTCGAGGGCCGCGCGATCTTTGCGCTCTTTATCGGCGACCATACGGGGCGGCAGTGCATCTCGCAGTATGCCATTCACGCGCGCGAATGGATCACGGCGTATCTCGCCATCGAGCATATCCGCAGGGGGTTGAACGGGGGAGGCGCGTGGGTGATCCCGCTCGCCAATCCGGACGGCGCCCTGCTCTCCGAGGAAGGGCTTGATACCGTTTCCGAAGCGCGCCGCGCCTTTTTGCGCCCGCTTGCGGGGCGCGGCTTCCCCCTCTGGAAAGCCAACGCGAACGCGGTGGATCTGAACGTCAATTTCGACGCGCGCTGGGGTCGCGGCACGCACAATGTGAGAACGCCCGCTTCGGAGAATTACATCGGGAGCGCTCCCTTTTCCGAACCGGAAACGCGCGCGCTCCGCGATTTCACCCTGCTCGTGCGCCCCGATCTCACGGTGAGTTGGCACACGAAGGGGGAGGAGATCTATTGGCAGTTCCGCCAGCCCCCATTGCGGAGACTTCGCGATAGGAAATTCGCGCTCCTCATCGAGCGGAGCACGGGCTATCCGCTGCGCCGTGCGAAGGGGTCGGCGGGCGGATATAAGGATTGGTGCATTCAAAAGCTGGGGATCCCCGCCTTCACCGTGGAGGTCGGGTCGGATCGCCTTCTTCACCCCCTCAAAAAAGAAACGCTTCCGGCGCTCCTTCTGCGCACGGGAGACGTCATCAAGGATCTTGTAAAGTGAGAGACGAACGCAAAAAATATATGCGCGAGGCGTTGCGCCTTGCGAAAAAAGCAAAGGCGGAAGGGGAGGTCCCCATCGGCGCGGTCGTCGTGCAGGGCGGGAAGATCGTCGGGCGCGGCTATAATCTTCGCACAAAATTGCAGATGGCGACACAGCACGCGGAAGTCAGAGCCATCGATAGGGCGTGCAAAAAGCTCGGCTCTTGGCGGCTCGAAGGCGCCGAGATCTATGTGACCCTCGAACCGTGCCCGATGTGCATGGGCGCGATCCTGAACGCCCGCATCGAGAAGGTGTACTTCGGCGCCTACGAGGGCAAGGGGCGGAGCCTCACGCGCGAACTTGCGAGCGCAAACCTCGTCAACCACACGGTGGAAGTGGAGGGGGGCGTGATGGAACAGGAGTGCGCCGAAGTCTTGACTTCCTTCTTTTCGGAGATGCGCGCGAGAGAAAAGAACAAAAATACATGTGAATAAATTTATTTCGATAAAAATCGAAATAATGAAAAAGAGGCGAAATTTCGCCTCTTTTTTAGGTAAAATCACTTCAAATCAATGTTTCGTATTCCGCATAGAGGACGTCGCTCTCGGCGCGGATACGCCCGAGTTTTTCCGAGATCGTTTGCACCTTTTTATAATCGGAAGCGCACGAGATAAGCTCCTCGTTGAGCGCTTTTTCTTCGTCCTCGATCGCCTCCAAACGCGCCTCGATCTCGCGCGTTCTGTTCCTCGCCTGCGCCTCCTTTGCACGTTCTTCCTTCGAGCGGTACCCCTCGGTTTTCTTGGGACTTTCGGTAGGGCGGGGGAGGGGCTGTGCGCTTCGGCTCGCGAGAAATTCCGCATAACTGCCCTCAAAGCGGTTGAGCGACTTCCCTTCGATATAGAAGATCACGGTCGCGAGCGATTCGATGAACCTTCTGTCGTGCGAGACGAAGAGGAGCGTCCCTTCAAACGCTTTCAGCGCGTCTTCGAGGGCTTCCCTCGCGGGCAGATCGAGGTGGTTCGTCGGCTCGTCCAGAATGAGCAAATTCGCGCGTTGCGTCTCCAAAATTGCGAGGGAGAGCTTGGCGCGCATGCCGCCAGAAAGCTCCTTCACTTTCTTTTCGATGTCCTCAGCGCCCAGCCCCGCCTGCGCCAACGTCTTTCTCACGTCGGTCTGCGAGAGGGTGCACCGCTCCCACATCGCGTCGAGTACGCGCGCTTCGGGGTCGAGATCGGCGTTCTCCTGATCGTAGAAGGCGGGTTTTGCCATGCGCCCGAGCGTCACCTTTCTGTCGCCCGAGAGGAAAAATTTGAGGAGGGTGCTCTTGCCCGTGCCGTTGCTGCCGACGAGGGCGGCGCGTTCGCCGCGCATCAGGCAGAAGGAGGCGTTTTCGAGGAGAAGTTTTCCGCCCGCGCCTAAATCGAAGCGCTCTGCCGCGAGCACCTTCTCGTACGGTTTTTCCTCCGTTTCGAAGCGGAACTTCGGCTGCGGAAGAGGGGGGAGCGGTTTTTCGAGCACGTCCATGCGTTCTAACCTGTTCACCCGCGAGAGCGCGCTCTTCGCCGTCGTCGCCCTCACGAGGTTGCGGTCCACATAGTTTTGCAGTTTCGCGATCTCCTCCTGCTGTCTCTCATAGGCGCGCATCTCTTCTTTGAACCGCTCCTCGCGGAGCACTTTATACTTGGAATAGGAGCCTTTGTACGAGGCGAGCCTGCCGCGATCCAATTCGAGGGTGCGGGAAGTGAGTTTATCGAGGAAATACCGATCGTGCGAGACGATGAGGAGCGCGCTCTTGGAGGAGGAGAGGAATTCTTCGAGCCAGAACAGCGTCTTGATATCGAGATGGTTGGTCGGCTCGTCTAAAACGAGCAGATCGGGCTGTTCCAAAAGAAGGCGGCAGAGCTTCAATTTTGTGCGCTCTCCCCCCGACATGGTATCCACCTTTTGCGTCAGCATATGCTCGAAGCCCATGCCGCCGAGCACCGTCTTAATGCGCACCTCGAAGTGGTAGCTGTCCCTTGCCGCGATCGCTCTTTGCAGGCTTTCGATGCGTGCGGAGAGGGCGGAATAGGCGGCGCCTTCCGCCGTAGAGAGCGCTTCGCTCGCCTCCTTCAAAGCGGTAAGGAGCCGCTCGTCCTCGCTAAGCACCTCCTTCATGGCGCCGTAAACGGTGGAGTCGGATGTAAATCCCCCCGTCTGTTCGAGATACCCGAGGCGCATGCCGTTTTTTCTCGTCACCGTGCCGTCGTCGGGGGAAAGCTCGCCCGCAAGCAGTTTCAGGATCGTCGTTTTCCCTTCGCCGTTCCCGCCGAGCAGTCCCACTCTCTCGTTTTCGTGCAGCGCGAACGAGACGTTCCTCAATAGCGGAACGTCGTAGCCGAAGGTGACGTTTTTGAATTCGACGAGCATATACCTTCTCCTTTCAGGGAAAGCTATGGGTATGAAGAAACACGCTGTGCGCAGGTTGGAAGAGAAGCTCAAAAGCGCCGCCCCGCCCGAAGCGGGAAAGATCGCCAAACGCCTTGTGAAATTAAAGGACGAATGGGTCAATCATTGAGCGCATCGTCCCATACGGGGACGAAAGATGCGCTCGCGCTCTCCTTTCCCTGCGTATAGATGCGGGTAAACCCGAGGGCGAGGGCGTAGTCGACGACGCGGCGGTATTCCCGCGCCGTTATTTTCCGTTGAAGCTCGGGGAAACCTTCGATCTCTCCCATCGGCGTATATTGCCGCATGATGGAGAGGGGGGCGTCCGCGGGCAGAATGTCCTTCAAAAAATCGAGTATTTTCAGGGAATCGGACGTGCACCCGGGCAGCACCAGATGCCGCACCATGATCCCCGTAAGGAGTTTGTTCCCGTCCCACAGGGCGGGCTTTTTTGCCATGCGCGAAAGGGCGGCAGAGGCGACTTCAAAGTAATCTGCCCGCCCCGTGTAGCGCTTGGAAAGTTCCTTCGAGAAGAACTTGCAATCGGGCATCCAGATATCTATAAACGGCTCCAAAAGCTCGATCGCCCGCAGGGAGATGTACCCGCCCGAATTGAACACGACGGGAATGTTCGGCTTATAGTAAGAGAGCGCTTCTGCAAGGCGATCTGCGACATGGTCCCCCGTAACGAGGTCTAATGAGTCCGCGCCCGCCTCTTCAAGCCCGCGAAAGATCTGCGCAAGCTCGCGGGGCGAGACTGCCTTCCCGCGCCGCGCTCTCGAAACCTCGTAGTTCTGGCAGAACACGCAGCGCAGCGAGCAGCCGCAAAAAAAGACCGCGCCCGCGCCGTTCGTGTGGCAGATGGGCGGCTCCTCATAGGGGTGCAGGTAGTACTTCGCGATAGAAAGCCCCTTCACGCCGCACCGCCCCGCCTGTTTTTCTCTGTCCGCCCCGCATTTTAAGGGGCAAAGGGTGCACTGCATGCGAAAATTATAGCATGGATCGGGAAGAATTGCAACCCGATTTGTTTGACATTTGCAAACGATCCGTTTATAATGAATAGGCTAACGAAAAGGATGAAGCGTATGAGAAGATTTTTTACGAGCGAAAGCGTGACGGAAGGGCACCCCGATAAGGTGTGCGACCGCATTTCAGACGGCATTCTCGACGAACTTTTGCGGCAGGATCCCGACACCCGCGCGGCGGTGGAGTGCTGCGCCGCCTACAACACCCTCTTCATCACGGGGGAAGTGACGGCAAACGCAAAAGTGGACTACGAGGCGGTCGCCCGCCGTGCGATCAAGGAGATCGGCTACATTCACGGCAGTTTTGCATACGACGCCTGCCGCGTCATCGAACTTGTCCACGGGCAGAGCGCAGATATCGCGCTCGGCGTCGACGAATCGCAGGAGAAAAAAGCGGGCGGCGAGGAGAGCGACCTCATCGGCGCAGGCGATCAGGGCATGATGTTCGGCTACGCCTGCCGCGAGACGGAGGAGTTCATGCCCCTTCCCATCGTACTCGCCCACAAACTCGCATACCGTTTGGCGCAAATCAGAAAGGAAAAGCTCGTCGATTACCTTCGTCCCGACGGAAAGACGCAGGTCACCGTCGAATACGACGGGAAGAAGCCCGTGCGCGTGGATACCGTCGTCATTTCCGCCCAGCACAACACCCACGTTTCGCACGAGGAGATCGAGCGGGATATGAAGGAGCTGGTCGTAAAGGCGGTCATTCCCGAGGAACTTCTCGACGGAAATACAAAATATTTCATCAACCCGACGGGCAGGTTCGAGATCGGCGGTCCCGAGGGCGATTCGGGGCTGACGGGCAGGAAGATCGTCGTAGATACCTACGGCGGAAGATGTCCGCACGGCGGAGGCGCCTTCTCGGGCAAAGACCCCACGAAGGTGGATAGGAGCGCGACCTACATGGCGCGCTATATCTGCAAGAACATGGTCGCGGCGGGGCTTGCCGACGAGATGGAATTGCAAGTCGCCTATGCGATCGGCGTCGCCCGTCCTGTATCCGTCTTTGTCGATACCTTCGGCACGGGCAAGTTTTCCGACGACAAAATGGCGGAGATCGTGAAGAAGGAATTCGACCTTCGTCCCGCGGCGATCATCAAGAAGCTCGGCCTCCGCGCGCCCATTTATGCGGCGACTTCCTCCTACGGTCACTTCGGCCGCGACGCCTTCCCGTGGGAATCCCTCGACCGCGTCGAGGACTTGAAAAAGTATTTGTAAAGAAAGAAAATTTCGGCGCGCCGTTCTCGGCGCGCCTTTTCTATGCAGTCCGCAAGGCTGCCCCCTTTGAAGGGGGAAGCTGTCACCGTAGGTGACTGATGAGGGTTGGTATCAAGCGTCATGTTGAGCGTAGTCGAAACATCACCTTATTATAATGCGGTGACCCTTCGACTTCGCTCAGGGTGACGAAGTGAGAACGTGCGGGCGGGGCAGCATGACGCATTCAATAACATTCCCCTCACCAGCAGGAAAGTTTTCGGGATGAATTTTTTATTATTTTATTAAATTTCTTTTAAACCTATAGTTTACGGCTATGGCGAAATATGTTATTTGTGTTGATTCATTATAGAACTTTTCTTCATTTTCAGTTAAAAAATCAACTGATTTAGCTCTAAATATACCATCATAGTATGTAGAGCTAGATATATTTGAAAAGAATAAATCCAAATATTTTATTTTTCGATTCTTTAATATTATTTGGTCATTTTTGTTGTTTATCGCATCTCTAACGGCAATTGTTATATGATTAGCATCTCTTACATCTACTAAATCGTAAGGAATTTGATCAAATGCGGTGACGAATTGGTCTTTCAAACCGATATAGACATATTTTGACATTTTGTTGACAAGGCTTTTATCAAAATTATAAGCAGAAATAATTTTTGCGGTTTTAGAATTTGCTATTTCTTGAATAAATAATGGGGCTTGAATATATTCGCCATCAAATAACATGTATAAATCCTCATATTCTTTATCAGATAGTTTATATTCGAGTATGTAATGCGTATAATAATTTCCATTCGGGTTTTCATTTTCGACATGTGTTGCCAAACGCAAAGTGTTCGTATCATTCCCGATTATGTAAGCGTCGCTTGTGCATTCCAATTCCCCTGAACGAATTTTATCCACATCATGCCCTTGCTTTTCTAAAAAAGCATAGGGGTATTCTTTTATATTGAAGTCATCCCAACGATATCCAAAAGCATATTTTCCTTGTTCAATCAAAAAATTATAATGTTCGCTTGTCAAAACGTCCTGCAAAAGTTTGCTATATTGGCTGTAATTTGTGGTTCCATGTTGCGTTTGATTGCCGTTGGAGTTGGTGGTATTGCCGTTGCCATTTCCGCCGCATGCGCCGAGCGAAAGGGCGAGGGGAAGCGCCATTGCGCCCGCCAAGCAAAGGGCGGCGATCTTTCGGGCAAGTCTGCCACGAATAAGGGAAGAAGCCCTTTTTGCACCGTTTTTCATTTGTTTCTTTTTCATAAAGTTCTCCTTATAAAATAAAAAGTGTGTTCCCAAACTCGGAAACACACTTGCATGGTATCTCCGAATTTGTTACCACACAAATTGAAATATGCAATTATTGAAGCATAAAGGAAAAGAGATACACAATGCCGAGGTATTGTGACCTTTATACTTCATAATTATTCAATTTGTGTGGTAGGCTCAGTATAGCACAATTCAAGGGCAGATGCAAGACTTTTTCGCAAGTTTTGCCGTGTTTCCAAAGGGGGATCTCCTCCGCGCCTACGGCGCGTCGAGATGAGGAGGGAGCAGGGAAAGCATGTCATTCCGAACCCAGCAGGGGGCGAGAGGATCACCTAATACGCAGTCCGTTGCCCCCTCCATGGGAGGGGGAATAAAGGAGGTGGGGTGACATTCAAAATACGCCCCACCTCAGTCGCGCTCTCGCGCGACAGCTCCTCCCGCGGAGGAGCCATGCAATCGGCCTCATGTTTTCATGAAGGAAAACGTGCATGTAGGGCGGGATGACATGTTTGACAAAACAGAAAAATTATGATATACTGTTATCTATGAAAAATGTCACGCATACGAAACGGGCGAAGAGTGCGGCAAGGGAGATCGCCTATATCGCGCTCTCCGTCGCCATCATCGCCGTTTGCGCTTGGAGCACCGTCCCGTTCGGCCCCGTTCCCTTCACCTTGCAGACCTTCGCCGTCTGCTTTGTGGGCGCGCTTCTCGGGTGGAAGCGCTCGCTCGCGGCTGTTGCCGTCTATATTTTCATGGGGCTATGCGGCATTCCCGTGTTTTCGGGGTTCAAGGCGGGAACGGCGGCGCTCCTCGGGCCGACGGGCGGCTATATCTTCGGATTTTTCTTTGCCGTGCTCGCGCCCGCACTCTTCAAACTTATCCCCGCGAAAGGCAAGTGGGCGCGGTTCGGCATTTTCTATGCGGCAGATATCCTCGGGCTCGCGGTATGCTACTTCTTCGGGACGGTGTGGTTCGTCATGATGAACGGTTTTTCCGTCGGGAAGACGATCGCGCTCTGCGTCACGCCCTTCATTTTGCCCGATCTTGTAAAGCTCTTTGTCGCGGCGCTCCTTTCTTCACGGCTGGAAAAGTATATCAGATAGAGGCTTCTTATGAATGATCGGGAAGAATCGCTCAAAAAGCATGCGGAATGGAGGGGGAAGATCGAAGTCGCCTGCCGCGTGGAGGTGGACAGCCGCGAAAAGCTCTCTCTCGCCTATACGCCCGGCGTCGCCGAGCCGTGTCTCGCCATTCACGAAGACGCGGAGAAGAGTTTTGAACTCACCCGCCGTTGGAACACCGTGCCCGTCATCACCGACGGTACGGCGGTCTTGGGGTTGGGGGACATCGGTCCCGAGGCGGGCATGCCCGTCATGGAGGGCAAGTGCGCCCTCTTCAAGGCGTTCGGCGGCGTGGACGCCATCCCTCTTTGCATCCGCTCCAAAGATACGGAGGAGATCATCCGCACGATCGAACTTCTGGCGGGTTCCTTCGGCGGTATCAATCTGGAAGACATCTCCGCGCCCCGCTGTTTCGAGATCGAGCGGCGGCTCATCAAGGATCTCGATATCCCCGTCTTTCACGACGATCAGCACGGCACGGCGATCGTTGTGGCGGCGGCGCTCTTCAACGCGCTCAAACTTGTCGGAAAGAATCTCGGCGAGGTGCGTATCGTCATCAACGGCGCGGGAGCGGCGGGCATTTCCATTGCGAAATTCCTCATAAAAGTGGGGGCGGGGGACGTCGTCCTCTGCGATAGAAAGGGCATTCTCCGTGAAGGGGACGAAGGGCTGACCGCGCCGCAAAGGGAAATTTGCCTCGTCACCAACCGCCGCGGACAAACGGGACTTCTCAAAGACGCCATGAAGGGCGCCGACGTCTTCATCGGCGTCTCCGCCGCAAACTGCGTGACGAAGGAGATGATCCGTTCGATGGCTCGCTCTCCCATTGTGTTCGCCTGCGCCAATCCGACGCCCGAGATCTCCCGCGAGGACGCCATCGAAGCGGGCGCGGCGGTCGTGGGGACGGGTTCTTCGGAAAAGCCCAACCAGATCAACAACGCGCTGGTGTTCCCGGGGCTGTTCCGCGGCGCGCTCGACGTCCGCGCGCGCGTGATCGATTTCGAGATGATGCTCGCCGCAAGCAGGGCGATCGCCTCCTGCGTTCCCGATGAGGCGCTTTGCGCCGACTTTATTCTCCCTTACGCCTACGACCTTACCGCCCACAAAGCTGTCGCCGCGGCAGTCTCTTCTGCCGCACGAAGAACGGGCGTCGCCAAGAAGTAACCTTTCGCTCCGCGCAGTTGCGGCAAGCCCTACCCCTCTTAGGGGGAGGGTGTCACGGCTTTGCCGTGACGAGTGGGGGAAAGAGCTGCCCCCTTTGAAGGGGGCGGCTCCGCCGTTAGGCGGTGGTGGGGGTTGAACTTCTAAAATCGTCATGCTGCCCCGCACCTTGCCCACCCCTTTGAGGGGTGGGTGTCTCGCCGCTCGCAGCGAGACGGAAGGGGTGTCATTCCAATCACGTCATGTTGCCCCGCCCGCACATTCCATGTTGTCGAAGGGCGGCACGAGGGGCAACGCTCCGAAGTAGCGCAGTCGAAACATCACCGCATTCTGTCAAAAGTCATTTCTGCCGAGCAGATAGTCGACGGAAACATCAAAGAGATCGGCGATGCGAACGAGATTTTCCTGCGATGGCTCCGAGGAACCGTTCTCGTAGCGGATATACGATGGCTGTGCGACGAATAATTTTTCCGCCATCTCCCGCTGCGTCAATCCCGCCTGCTTGCGCAACTCTTTTAATCTTTCTTGAAAAATTTTCATAAATTTCATTGACAATTATAGCTGTTTGCTATATACTTTAGACAATATATAGCAACATGCTATCAAATACCAATGGAGGTCCATATGAAAAAACTTTTGAAACTGGCCGTTGCCCTTGCAACGGCCGCAAGTCTTACGCTCGGCATTTCTGCCTGCGGCGGCGAACAGGAACACGAGCACAAATACGACACGTGGGACTATAACGAGACCCAGCACTGGAAGTATTGCGACGAGCACGGCGAGGACAAGAGCAACATCGACGAAAGCACCAAAGCCGATCACGACTTCACCAATGGCGACTGCGTCTGCGGCGCGCAAAAGAGCGGCGACGAAACGCAGACGGGCAAACTTCCCGAAGAAAATTTCGAGGCGGCTTGGGCGGCGGCGTTTGACGAAACAAACTTCGACAATTTCAAAATTGAAGGCACGCTGTATTATCACTTTACCGATGTAAATACGGTTGAGCCTGAGGAAGATAGTTGGGATGTAACGGGCATTCGCGCCAACGGGTGTGAACATTATTCCCAGCTCAACAGTGACCCCGAAACATCCACCGAGCTTTATTATGATGGAGAAGTTCTTTATACGCGAGAATTCGACCAAGAGAACATATAAAGCGAAGTATGGCGTGGGTACAGAAGCGAAAACTATCTCCTCGTAATGATGGAAGAACTCTATTTCGGCGCCAAAGATCATGCCGCAGACTTTACGTTTGACGAAGAAAAAGGACTGTATGTCTGGGTGCAGAACCTCGACTTGGATGATGAGTCCAGTTGCACCGTAACGATTGGCTTCTCCTTCAAGGACGGCAAGATCGCGCACTTTTTGCACGATCGGATCGAAAGAATGCCCAACGATGAAAGGTTCGGGGGAGCTGTCATAGAATATCGTTATGACCTTGATTTTACTTACGGTGGACAGACGGTGACCCTGCCCCGAAATTTGCCCGAAGTGAACGAATAAAAAATCAAAATTGCAGTAAGACCGCCGAGTTAGATACCGTGTCCGCCTTCGGCGGTTATTTTTATAGCAATGGCGAATTTTCCCGCTTCCGCCCCGTCTTTCTCTCTTGTTTTCGGAATGCCTTCCCCGTTCTGGAAAAGGCATTCGCGCCTTTTTCACCCCGAGGCCGTCCTTTCGCATAGGGTGATAAAGGAGGCTCAGATGGGAAAATATTTCGGAACGGACGGATTCCGCGGGCGCGCAAACGAGACGCTCACCGCGATCCACGCCTTTCGCGTGGGGAGATTTCTCGGGCGTTATTTTGCGCGCGGAAGAGAGGGCAGGGCACGTATTCTCATCGGGAAGGACACCCGCCGCTCCTCGTACACGTTGGAATTTTCGCTCGCCGCAGGCGCGACCGCTTCGGGCGCGGACGTCTATTTACTGCATGTGACGACGACGCCCTCCGTCGCCTATCTCACGCGCACCGAGGGGTTCGATTGCGGTGTCATGATCTCCGCGAGCCACAATCCCTACGAGGATAACGGCATCAAATTGTTCGGGCACAGGGGGGAGAAGCTCGACGACGCCGTGCTCCGCCTCGTGGAAGAATATCTCGACGGCGGGAAGCTCCCCCTTGCGACGGGGGCGGAGATCGGGCGCACCGTCGATTTCGTCGCGGGGAGGAACCGCTATCTCGCCTATCTGCTCGCGTTGCCCCGCGTCTCCTTCCGCGGCATGCGGGTGGGGCTGGACTGCGCCAACGGGAGCGCCTTCATGATCGCGAAGGCGGTGTTCGACGCCCTCGGCGCGAAGGTGGAATGCGTCGGCGTCTCTCCCGACGGCGTGAACATCAACGCGAACTGCGGCTCCACACACCCCGAGACGATCGCCGCCCTCGTCACGGAGAAGTCGCTCGACGTCGGGTTTGCGTTCGACGGCGACGCCGACCGCTGCGTACTCTGCGACGAAAGGGGGAGGATCCTCGACGGCGACGCCATTCTGTTTCTCGCGGCGCGCAGTCTCAAAGCGCGGGGAGAACTCGAAGGCGACGGCGTCGTCGCCACGAAGATGAGCAATACGGGGCTGAGAGAATGCCTCGAAAAAGAGAAGATCGCCCTTTCCTATTCCGAAGTGGGGGATAGATTTGTCTATGAGAAGATGCTCGAAACGGGCTTTCTGTTGGGCGGAGAGAAGGCGGGGCATATCATCTTCCGCAAATACGCGCAGTGCGGCGACGGGATCCTCACGGCGCTCAAAATGATGGAACTCATCGTGGAGAGCAAGTGCCCGCTCTCCCTGCTCGCGGAAGGGTATCGGCCGCTGCCGCAAATCACGCGCAACGTCAAGGTGCGCGATCGGAACGTCGTCTCATCGGAAGAAGTCCAACAGGCGGTCGCGCGCGCCGAGCGCATGCTCACGGGCGGAAGAGTGCTGCTCCGCGCTTCGGGAACGGAGTCGGTCGTCCGCATTCTCACCGAGGGAGAAAACGAAGAACCTTGCCGCGCGGCAGCCGATCTCATCGAAAGCGCCGTGCGCGGCGCGGAGGGGCTGTAATGTGCGGCATCGTGGCGTACGCGGGGGAGAACAGCGCGGCGCCCATTCTCATCTCGGGGCTGAAACGGCTCTCCTATCGCGGCTACGATTCCGCGGGGATCGCCGTTTTGCGCGAGGGAAAAATCCATCTCGTGAAGCGGGAGGGGAGCGTTTCCAAATTGGAAGAAGCGGCGCTCCCCGGGGGGACAACAGGCATCGGGCACACCCGTTGGGCGACGCACGGCGCGCCCACGGAAGCGAACGCCCATCCGCACGTCTTTGGCAGGTTCGCCGTCGTCCACAACGGCATAATAGAGAACATGAACGAATTAAAGGCGCACTGCCTTGCCCGCGGGGAGATCTTTTCCTCGGAGACGGACAGCGAGGTCATCGCCCACCTTCTCGAAGAATTCTATGAGGGCGACGTGCTCGCGGCGATGAAAAAGACGGCTTCGCTCCTCGTCGGCGCGTTTGCGGTCGCCGCGCTCTGCACCGAAGAAGAGGACACCGTCGTTTTGGCGCGACGCGCCAGCCCCCTGCTCGCAGGCAGAAAGGGGAGCGCGCTCTACGCCGCAAGCGATATCCCCGCAATCGCGGAAGAGGGCATGGAGATCTACGCGTTGAACGACGGCGAGTTCGCTCTCATGCGCAAAAATTCTCTGCGATTCTTTAACGACCGCGGCGAGATCTTCAAGCGTCCCGCCGTTTGCGCCGCCGAAGAGAGTGCGCCCGAGAAGGAAGGGTATCGGCACTTCATGCGCAAGGAAATGGCGGAAATTCCCCGTGCAATGGAGAAAACTCTGCTCAAATTCAGGCAAACCCCCTGTCTTTCGGCGTTTCGCGAAGTACTATGTCACACAGAGTATATCGAAATCGTCGCCTGCGGGACGGCATATCACAGCGGATTGTGCGCGCGCGTCGCCATCGAAGCGCTCGCGCGGGTGCGGGTCGGCGTGACCTTTGCGAGCGAGTTCCGCTACCGCGATCCCATTCTTTCGGAGGGGACGCTCGTCGTCGCGATCTCCCAGAGCGGGGAGACGGCGGATACGCTCGCCGCCGCGCGGCTTGCGCAAGAGCGGGGGGCGAAGGTCGCAGCACTTACGAACGTCAAGACGAGTTCGCTCGCCCGACTTGCCGACTTCGTGTTCTACACCGAGGCGGGACCTGAGATCGCTGTCGCGGCGACAAAGAGCTTCAACGCCCAGCTCGTCGCGCTGTACGCGCTCGCGCAGGAGATCGCGTCGGCAAAGGGAAGGGCTTGCTTTCTTCCGCTCGACGATCTTCCCGCGCTCGCAAAAAAGACGTGGGAGGCCGCGGAAACCGTCAGAAGCTGGACAGCGCATTTCATCGGCGCGAGATCGGTATTCTTTCTCGGTCGGGGCGCCGACTACTGCGCGGCGCTCGAAGGGAGCCTCAAACTGAAAGAGATCTCCTATCTTCCGAGCGAGGGCTATCCCGCGGGGGAACTCAAACACGGCACGCTCGCGCTCGTGGAGCAGGGCACGCCCGTCGTCGCGGTGCTCACCTCGGAAAAACTTGCCGAAAAGACGATGAACGCCGTCCACGAAACGCTTGCCCGCGGCGCAAAGGTATTCCTCATCACGTCCCTTCCCGCGTATGCCGAACGGCACGCCTCCGTCCTCATTCCCGACGCGGGCGAATTGCTCTCTCCCGCTCTCTCGGCGATCCCTCTTCAAGCGCTGGCGTACTATGTCTCTCTCGCGCGGGGGAACGATCCCGATAAGCCGCGCAATCTCGCAAAATCCGTTACGGTAGAATAGAAAAGCGCCCCGCTGCCGCGGGGCGCTTCTTTACTTTATAGATCAGCCTATTTTTTCGATGTAGTGCACGCAGTCCAACACGGAGAGCGCTTCGATGATGCTGTTGTGGCTCTTTTTTCTGAGCGACTTTTCCGAAATGGTGAATTTCACGGTGTACACGCTCAGCCCGGAGTTCGCATAGGCGGGGTTGAGTTCGAGATTGTCGATCGTAAGCCCGAACTCCCGCGCCATCGTGACGAAGTCTTGCAGGCTCCCGCGCGATTTGAGTTCGAGGTGGATCTCGAAGTGGTTGGATTTATCCTTGATGTATTTTTCCATCTTGGAGAAGGCGAGAAGCCCGATCATGAGGGCGGCGAATCCGATGAGCGCGGCGGTGTACAAACCAAACCCGAGCATGGCGGAGATAATGGACATCGCCCACATACCCACCGACGTCGTCAGCCCCATGATCTGGTTTTTCGACGAAAAAATGATCGTATTCGCCGTGATGATGGAGATGCCGATGAACACGGCGGCGGAAAGAATGGGGAAGCCGACGCCGAGCACGGTGATGAAGTAGACGTCGCCGATCCCCGCGAGCATGGAGCCGATGGAGAGCACGATGAACGTGCGCAGCCCCGCCGCATGGCGGTTGCGCGAGCGCTCGCACCCGAGCACGACTGCCATCAGGATCACCAACGCGGTTTTGAGCGCGACGGAGGCGATATTGACTTCCTGCGACCACGGCCCGAGAAGGTCTGCGATGGAATCGGGGGGCAAACCCGACGAATTGGCAAGCAAAGCGGAAGCGTCTGACATAAGTTACCTCTTGTTGATGAATTTTTTTCGGTTGTATTCGGCGCTCGCCGAAGTCTCCTCCGCGTCGAAAGGCTCCGTGGCCTCCAAAAACGCCTCTTCTTCGGGCGAACGGGCATATTCTTTCACGGAGAGCTGTTTTTCGATCGCAACGAGCTGTTCTTTGAGCGCGGCGACCTCCTCCTCACGGCCGGGCGGCGAGGCGGCAGGCTCCGCTTCCGTCTCCGTCTCCTCCGCGGCTTTCCCATAAGAATGGGAGAGGTAGAGGGAGAGCTTGGCGAGCGCAGGCCCCACAAGCTCGTAGAGAATGCTCGAAGAAAGGACGATGGTTTCGAGCACAGGCCCCATTGCGGCAATGGCGGGATCGGCGCTGCCTTCGAGGACGCGCGCCCCGAGCGCGGCAAGTCCGATCGCGACGCCCGCTTGGGGCGCGAGCGCCATGCCGAGATAATTTCTTACTTTTTTGTCCTTTTTGGTGACGGCGCACCCGAGGAAGGCGCCCGCGTACTTCCCGAGGAGCCGCACGAAGAAGTAGAGCACGCCGACGACGATGAGGGGCACGCCCACCGAGACGCTCGCCGTGCTGACGAGGGAATCGAGCTGGAACCCGATGCCCGACTTCACGAAGAAGAGGAGCAGAATGGGCGGGCTGAAATAGTTGAGCTGTTTGAAGAGCTTGTCGTCGCCCGAGACGTTGATGTAGACGGTGCCCATCGCCATGCAGCCGAGCAGGGGAGAGACGTCTACCGCCGCGCCGATCCCGCAGATCGCGAAGAGGAAGGCGATGGATACGATGAGGCGGTTATCGGTGGAGCGCTTCGCCATGAGGAATTTGAGAAGGAAGCCGAATACGATCCCGACGGCGATCATCATCACATTCCACGCGATGGGGAGGAGGACGTCGGCGGCGGAGAACCCTCCGCCCAGCGAGGCGAGCGCGATGGACACGGCGACGCTGTAAGCGATCAGGCTCACGACGTCGTCGAGCGCCACGACGGAGAAGAGGGTATCCACAAAGTCGCCCTTTGCCCCCGTCTGGCGGATCGTCATCATCGTGGAAGCGGGCGCGGTCGCCGAAGCGAGCGCCGCGAGGATGATGGAGAACGCAAGCCCCAGCCCCAAAATAAAGTAGGTGAGCACAAAGACGAGCACGGAGGCGAGGAGCGCTTCGAAGAGGGTGATCACCGCCACCTTCGCGCCGTTTCTTCTGAGCGTGGAGAAACGGAAATATTCTCCCACGCTGAACGCGATGAAGGCAAGCGCGATGTCGGAGATGAAATCCATTCCCTCCGAGACGTATTCCGGCACCAAGTCGAGGCAGTAGGGGCCGAGCACGATCCCGACGAGGATATAGGCGGTCACATTGGGAAGGCGCAGAAGTTTTGTGATCCGCGTGCCCAAAAAACCCGCAAGCAACATGATCGCGACCGCAATGATCACGACGGGCACGGGCGAGGCTTCGGCTATTTTTTCGTAGAATCCATCCAACATGTCAGTCTGTTTTCCGTTTTTTACAGGGCGGCGGCGCCTTCTTTGCCGTCTGCCGTATAAAGGTTAATGTATTATAACAAACCCAAAGAGAAAATTCAAGCATGTTTTGAAAAAAAAATCAAAAAATTTGCGTGCGCAACTCATAAATTGAAAGATATTTTCATTTGGTGCGAAAGCAGGGGCGGGCGCGCCGCCGCGAGGCTATAAAAAACCGTCCCGCGGCAAGCCCGCAGAACGGCGCGACTTCTCTTTGAAGGGTTTGTTTCCTACATGGTCTCTCCCCATTCGGGCGGGGAGAGCGGGGGCTTTTTGGGCGCCGCCTCTTTCTTATAGCTCCATTTGAGCAGAATGGGCGTGAGCACGGAGGAGAGAAGAATGATGAGGAACACGAAGGGATAGACGGCTCCCGAGACAAGCCCCGCCGTGACGCCCCGCTCCGCACAGATGAGAATGACTTCGGCGCGGACCATCATGCCAAGCCCCGTGCGCACGCTGTCCATCCACGAGAACTTGCACAGCTTCGCGCCCAGCCCGCAGCCGAGGAATTTCCCCGCGAGCGCGGCGACGACATACACCGCGCCGAAGGCGAGGAAGGAGGGCGTGATGCCCGAGAAATCGAGATTCATGCCGATGGAGGCGAAAAACACGGGCGAGAAGAAGAGATAGCCCATCGTATCCACCTTGTTTTCGACGTAAGGGGTCTCCGAGAGGGTGCCGCCGAGCAGGATCCCCGCGACATACGCGCCCGTGATATCCGCCACGCCGAAGATCTTCTCCGCGCAGTACGCATAGAAGAAGCAGGCGGCGAGCGAGATGATGGGCACTCTGCGGTTGTGGGGCGCGCGGCGCTCCATGATATCGAAGATCTTCCGGAGCGCCACGCCGAGCGCGATCGCCGCCGCAAAGAATACGACGATCTTGATGGCGACGAGGGCGGCGTTGGGATCGAACCAATCCCAGCCCGCATTCTCTCCCCCCGAGGAAAAACCCGTGAGGACGGAGAGAACGATGATGCCGATCACGTCGTCGATGACAGCCGCCGCGACGACGGACGTCCCGAGCTTGGTATCGAGCTTTCCGAGTTCTTTCAGAACGGCGACGGTGACGGAGACGGAGGTCGCCGTGAGAATGGCGCCGTAGAAGAGCCACGAGAGCAGACCTTCGCCGGGCATGAAGAGGAAGGCGACGAGCGTCCCCAGCCCCATTGGGACGACGACGCCGAAAAGGGTAATGACGACGGCGGCGCCGCCCGTCTGTTTGAGTTTTTTGAGGTCGGTGCCCAGCCCCGTCGAGAACATGATGAGCACGACGCCGATCTTTCCGATGATCGCGATGCCCTTCTTCACATCTTCGCCGAAAAAGGCTTGGCGCAGGGGCGCCCACGGGATATAGTTGATACAGCCGATCAGCACGCCCGCGACGAGCATGCCGATGACGGCGGGCATTCCGATCTTGTGCGCGCCCAGCCCCATCAGCTTGGAGAGGAGCAGGATGAGGGCGAGCGGAAGAAGAACTTCAAAGGCTTCCATAAAAACGTCTCTTTTGTCGCGGAGCGCGGCGATCCCGCGCGTTCCCTTTGCAGACCTTTCCTAATTATAATCCTTTTTTTTAGAAAATCAACTGTTTTTTTCCGCTTTTTTCATATCTCGGAAAAAAGTGTAACGGACGGATTTTTGAGCGATTTCTCCCCCCGCAAGGCTTGCTTTTTCCGCGCCGTCCTGTTATAATAGGAAAGAACATGTCAAGTCTGAATTCGCCCGTCGATCGGGAACGGGCAAGAACGATGAATCCCGTGGTGCTCGCCTTTGTGGGCGACGCCGCCTATACGCTCTATGTGCGCCGAAGGCTCGCCCTCGGGCACGCCTCCAAGACGGGCGCGCTCAACAAACTCTCGGCGGAGCAGGTCTCCGCGCACGGGCAGAGCGAGGCGCTCGAACGCATTCTTCCCCTTCTCACCGAGGAGGAAGAGGCGGTGTTCCGCCGCGGCAGAAACGCCAAGAAGCCGACGAAGAGCAAAAACGCTTCGATCGCCGAATACGTCCGTTCCACGGGTTTTGAAGCGCTCCTCGGCTTTCTCTATCTCACGGGGCAGGACGAGCGGATCGAAACGCTCTTCTTCCCCGAAGCGGAGACGGGAACGTTCAAATCGGGAGAAGAAGAATGATCACAGAGGGAAGAAACGCCGTTTTGGAACTTCTCAAAACGGATAAAACGATAGAGAAGATCTTGCTCGAAAAGGGCGCGCAGGGCACGCTCGGCAAGATCTTCGCAGAGGCGCGCAGGAAGGGCGTGCGGGTGCAGTTCGTGGAGCGCGCCGTGCTCGACAGGGCGAGCGCGGACAAGCGTCATCAGGGTGTCGTTGCCTACACGACGGATTTCCGCTATGCCGATCTTCACGCGCTCGGCGGGGAAGGGGAGAGCCTTCTCGTTCTTTGCGACGGCGTCGAGGACGTGCACAACCTCGGCTCCATTCTGCGCGTTGCGGAATGCGCGGGCGCCGAGGGCGTCGTCATTCCCTCCGCAAAAAGCGCGAGCGTGACGGAAGCCGTCGTCCGGATCTCGGCGGGGGCGGCGGAGCATATCCCCGTCGCGAAGGTCTCCTCGATCAACGCCGCGATCGACGAACTCAAAGCGCGCGGCTATTGGGTCTATGCGCTCGAAGCGGGCGGGGAGAGCATCTATTCCGCCTCGCTCTCGGGGAAGGTCGCCCTCGTCGTCGGCGGCGAGGACTGCGGCGTGCACCGTCTCACGCGCGAAAAGTGCGACGGCGTGCTCTCCATTCCGCTGTTCGGCAAAGTCAACTCTCTCAACGCTTCCGTGGCGCTCGGGATCGCCGTCTATGAGGTGGTGCGTGCAAGACTTGGGAAATGAAAAAGACGAAGCGCTCGTTTCGCGCGCAAGGGCGGGCGACGCGGGCGCGACGGAGGAACTTCTCCGCCGCTACAAGAACACGGTGCGCGGCTGTGCGCGCAAGTTTGCCTTCAATCTCCTCGCCGAAACGGACGATCTCGTGCAGGAGGGCATGATCGGGCTTTACGCCGCCATCGGCAGTTACAGCCCCACCGCGGGCAAGAGCTTTAAAAATTTCGTGTACACCTGCGTCGTCAGGCGGATATACAGTTATCTTCGCTATGTCAACCGCCGCAGACCGGAGGGCGAACGCGCCGAGATCGATCCAGAGAGCATTCCAGAGGGCGCAACGCCCGAGGATCTGCTTCTCGACGTGGAATCGGACGCGGAATTCCGCCTGCGGCTCGCGCAGACGCTCTCCGATTTCGAGTTCCGCGTCGTTTCGCTGTATCTCGAAGGTTGGAGCTACGCGCGCATCTCGGAGGCGACGGGCAAAGAGATCAAGAGCATCGACAACGCGCTCGCCCGCGCCAAGAAAAAATTACAGAAGGCTTTCACCGCATGAGGTGAAGAAGGAGAACAATGTCGCATCTTTCCCTTTACAGAAGATTCCGTCCCGAGACGTTCGATAAGATCGTAAGGCAGGAGCACGTCGTCCGCATTCTCAAAAATCAGATCGCGAGCGGCGCGGTGGGGCATGCCTATCTCTTCACGGGGCCGCGCGGAACGGGCAAGACGACGATCGCCCGCATCTTTGCGCGCGCCGTCAACTGCGAACACCCGTCAGACGGATCGCCCTGCGGGACGTGTCCCGTCTGCCGCGCGCTTTCCGAAGGCTCGCTGGATATCGTCGAGATCGACGCCGCTTCCAACAACGGCGTGAACGAGATGCGCGATCTCCGCGAGAAGGTGCAGTATCCCCCCGTGACGGGCAGGTATAAAGTCTATATCGTAGACGAAGTCCACATGCTCACGGACGCCGCCTTCAACGCGCTTTTGAAAACGCTCGAAGAGCCGCCCGCACACGCGATCTTCATTCTCGCCACGACGGAGCCGCAGAAGATCCCCGCGACCATTCTCTCGCGCTGTATGCGGCTGGACTTCAAGCTCATCCCCGAAGAGGATCTCGAAAAACATCTCTCGGGCATTCTCGACGAAATAGGCAAGCCGTACGATCGGGAAGCTGTCGCGGCGATCGCCCGCGCGGGCGCGGGGAGCGACCGCGATATGCTCTCCATTGCGGAGGCGTGCGTCGTCTATGCAGACCGTCTCACCTACGACGCCGTTTGCGCCGTGCTCGGGGCGGCGGATTTTCACGAGACCGCAAAGTTGGTGCGCGCCATGCTCACGGGCGATCACACCGCTTCCATCGCCGCGCTCGAAGGGATCCTCGCCGAAGGGAAGGCGGTCGGCGTGCTTCTCAAAGATATTTTACAGCTTTTGAACCGCGTCACGGTCGCAAAGACGTGTAAAAATGCCGAAAAACTCCTTGCGCTCCCGGGCAGGCTGTTCTCCGTCGTCAAGGAGATCGCCGACGCCGCGGAGGGCAGCGCGGTGCTCCGCGCGACGGAGATCCTCATCCGCACGGAGAACGAATTGCGCTTCGTCTCCTCGCCCCGTATCGCGTTAGAGACCGCCGTCTTGCGCGTCTCCCGCCCCGAGGCGGAACGCGACGTTAGCGCGCTGCTCGTGCGTATCGATAAGTTGGAACGCGAACTTGCGGAACTGAAATCGGCGCCCGTTTCTGCGCCCGTTTCTGCGGCGCCCGCTCCCGCACCCGCGCCCGCCGCAACGCAAACGGACGGGTCGGCGGACGACGATTGGCAATTCCCCACGGAGGAACCCGTGTTTGCGGAGGCGTATTTTTCCGACGAACCTTTGCCCGCCGCGCCCCTGCCTGCGCCTTCGGTACAGCCCAAGACGCCCGCGCCCGCGGTCAAAGCAGAACCTTCCGCGCCCGCGGCGCAAACGGTACCCGCGGCGACGGCGGAAGACGGCAAGACGGAGAACATGACGGCGGAGGGGGCGTACGGCAAGTTCATGCGTACGCTGCGCAAGACGTCGCGCAGCGGCGTCCTCTTCACGATGTGTTCCGATCTTGCCGCCTGCTACGAGGGGGAAACGCTCGTGCTCTACACCGATTCGGATACGATCTGCGCCGCGCTCAACAGGGAGGAACACCGCAAGATCATGGCGGACGTGTTCGCGCAGATCGGCGTCTCTTCCTTCGAGGTGAAAAGGCGGGGCGCCGCTCCCGCGGCGCGCGACGCGGTGGAAGAGCTTAAAAACAATTTCAGGGACTATCCCGTGGAGATCAAATAGTTAGGAGGACTTATGTCATACGGTAGAGGCGGCGGCATGGGAGGCGGCAATATGCAAAATCTCATGAAACAGGCGCAAAAGATGCAGGAAGAAATGCAGGTGACGGAGAAGTTGCTCGACGAATGGGAGATCGTCGGCACCGCGGGCGGCGAAGCGGTCGTCGTGTATATGAACGCGAAGAAGGTCATCGACGGCATCGAGATCGACGAGGCGGTGATCGACCCCGAGGACGGGGAGATGCTCGAAGATCTCGTTCTCGCCGCCATTCGCGACGGCTACAAGAAGGCGGACGCCGTGTATCAGGAAAAGATGGCGAAGTTCTCGGGAATGGGCGGCATGGGAGGACTCTTCTGACGTGGAAGTTTTTATCGAACCGATCGGAAGACTGATGAACGAGTTTTCCAAACTGCCCGGTGTGGGGAAAAAGACGGCGCAGCGCTACGCCTATCGCGTCATTTCCATGTCCGAAGGGGAGGCGCGCGCCTTCTCCGAAGCCATTTTAGACGTCAAGCGGCGCGTCCGTTTCTGCAAGATATGCGGAAATTTCACCGAGGAGGAGGTCTGCGGGATCTGCAAAACGCGCGATCGCTCCTTAATTTGCGTCGTGAAAGAGCCGAAAGACGTGATCGCCCTCGAAAAACTGCATGAATACAAGGGCGTCTACCATGTTCTGCACGGGGTCATCGATCCCATGAACGGCGTGGGGCCGAACAATATCCGTATCAAGGAACTTCTGGAACGCGTGGGCGGCGGGCAGGTGCAGGAAGTCATCATGGCGACCAATCCCGACGTAGAGGGAGAGGCGACCGCGCTCTACATCGCAAAACTTTTGAAACCGCTCGGGGTGAAGGTCACCCGTATCGCGCACGGCGTGCCCGTGGGAAGCGAGCTTGAATATGCCGACGAGGTGACGCTCGCCCGTGCGCTGAAAGACAGAAAGGAAATATAGGCGCGCTTGCGCAAGGAGAACAGAATGAAAATATCGGTGCTTGGCTGCGGCAGATGGGGTTCGTTTATCGCATGGTATCTCTCCCGCCGCGGATACGAGGTCACAAGCTGGGGGCCTGAGGAGGATTTTTCCTATCAGATCTTAAAACAGACGGGGCGCAACGAATATGTCGCCCTTGACGATCGGATCCGCCTTACCGCCGATCTCGGCAAGGCGATCAGGAGCGCGGAGATCATCGTGATCTCCATTTCTTCGCAGGGACTGCGTGGCTTCATGAAGCGCGTCATGCACCACTCCGTCAAAGACAAGGTGTTCGTCCTCTGCATGAAGGGGATCGAGGATCACACGGGCAAACGCCTCTCCGAGATCATGGTGGAAAGCGGCGTCTCGCCCGAAAAGATCGCCGTTTGGGTCGGTCCCGGGCACATTCAAAGTTTTGTGAAGGGGATCCCCAACTGCATGGTGATCGATTCCGAAAACGAGACGCTCAAACGCCGCCTTGCGGATAGCTTCGGCTCCGATCTCATCCGTTTCTACTACGGCGAGGATCTCATCGGCACCGAGATCGGCGCTGCCGCCAAGAACGTGATGGGCATCGCCGCGGGCGCGTTAGACGTCCTGTGTCCGCCCCTCAAAGGCCCGCTCATGGCGAGGGGGGCAAGGGAGGTTTCCCGCCTCATCAAAGCGATGGGGGGCAACCCGCTCTCCGCGTACGGCCTCGCCCACCTCGGCGATTACGAGACCACGCTCTTTTCGCCCTATTCTCACAATCGCGCCTATGGGGAGAGCGTCGCGAAGGGGGAGACCTTCTCCAAACTCGCCGAGGGCGTCATGACCTCGAAGGCGATGAAGTATCTCGGCGAAAAGTACGGCGTGGAGCTGCCCATCACCGACGCAGTCTGTTCGGTTTGCTTCGGCGAAGGGGACGGCGAAACGCGCTGCCGCGCCGCCATCGACAAGCTCTTTATGCGCCCGACGATCTCGGAATGGGGCGAATGAGAGGGAAATCGTAAAAAATTGTCCGCAAAAAGAGTACTATGCCAGACATAATCGGCGAAAATCCCACCGAAAACGTGGGAAAACAGTCCGTTTTTCGTACTCCTGCCACGATCGACGCCGCCCAAAAACAAGAAAGCGCGCCTCACCTTTCTTTCCCTGCGGCAGGAAAAGAGGGCATATTTCTGAAAAAAAATTTCAAACAGGCGAAAGAATGCTTGACAAGGGATAAAATTTTGTGTATCATATTGTTGTTCATGGGGGCGTAGCTCAGTTGGTTAGAGCGCTTGCTTGACATGCAAGAGGTCACAGATTCGAGTTCTGTCGTTCCCACCACCGAACCCTGTATATTGTGTCGAAGCCATCAGCAGGACCAATATGTGGGGTTTTTGCATATATGGAGAATTCTTCCGAACCTGAAAGTTCGCAAACGATCGAGTTTTGGAATGCGGATATGGCGAAATTGGCAGACGCGACGGACTTAGGATCCGTTGGGCAACCGTGCAGGTTCAAGTCCTGTTATCCGCACCAAAAGAACGGACAAGGCTTTTGCCTTGTCCGTTCTTTTGGTTGATACCGTAGAAATAACAGGACTTGATGGTGGAGACGCGAGCGGGAGCGAGCGGTTTGCGGGCGAATTGTTTGAATGCAATTAAGTTTGCCGCAAACTGCACAGCACGGTGTGCTGTGCATCGGGGCGCGCCGCCAAAGGCGCAAGTCCTGTTATCCGCACCAAACGGAGCGGCACCCTTTTTGGGCGCCGCTCCGTTTGGTATGAATCGAATCAATAACAGGACTTGATGGTGGAGACGATTGCGGGATGAATATTTCTTGGCGCCCCCTTTGAGGGTCGCAAACGCATTTCTGCACATCGGCACAGTGCGCCGTGTGCTACGTTTTGCGGTGAGTGAGCGCATTCGTAGCGCGAACGGTGACCGCCCCGCGCGCACTATTCTCTACTAAGCGCGGCACGAGCCGTAGGCGAAGTAACGCGGGATTCTACCCGCGTGAGACAGCTGTCGAGGCGAAGCCGAGACTGAGGGGGTATCATTTCGACCAAGCGAAGCGCGTGGAGAAATCTCAAATAAGGTAGAGATGTCTCGTCTCGCCCCTTGTCGCCCCTGGAAGGCAAAAGCCTCTCCCGCGTTTGTGTTATACGTGACAGGTGGGGGGGGGAGCTGCCCCCTTTGAAGGGGGCGGCTCCGCCGTTAGGCGGTGGTGGGGGTTGAGCTTCCAAATTCCGTTATGTTGCCGCCCGCACCATTCTCAAATACGTCATGTTGAGCTTGTCGAAACATCACCTTTTTTAAGACTGCGGCGATACTTCGACGCGCCCCATAGAACGCGCAGGCGCCGCGGCATGCAAAAAGCGAGGACAAAAATCGCCCTCGCTTTTTTCCTTAAAAATCAATTTCCGAACCGCATTTTCAGGGAGTCATTTCATGATTTTTTCCTGCGAAAGATCCGCGCGAAAAATCCTTTTTTCTTATTCTTTTCAGCTTCTTTTGCCGCCATAATATCCCTCGCACGCGCGGAGTTTTGTTCGATTTGCGATTCCACAACATCCGCCCGATATTTCATCGTATTTGCTTTGTTCCCCATGAAGGGATCAAAATAAACATTCTTTGCCATAGCGTTCTGTTCAAGAAAAATTTATCGTCTATTGCGCAAGATTTCAGCCTCTGCCCGCGAGCGCCTTCACGCGCTGCAAGAACGATCTCTTCTCTTCCTCCGTCCGTCTGTCCTTCCCGAGGAAGAAGAGGGCAATCGTTCCGGGGCCGATATGCGAGCCTGTGCACAGGTCGTAAAATTCCACGATGACGTCGCGGACGCCGCGTTCTTTCAGCGTTTCGGCGAGCGCAAGCGCCTCCTCTTCGCAGTCCGCATGGGTGATGGCGATGACCTGCGAGGCGGGATCTTCCACGTTTTTATCGAATGCCTCCACGAGCGCCGCGATAGACTTCTTTCTTCCGCGAGCCTTCTCGTAGACGATGAGCTTGGGATGTTCCTCGCCCGAGGCCTTGATGAGCGGCTTGATGTTGAGCAGCGTTCCCGCGATCGCGGTGGCAGCAGAGATCCTTCCCCCGCGGTGGAGATATTTGAGATCCTCCACGGTGACATAGCTGTTGAGGCGGTAGGCGTTGTCCGTGAGCCACGCCGCGCACGCTTCGGCGCTTTCGCCCGCGTCGCGTTTGTCCGCCGCATACAGAGCGAGAAGCCCTTGCCCCATCGAGGCGTTGCAGCTGTCGCACACGAACACCTTGCGATCGGGGAACTGCGCCTCCAAAGTTTTCTTTGCGTTGATTGCCTGATTCCACGTTCCGCTGATCCCCGAGGCGATCGTCAGGATCACGGCGTCTTTCCCCGCCGCAAGCGTGGGGGAAACCGCCTCTACAAAGCGCGCTTCGCCGATGAGGGAAGTCTTTGCTTCCAGCCCCTCGCGCATGTTCTGATAAAACTTCTTCGCCGTCTCGCGGAAGGGGACATCGGGATCGTGGCAGGCGATCTCCGTTCCCTTCACGTTCATATAGTACGTGATGATGTGGATCCTTCTCTCCCGTTCGAGCTGTTCGGGCAGATTGGCGGAGGAATCCGCAAAAATCTCAAATTGACACATGTAACTGTTCTCCTCGTCGGATAAGACCTTTTATAAATAGTCTATCACGGTTTGGAAATTTTTACAACACTTTTTCCGCGGAATTGTCTCTCCGCTCTTTCGCCGTCGTCTATTTTGAAAGAAAACCGCTCTACCCGCCCGAAAAGCCTCTCTACTCACAGTAGAATTGCCAAAATATCTTGCATTGCGGCGCGAAATATGATATAATCGCAAAAAAAGAAGGGTTCGCCGAATCCGGGCAAGGCGCGGCGGAGAAAACGGCGAATAAAATTTTTGCGAAAAGCGCGCGTTTCCGCGAGCGGGAAGGGCGCTTCGGGAGGAGAAGATGGCGTTTGAAAACGTAAAAAAGAACTTCGGGTTCGGCTGTATGCGTCTGCCGATGGCGGGGCGGAAGGTAAATCGCGAGGAATTCACCCGCATGGTGGACTTCTTCCTTGAAAACGGATTCAACTATTTCGATACCGCGCACGGCTATTTAGGCGGCGAGAGCGAGCGCGCGCTCCGCGAGTGCCTTACGTCGCGCTATCCCCGCGAGCACTACATTCTCACGGATAAACTCACCGATAATTTCTTTGGGCGGGAGGAGGATATCCGCCCCTTCTTTGAAAGCCAGCTGCAAGCGTGCGGCGTAGAGTATTTCGATTTCTATCTCATGCACGCGCAGAATAAGGGGAATTACGAAAAATACCGCCGCTGTAACGCGTACGAAACGGCGTTCGCGCTCAAACGTGAGGGGAAGATCCGTCACGTCGGCATCTCCTTCCACGATACCGCAGAGGTGCTCGAAAATATCCTTTCCGATCACCCCGAGATCGAGGTCGTCCAGCTCCAATTCAACTATATCGACTACCTCGACCCCGGTATTCAATCGAAACTTTGTTACGACGTATGTTGCAGACATGGTAAGCCCGTAATCGTTATGGAGCCTGTAAAGGGCGGAACGCTCGCCAATCTTCCGCCCGCCGCGGCAAACCGCTTTGCAGAGCTTGGGGGAGGGAGCAGCGCAAGCTATGCGATCCGTTTTGCGGCAGGCTTCGAGAATGTCTTTATGGTACTTTCGGGCATGAGCAATATGGAGCAGATGCGCGAAAACGTGGGCTTTATGAAGGATTTCACCCCGCTCACGGCGAAGGAGCGCGGCGCGGTCGCGTTCGCCCAGCAGGTGCTTTCGCAGGAGGAATTCATTCCCTGCACGGCTTGCCGCTACTGTACGGACGGCTGCCCCGCCAAGATCTCCATTCCCGACCTCTTCTCCTGCATGAATCAGAAGAAACGCTACAAAGATTGGAACAGCGACGTGTACTATAATAATTACACGCAGGCGGGCAGGGGAAAGGCTTCGGCTTGCATCGGCTGCGGGAAGTGCGAACGTTCTTGCCCTCAACATCTTGAAATCAGAAGGCTTCTCAAAGAGGTCGCAAAACAGTTTGAATCATAAAAAAGAGGCGAGAACGCGCCGTTGCTTCTTTTGCATACAGAACATGGATGAAAAGTACGGCCGCGGCGCCCCTTCTTGTGTACTTCGCCGAAAAGGAGGAAAGCTATGACCGATTTAGAACATGCAAAAGCCCTTCTGCAAGAGGGAAATCATACTCTCGTCCTCATGAAAGGGAACGTGCTTGTTACGAGCGCCGAGCGGGGCGTTACGCCTCTCGTCGCTCTCTTGGACGGGGGAAGGGACGTGCGCAATTTCTCTGCCGCCGACCGCGTCGTGGGAAAAGCTGCGGCGTTTCTCTACGTTCTTTTGGGCGTGAAGGAGGTGTATGCGGAAGTTCTTTCCGCGCCCGCCGAAGAGGTGCTTTGCAGACATGGTATCGTCGTAGAATCTCAAACTCACACGGAGCGCATCATAAACCGCGCGGGCACGGGGCTGTGCCCGATGGAGACGGCGGTAGGGGAGATCGAGGAGCCGAAAGAGGCGCTCTCGGCGATCCGCGCGCGGCTTGAAGCAATGAAAAAAGATCGGCATGAAGGCTGACCCGCGCAAAGCCTCGCCCTTTCTCGGAAAAATTTCGGAAAAATTTTTTTCGAGTATAAAAAACGATTGACATTCACGAAAAACTTTGATAGAATGAACAAGCGTTGGACGTGCGGGTGTAGTTCAGCGGTAGAATCTCAGCCTTCCAAGCTGATTGCGTGGGTTCGACTCCCATCACCCGCTCC
>CANRDX010000016.1 GCA_947629485.1 uncultured Clostridia bacterium
ACCATAAAACCGACGGTAAATCAAGTCCGTGCGGAACGAAAAAACAAAAATGGCATTTCGGCGTGAGCTTGTCTTGAACGAATGCGCCGTCGGGCGGCGCGGGCGCTTCGTTTTGCAAAAGGAAAAGGCAAGGCTGAACGCAAAGCGATCCTCTGTTTTGTACAAATTCCCGCCGATTTCTCGGCGGGAGTTTTCGGCTGCGAAAGGGCGTTTTTCGCCTTCTGAAATCAACGAAATTTGTTGCGCAAATTCGGTCTGTATGATATAATGCAATAAACTTAAAAACGGGGAGAGGTTTTGCCATGACAAAACGCAGAAAGATCTGGGTCTCACTTCTCGCACTCGCGGCGGCGGCGCTGCTCATTTGGGCGTTCCATTCGCTATCGGGCATATTCGGCGCGTTTGCCGAAGAGAATGCCGATCTCAGTATCGAGAGGCTGGATCCCGACGACGCCATCTTTAAGAACGGATATCTTGACCGTTACGGCGTTCCCACCGAAAAGTTCGAATACTCCAACAACGGGTCTGCCGAGCAGGGCGCGCCGCTCTCCTATGCGTTCGACCGCAATTTCGGCTCCATTTGGCGTTCGCAGATGCAGTTCAACGGCACGGACGAGACCGTCAACTATGTAGAGGCAAAATTCAACACTCCCGTCGAGATCGACCGCATTCTCTATCAGGCGGACGCGAGCTGGTCCAACCGCGGGAGCTTTACGCGCGTGCGCATTTCTTATATCCCCGAAGGGGGAAAAGATTATACCGCGCTGGAAGAGCTTGACTACCCGCAGACCTCCGCGACCAACGCCAATCTGATCAAATTCAAGACCCCTCGCACGGTGGAAGCGATCAAGATCGAGTGGTTGAAGATCCACACGGGGCACCGCACCTGTGCGGCGGCGAGCGAGATCATCTATCTCCAACCGCAGAGCGAAGCGGTGGAAAAGGTACAAAAGCTCTTCACCGACTATGCGCAGCTTCATCTCGACCCCTCTATTGAGACGAAGGAACAGATCGAGGCGCTCCGCGGCGACGTCATGGAATATGCGTCGTACGATAGCGAGCTTTCGGGCATGCTCAGCCGCGCCGAACAGATCCTCGAAGGGAAGATCGTCCGCGACGCCCGCAGGGAGATGGGCACGGCGGAGGGGAGCGAAAACCTTTTGACCCGCTACGGCGACGTCGCGGGATATGCGCGCAGTACGTTGAAGATGTCGTGGTTCGGCACCAACCGTCAGGCGACGGGCATCTCCGTCACCCCCGCAGACACGCTCACGGTGTATGTGGACGGCGAGGACGGCGACCCGCTTCCCCGCCTCGTCATCACGCAGCATTGGGGCGCGTGGTCGGGCTGGAAGAGCGGGGAATACACCCTGCGGCTCGGCAAAAATGTCATTCACCCTCAGGATATGAACAAAGAGGGGTACAAGACGCAGCATGAGGATCAGAAACAATCTATCCGCGCGGGGGTGCAGGTCCCCACGGGCGGGCCTATCTACCTCGTCAACCCCTACACGGAAAAAGATCAATCCGAAAACGTCAAAGTGTACATCGAGGGCGGCACGCTCATTCCCATCTTCCGCAAGGGGGGCGACGTCAACTACTATAAGGAACAGCTCGCCGCGTATGCGGATACGGTGGAAAACGAGTGGCAGTCCTTGATAGACGGGACAACGCTGAGCGGCACGCCCAAGATCGTAGACGTCACCGAGATCGTCTCCGAAAATATCATCGTCACCGTGCGCGCCTCCCGCGCAAACAAGGCGTATAACGAGGCGGGGTACGACCCGCAGCATGCCGCCGAGAATTGGGACGCCTACGTGAAAGAACTTCTCGAATCGGACGGCGTCATCATCAAAGAAGAGGACAACGGCAATTACGGCGGGAAATACGATCCCCGCGCACGCTATCTCAACTGTAACATCCGCCTCATGCAGCCCTACGGCGCGGCATACGCCTTCACGGAGCACGTCGGCATTCAGGTGGATTGGGAGATGGGCGCGCTCACGGGCGAGAGCTTCGGCTGGGGCTACACCCACGAGCTGGGGCACATGATGGATATCGGAGAGCGCACCGTCAGCGAGTGCAGCAACAACATGCTCTCCAAATACGATGAGACGGTCATGTCGAAGATCGCCCAGCGCGGGGATTTCGACGCGACGACGGCGGCGCTCGCGCCCGATGAACACGCGGCTTCCTTCTGGAACACCAACCGCGGCAACTTCATCTTCTGGTGGTTCATCGAGAGCTTTGAAAACGGCTGGTGGCCCACGCTGGAAAATCTCTACCGTTACGAAGATATCTACAAAGATCACAGGACGGCGGACGGCAAGCTCGAAGCGGACTTTGCCACCATCAACGCCACCGAGAAGCAGGTGCTTCTCTCCTCGATCGCGGCGGGCTACGACCTCTCCTATTACTTTGAACGTTGGGGCTACAACCTCTCCATGAACGATCCCATCTTTGCCCGCGCGACGGCTTCGGCGTCCTTCAACACCCTCATGGAAGAGGCGAAGAAGGCGGAGAAAATAAAACGGGACGGCTACGAGCCGAAAATTTGGTATGTGGACGCCGACGAATGGTGGGCGCGCAAGCTCGGCGGCGAAAAAACTTCCATCTATTCCGCCGCCGACCGCCCCGAGATCAAGGCGGTCACCCCCTGCGACGGCGGCTATGCCATTCTCATCGACGGCGGGGAGAAGTGCAAGCTCTCCTCCCACCTCGGGTTCGAGATCCTCGAAGGCAAAGGGGAGAACAAGAAAGTCGTCGGCTTCACGACCGCCGAGACGTTCACCGATAAGACGGAGTACGACGAGGGCTACATCCCCGTATACAGCGTCGTCGCATACGACCGCGCCCTCACCTATTCGGGAGCGAGCGACGAGCTTTCCGCCCAAGAAGAGGAGATCGTCTGCAAGATCGGCAGCAAAGAGTTCTCCTCCGTCCGCGCGGCGGTGAAGGCGGCGGGGCCTTCCGATACGATCGTCCTCGTCAAGTCCTGCTATGCGAGCGGCATCGTCATCGATAAGCCCGTCGCTTTCAGGGCGGAGAACGGCGCCGTGCTCTGCAAGAACGGCTCCGACGAACTCTTCCTCATCGCAGAGGGCGGCAAGCTCACCCTGACGGGGACGGAGAAAGCGCACTTCATGCTCGACGGCAGCGGCGCCGAGCAGATCAGCGGCCTCATCCGCGTGGATAAGGGCGGCAGTCTCGACATGGACTACTGCACGCTGCAAAACTGCAATATTTCCCAGCGGAGCGCAAGTAACGGCGCGCTCTCCATCATAGGCGATGCGGATAGCCGCGTCACGGTGAACCATACAAACTTTGAGCGCAACTCCTCCCGTCTCGGCGGCGCGGTGTACTCCCAGAGCGGCGCGATCTCGAAGTTCGAGAACTGCACCTTTACGAACAACGAGGCGCAGGAGGGCGGCGCGGTGTATTCGCGCGGCACTTCGATGAACTTCCTCTCCTGCACCTTCCGCGAAAACAGCGCGTCGATCTGGGGCGGCGCAATCGCGGGGACGACCAACTGCAATCTCGGCTTCGAGGAGTCGGCGTTCGAACAAAATTCCTCGGGGCGCGGCGGCGCGATCTATGTTTTCGGCGCGCTCACCCTCAAAAACGGCAGCGTCACGGGCAACACCGCGACGGAAGAGGGCGGCGCGATCATGCACGCGTCCACGGCATGGTGGCGCGCTATGACGCTGAACGGAACCAAAGTCGCAGACAACACCTGCGAGGGCGGCGCGGCGATCTACACCGTCGGGACTGTATCCCTTACGGGGGCGGATCTCTCCGCGGGCGGCTGTCTGTACGTCTTTGCGGCGGCGTCTAACGAGACGGTCACGTTCAGCGGCGGCAAGCTCGCGGGCGACATCTACAAGAACGAGAAGTGCACGTTCACGGTGAGAGGCTCCCTCTTCACGGCTTCTGGCACTGTTCACGTCGTCCTCGTCACCGATTCCGCCGTCAGCGCATCCGCGACGATGGAGACGGTGCTCTTTCAGGCAAACTTTACGTTCGCCTCCGACGCCGCCGCGCCTTTTTCGACGAGCCGCGGGGAGATCGTCGTAGACGGCAGCGAGATCCGTATCTCGCTCGAAACGGTGGAACTCACCTTCCATGCGGGCGATAAGACTTGGAAGTATCAGTTTCTTCCCGACAAAGAACTTGTGTTCAATACAGATAGTCACGACGAGACGACGTACGTCACGGAGTGGTCGGTGGACGGAGCGGTCTATCGGCCGGGCGAGAGCTATCTCGTCACGAAGAGCGCGACCTTCGAGGGCACCGTCGCCAAAAAGACGCGCGTCGAGTTCCATTATGGATTGGACGGGCAAGAGGACGGCATCGTGTATGTCATTCCCGGCGAGAGCTATTCCTTGCCCCGCCAAACCTTTGAAAAGCACGTCCTCAACGGCTGGTATCTGAACGATGTGCGCTATCTTCCCGGCTCGTCGCATAAGGCGGAGGCGGGCAAGGATCTCGTCTACACGGCGGAGATCATCAACAAGTTCGTCGTGCGGTATTGGCTCAAAAACATCAACGGCGGGGAGGATCTGCTGCTCGAAACGCTGTACTACGCCTACGGCGAGGTCCTCGCCATCGCGGGAGAGGGGCGGTACGAGGGAGATAACATCACCGATTTCATTCCCGACGGGAGCCGCATCGAAACGTATTTGCGCAAGGATACGGGGGAAGTGCTCTCGGATACCTATGCCGTCGTTTGCGACCTCGAACTCGAAGCGGTCGTCGAGGAACAGCCGATCTATGTCAACTATACCATCAATTACGGCGATCACCTCACCAACGACTTCGACGAAGTAAAGCGGGGGACGGACTACACCCTCGCCATGCGGACGATCCCTTACGGCTATCACATCACCCGAATTAGGCTGAACTCGGTCGGCGGGCGTTTGGGCTACTATGAAGTCGAGATCCCGCAGGAGCAGGTCGAGAACTTCGTCATAGAAGATATCGACGCAATTTTCTGTATCCTCGATATTCAGGTGGAGCGCAACGACTACACCGTCACCTATACCCGCAACGGCGAAGAAGTCGATAAACAGCTCTTCAAATACGAGTCGGAGCTTGTTCTCAGCGCGCCGAAAGAGGGCGAACTGCCCGAAAAGCATCACTTCGTGAGCCTTCAAGTGGGAAGGGAGCAGATGGTGCTCAACGAGGAGGGCGAATATGTCGAGGCGTTGCAGTTCATCGACCTGCAACTCGACGAGAATGGCGAGACGAAGTATGTCGTGACCGACGATATCGTCATCAACACCAACATCTATATCGAGGTGGAAGCGCAGCCCGAGGATCCGAGCGGCCCCATTGACCCGACCGACCCCGACGGGCCGACCGACCCCGACGATCCGAGCGGCCCCGACCATCCGACCGATCCCGATGACCCGAACACGCCCGACACGCCCGATGACCCGAACACGCCCGACGATCCGAGCGATCCCGCCCAAGAGCAGGACGAGGGCGGCGGGATTTCAACGCGCATGATCGCGGGGATCGCCGTCGGCGGCGTCGCGCTCATAGGCGGCGTTGCGGCGCTTCTCATCGTTGTGAAAAAGCGCAGACGGCGTTAAAATTTCCGCCGTCATTTGCGGGACGCAAGCCAAAACTTGCGCCCCGTTTTTTCTTTTTCGGAGGGCGCGATCTTGCGCCCCTTTTTCTTTTCGCATAAAAAATTTTTCTCTTGCACACATTGCGCATAGGAGGAAATTATGAAGAAGTTATTGTCGGTTGCGGCGCTTGCGCTTGCGCTCACCGCAACAACCGTAGCGGGAACGGCGGCAACCGTCGCCCGCATACAACAGCAGCCCGTCGAGACCGCCGTCGCGGAAGCGGCGGTGCTGAGGCAGGGCAGCAGAGGAGCCGAAGTGAAGGAAGTGCAGCGCCGCCTCAAACAGTGGGGATATTACAGCGGCACGGTAGACGGGATCTTCGGCGCGGGGACGAAACAGGCGGTCATCGCGTTCCAGAAGAAGAACGGGCTTACGGCGGACGGCGTCGTCGGAAGGGCGACCTATAAGGCGCTCGGCATGACGGAGTCCTACAACGCGCTCGGCGGCTCCTCTTCGGGGGGAACAAGTTCCTCGAACGTGCCCTCGGGATACACGTCGTCCGATCTCTATCTGCTCGCGAAGGCGATCTACGCCGAGGGAAGAGGGGAGATCTACACGGGGCAGGTAGCCATCGGTGCCGTGATCCTCAACAGGGTGAAGCATTCATCCTTTCCCAATTCCGTCTCGGGCGTGATCTACCAGAAGGGGGCGTTCACGGCGGTCACAGACGGGCAGATCAATCTCGAACCCAATCAGACGGCGTATAACGCCGCGCGCGACGCCATGAACGGCTGGGATCCGACGTACGGGTGCATCTACTACTACAACCCCGCCGTCGCGACGAGTTCGTGGATCTTCAACCGTCAGACGGTGACGGTCATCGGCAAGCACGTCTTTGCCATATAAGGAGGAGTTATGGAAAAGGAAATCGGAAAAAATGTATCGAGCGGCGCGAAGAAGGTAAAGCGCGTGGAGAGCGAGAAAAAGGCGAAGCCGACGAAAAAGACGGCAGTCAAAAAGACGGCGGAAACGCGCGCGGTGAAAAAGGAGCACGCGGCGGCGGATCGGCGCGTGGCGGCGGCAAAGGCGCGCGCCGAAAAAAAGCAGGAAAAGATCGGCGAGAAGGCGGCGTTGAAGCAGGCGAAGCTCGAAAAAAAGGCGGAGGTCAAGGCGAAGAAGCTGGAAAAGAAGCAGCGCATCGCCGAGAAAAAACTTGCGCGCAAGGAACTTCTCGCAAAGAAGAAAGCGGAACGCCTCGCCAAAAAGCAGCAAAAACGCGCCGAGATCAAGGAGCGGCGCGTGGAGAAGCGCGCGGAGCGGCGCGCCCGCAAGGAGATGCTCAAAAACGAGACGAAGGCGGAAAAACAGAAGCGCCTCGCCCGCGAAAAGAAGGAGCGTCTCGCCTTAAAGAGCAAGAAGCATGAGGCGCGCGAACGCGCCCGTGCAGAGAAGCGCAAGGCAAGAGAGGCGGCCCATGTCCGCAAAGCGGAGGAGAGAAAGCACAAGCGCGAACAGCGCACCGAGCGGAAGCGCACGCCCGGATTCGGCGGCTGGCTCGCCGCCGTCATCTCCCTCGGAACGGCGTGCCTTGTGCTCGCGACGGTCGTCACGGCGGGCGCGATCCGCATGAACGATATGGCTGTCGCGACGGAAAACAGCTACCGCGCCAACCTCTACGAGATGGTTTCCGCTTCCGAACAGCTCGACGACGACCTCTCCAAGCTCCGCATTTCGGCGGGGGCGAACGAACAGCGTCTCCTTCTTACGGATATCCTCGTGGAGACCGCTCTCATGGAGAGTTCGCTCGAAAAGATCCCCGTGGACGAGGCGACGGGAACGGATATTTCGTCCTTTGTGAACAAGACGAGCTCCTATGCGCGCACTCTTCTTCAAAAACTCGCGTCGGGAGAGAGCCTTTCAAAGAGCGAGCTTTCCACGGTGACCTATCTCTATGAGATCAACGATCAGCTCTATCATGAGCTGAACGAGCTGACGACGTTGGCGGAGCGCGGCGCCATGCGCGCCTTCATGGAGGGCAAGAGCGGGAAGGTATCCGACCGCTTCGCCCAAATGGGGCAGTCCGTCGCAAAGGGCGCCGAAGAGACGCTCGACGCGCCCTTCGCGGGCGGCGGCAACGTCGGCGAAAACAGGCTCGCCCGCTTCGAGGAGATCACCTCGTCCGAGGCGGAAGAGCGCGCAAAGCAGTACTTTGAAGCATACCATGTCCGCGAAGTGAAGTTCACGGGCGAGACGATCACGAACGAAGTCTCGTGCTACAACTTCGTCCTCACCGACGAAAACGACGTGGAGATCTTCGCGGAGATCACGAAAAACGGCGGGAAACTTGCGTTCTTCGACACCTACGAGGAGTGCACGACGAAGAATTTCGACCTTTCGACCTGCGACGCCATTGCCCGCGAGTACCTCTCCTCGCTCGGCATCGGCAACGTGGAAGCCGTCTGGCTCTCCGACGGGGGCATGGTCGCGAACCTCACCTATACTTCGCTCGAAGACGGCGTGCGCATCTACCCCGAGACCATTCGCGTCCGCGTCTGCGAAGAGAAGGGAAGGGTCGTGGGATTGGACGCCCGCGAGTATCTTCTCAACGATGAAGAACGCGATCTCTCGGCGCGCCTTTCAAAGTCGGAAGCGCAGAGCAAGCTCTCCGCAGGGTTGGAGCCTTACGCCGCGAACCTCGCGCTCATCCCCGTGAACGGGCAGGAGACGCTGTGCTGGGAATTTGCCTGCAAGTATGCGGACGGCGAATATATCGTCTATCTCGACGCCTCCACGGGCGAAGAGGTGCGCATCTTCCGCGTTCTGCAAAGCGCGCAGGGGAGCTATTTGAGATAAAGCGTTCGGTCTCGCAAAATAAAATTTTGCGAGACCGTAAAAAAACGGGCTGCGTTTTCCGCAGTCCGTTTTTTCGCTCATGCGCGCCGCGCGGGTCACACCGCGGCGGCGAGTTTTTTCTTGCTTTTGAGGTTGGCTTCCAGCTCTTCGCACGCCTCTTGCAATTCCGCTTCCGTCTCGGAAACGTCCACGCCGTCGAGAATGTTCTGCAAGCGGTATTCCTTGTTCAAATAGCGAATGGTCTGATATCCGATGACCGTCGTCAGCGTGCCGTTGACAAGCCCCTGCACGGAGGAGTCCACGATCGCCGAGATCGCGTTGCCGAGCAGGGGAATGCCCTTCACGACGTTGCCCATCGTCTTGGCGACGGAGCTGCCGATATTCACGCCGCCCAGCCCGTAGGCGATGAGCGCGTTCTGCAACACGACGGCGAAGATGCGCGCGAGGCGGGCGTCCGAGGGGCGGAAGCCGTAGAGGAAAACGATATCCTTGATGAGTTGAAGATTGAGAAAGACGACGAGCACAGCGTCAAGCTTTTCCGATTGGGAGATCGCCGAAAACGCCGCGGATTTGAGCGAGCTGCGGGCGATGAGCGACCGTGCGGATTTCTTCACCGAACCCTTGTAAAGCTCGGTGAGGCAGGATTTGATCTTCTGCTCGTCGTCCGTCTTGACGGCGATGGCGAGCCTGCCCACGACTTCGGAATCGTACCAACCCACACCGTCCACTTTGGCGGTGACGTCGATGATCTTATCGGCGATCTCTCTGCGCAGTTTGCGGTTGTGCCGCTGCGCCTTGCGCGCGGTGAAGGCGTTCACGTTGGTCTCGAACGACCCCAGCCGCATGATCTTCACGAGGGGAACGACGTAGACGCAGAGAAAGACGATGAGGCACACGGCGCCCACGGCATACCCCGCGTATTTGTTGACGTCGTACACTCTCAGCGCGATGAGCGCGAGCACAACGAGCAGAAATACGCCCACGATCGCCGCGAGAAAGCGCAGCGCGAACTTTGCGCCGCGCACATTCTGCCGCCGCACATATTTCTGTTCGTATTCATAGATCGTCATCTTTGTTTCGGGCGAGCCGCCCTCGTTTGAACGCTTCTTCATAGTTCCTCTTTTTTCGGGTTATTTTCTGAACACGATGATGCACACGATGATCGCGATCGCGACGACCGCGCCGATCGTATAGGTGAACATGCGGATCTTTTTGATCTTCTTATCGCTCAACGGCTGATAGCCCTTCGGCACGAGCGCGCCGCCGCAGTGCGGGCACTTCGTCATATGGTCGAGCACGGGTCTTTGGCAGTGCGGACAAGCGAGGGTGTGCTTTTCGAGGTCGCGCTGTCTGTCCTCTTTGAGCGTCGTCTGTTTCATGGATCTATTATATCACGAACTCTGCCGCATTTCAACGGTTTTCGGGAAAACGGAAAAATTTCCCGCGCGGAAAGGGATCGCCCCAAAAGCGGCGCGCCGCCCAATTCTGCGGGCAAATTGCCCTGCCGACGTAATTTTTCGTGTTTTTTCTTCCGAAAACCGCCTTGAAAGGCTTGTCTTTTTCCATGATATGGTGTATAATCGCTCTTGACAAAAAACACAATCATCAGGAGGAATCAGTTCATGGCAAAAAAGTATTGTTACCTGTTCACCGAAGGGAACGCGAACATGCGCGAACTTCTCGGCGGCAAGGGCGCAAACCTCGCGGAGATGACCAACATCGGTCTCCCCGTCCCGCAGGGCTTTACCATTTCGACGGAGGCTTGCACACAGTACTATGAGGACGGCAGGCAGATCAATCCCGAAATTCAAGCCGAAATCATGGAATATATCGATAAGATGGAGCACATCACCGGCAAGAAGTTCGGCGATCTCGAAAATCCTCTGCTCGTCTCCGTCCGTTCGGGCGCGCGCGCTTCCATGCCCGGCATGATGGATACCATTCTCAACCTCGGCTTGAACGAACAAGTCGTCGAGGTTCTCGCGAAGAAATCGGGCAATCCCCGCTGGGCGTGGGATTGTTACAGAAGGTTCATTCAGATGTTCTCCGACGTCGTCATGGAGGTGGGCAAGAAGTATTTCGAGAAGCTCATCGACGAGATGAAGGAGAAGAAGGGCGTGAAGCAGGACGTCGAACTCAACGCCAACGATCTCAAAACGCTCGCCAACCAGTTCAAAGACGAATATAAATCGAAGATCGGCAAGGATTTCCCCTCCGATCCCAAAGAACAGCTCTTCGAGGCGATCAAGGCGGTGTTCCGCTCGTGGGATAACCCCCGCGCAAACATCTACCGTATGGATCACGATATCCCTTACAGCTGGGGCACCGCGGTCAACGTGCAGATGATGGCGTTCGGCAACATGGGCGACAACTGCGGCACGGGCGTTGCGTTCACGCGCAATCCCGCAACGGGCGAGAAGGGGCTTATGGGCGAATTTCTCACCAACGCGCAGGGCGAAGACGTCGTTGCGGGCGTCCGCACCCCCATGCCCATCGCGAAGATGGCGGAGGTGTTCCCCAAAGTATATGCGCAGTTCCAAGACGTCTGCAAGATCCTCGAATCGCACTACCGCGATATGCAGGATATGGAGTTCACCGTGGAGAACGAGAAGCTCTACATGCTCCAAACCCGCAACGGCAAGCGCACGGCTGCCGCGGCGATCAAGATCGCATGCGACCTCATCGACGAGGGCATGATCAGCGAGAAAGAAGCGCTCATGCAGATCGACGCGAAGTCCCTCGACATGCTCCTTCACCCGCAGTTCGACCCGAAGGCTTTGAAGGCAGCCGATAAGAGCAACATCGTCGGAAGGGGCATTGCGGCTTCTCCCGGCGCGGCGGCGGGCACCATCGTATTCACCGCCGAAGACGCCGTCGTCGAAGGCAAGAAGGGCAACAAAGTCGTTCTCGTCCGCCTCGAAACGTCGCCCGAGGACATCGAAGGCATGAAATATGCGCAGGGCATCCTCACGGTGCGCGGCGGGCAGACCTCGCACGCGGCGGTCGTCGCCCGCGGCATGGGTACGTGCTGCGTCTCCGGTTGCGGCGACATCAAGATGGACGAAGAGAACAAGTGCTTCACGCTTGCGGGCAAGCTCTTCAAGGAGGGCGACGTGCTCTCCCTCGACGGCTCCACGGGCAACATCTACGATGTGCTCATTCCCACCGTTCCCGCCGATCCGGGCAGCGGATATTTCGGCAGGATCATGGATCTTGCGGATAAATACAAGGCGCTCGGCGTGCGCACCAACGCGGATACGCCCAAAGACGCCAAGCAAGCGGCTTCGTTCGGCGCGCAGGGCATCGGCCTTTGCCGCACCGAGCACATGTTCTTCGATCCCGCGAGGATCGGCGCCTTCCGCGAAATGATCTGCGCGGATACCGTCGAGGAGCGCGTGAAGGCGCTCAACAAGATCGAGCCGATGCAGCAGGCGGACTTCGAGGGTCTCTTCGAGGCGCTCGGCGGCCAGCCCGTCACCATCCGCTTCCTCGATCCGCCCCTCCACGAGTTCGTTCCCACCGAGGAAGAGGACATCAAAGCGCTCGCAAAGGCGCAGAAGAAGTCCGTCGCCGAGATCAAGCAGATCATCTCCGATCTCCACGAGTTCAACCCCATGATGGGGCACCGCGGCTGCCGTCTCTGCGTCACCTATCCCGAGATCGCCGTCATGCAGACGAGGGCCGTCATGAAGGCAGCCATCGCCGTCGCAAGGCGCCATAAGGATTGGAAGATCGTCCCCGAGATCATGATCCCGCTCACGGGCGAAGTGAAGGAATACAAGTTCGTCAAAGATATCGTCGTAAAGACGGCGGAAGAGGTCATCAAGTCCAAGCACAAGAAGATCAAGTACGAAGTGGGTACCATGATCGAGATCCCCCGTGCGGCTCTGACGGCAGACGCCATCGCGAAGGAAGCGGATTTCTTCTGCTTCGGCACGAACGACCTCACGCAGATGACGTTCGGGTTCTCCCGCGACGACGCAGGCAAGTTCCTTCCCGCATATTATGCAAACAAGATCTACGAGAGCGACCCGTTCGCAAGATTGGATACGACGGGCGTCGGCCAGCTCATGGAGATGGCTGTGAAGAAGGGCAAGAAAGCGAACAGAAAACTGCACACCGGCATTTGCGGCGAGCACGGCGGCGATCCTTCGTCCATCGAGTTCTGCCACAACATCGGGCTTTCCTATGTCTCCTGCTCGCCCTTCCGCGTCCCGATCGCTCGCCTCGCGGCCGCGCAAGCGAATATTAAAAATCCGAGAAAGTAAGTTCACAAATTTTTCCTGTCGGAAAAATTTCGTGAGGGGTCAAGACGCCGACTTCATTCGGCGTCGTCGCCCGCAGGCGCTCTGCCTTGTCCAAACAACAAGCCGCAGGGGTGCGGCAAATTGAGTCCCGCAGCGAAGAAGCGTGGTTCTTCTCGCGGAAAAATTGATTGCGGCACAGGCGAATATTAAAAATCCGAGAAAGTAAGTTCACAAATTTTTCCTGTCGGAAAAATTTCGTGAGGGGTCAAGACGCCGACTTCATTCGGCGTCGTCGCCCGCAGGCGCTCTGCCTTGTCCAAACAACAAGCCGCAGGGGTGCGGCAAATTGAGTCCCGCAGCGAAGAAGCGTGGTTCTTCTCGCGGAAAAATTGATTGCGGCACAGGCGGATATTAAAAGTCCGAGGAAGTAAGCATTAAACGGAAAAGCAAAACGGCGGCGCCCCGCAGGGCGCCGCTTTTTTTGTGGGAAGATTTTTCCGAAGGGGAAGGATCTCACGCATTTTTTCCGAAATCCTCTTGCCAAACGGGAGGATTTATATTACAATAAGGACATGCTTCATGTCGTTCTTGTCGAGCCTGAGATCCCGCAGAATGCGGGCAACATTGCGCGGACGTGCGCGGCAACGGGGTGCGTTCTGCACCTCGTGCGCCCGTTGGGGTTCGAGATCTCCGATAAATATCTCAAACGCGCGGGGCTGGATTATTGGAAATATGCGGACGTCCGCCTCTACGACAGTATCGCCGAGGTCTTTTCGGCGCTCACGGGCGCGGCGTTCTTTTTCTTTACGACGAAGGCGGGAAGGAGCTATACGGAAGCAAACTATCCCGAGGAGTGCGCGCTCGTGTTCGGAAAGGAGACGAAGGGGCTGGACGAAGAGCTTCTTCGGGCGCACCATGATCGCTGTGTGCGCATTCCGATGCGCGAAGGGCTGCGCTCCCTCAATCTCTCCAACTGCGTCGCGGTCGCCGTGTACGAGGCGTTCCGCCAAAACGGATTCAAGGGGCTGTCCTCTGCGGGGAGATTCGTATGAGCCGCGCGAAAAAATTTGCGAAAGGGGCGATCCTTTTCGCGTTTGCCGCGCTCTTCGTCTTTCTGCTCTTCGTGCCGCTTCCGCAGACCGTCGGCGCCGCGGCAGAGGAGGAGGACGTCGTCTGGCAGGACGGAACGCGGGAAACGCTCTCTTACTCTGAGGCGTTCTCCATGCTTGCGGGCGCTGAAGGGGGCGACGTATTGCTCGAATCGGAGGGGCGCACGGGGCGCGTCGCGCAGGGCGAGGCATTCGCCGCCGTGAACGCTGCGCTCTCGGACGGCGAACTTGCCATGCTCCTCATTGTCGGATCCTCGTCGTTCTCCCGTCTCGGGCGCGCTGCGCTCTTCCTCGAACACGGTTCGACGGTGTATTATGCGGGCGAAGCCTTCCGCTACACGGGCTCGCGCGTGGAACGGTCCGCGTCGGAGGCGGCAAGGCGCGTCGTTCTCTCGGATGGGAGCCTACCCGCGGGATATCTCGCCTCCGTCGGGGCAAGCGAGCTTGTCCTCACCGCGGCGGCGGAATTTTCGGCGGCGGATCTTGTCGGAAGCCGCGTGACTTCGGCGCGCGCCGTTCTGCCCTATCTTGCGGAAGGGGAGGCGGTCTATCTTCGCACTGCGGGCGGGACGAGGCTTCTCGCCGCGCTCCCTCTTCTCACTTCGCTTGAAGTCGCGCCCTGCGCCTATGCAGACCGCGGCGCGCTCGTCCCCTGCGGCAGTTTGGTCTCCCTCACTCTTCCCTTTGCGGGAAGCGCGCTCCATTTTGGGAGCGAGACGGAGGGCATGTTCGCGTGGCTGTTCCTCACGAAGAGCTACGATGTCCCCGAAACGCTCAAATCGGTAAAGATCACGGGCGGCTCGCTCATTGCACACTGTTTCTACGCCTGCCCCGATATCGAAGAGATCGACGTCTGCGGGTTGGATCCCGCGCAGATCTCGCCGCTTGCGTTCCGCGACGCTTTGGGGCTTCTCACGCTGCATACGCCGCGCGCCGACGTCGTTCTTCCCGCGGAGGGATTCGAGAGCCATATCGCGCCCTGCGGCTGTACGGTATATACGAGACGAGGTAAATCATGAGGTTATTGAAACGTCTTTTCAGCAGATTTTTCATCGTGGCGTTCACGATCGTTCTGATGGTCGCGCTCATTTGGGCGGCGATCACTTTGGCGATCCTCATCACCTATCATCTCGTTGCCGAATACGCGCCCGAAGCCGCGCCCTACTTTGAAGCGGGAGCCGCGCTGCTCGCCTATATTTTAGCGGCGATCTCCGTTTTGCACGTCGCCAACCGCGACATGGTACCCGAGACGAAGATCCCGTGGATCATTTGCATCGTCATTCTCAACATCTACGGCGCCGTCGTCTACATTATGTTTTCCTCCAACCGCCCCTCGCGCAAGAAGCGCGAATTCTATCACACCGTCGATCGGAACGTCGCGCGGCACGAGGGCAGGAAGTTCTCCGCGGAGCAGTTGCACGAGAGAATGGGCAGGTGGGCGCAGGTGAGCGAAGCGCTCTGTACCGTCACGCCGTCCGCCACTGTGCACGGCGGCACCAAGACGGAATACTTCCCCTCGGGCGAAGCCTTTTTCGAACGTCTGCTCGGCGATCTGGAACGCGCGGAGAAGTACATCTTCCTCGAATATTTCATCATCGAACGGGGGAAGATGTGGAATTCCATTCTCGAAGTGCTCGAACGCAAGATCGCCGAGGGCGTGGAGGTCCGCGTCATGTACGACGACTTCGGCTGCATGGGGAAGATCCACTTGAACTATCACCGCACGCTCAAAAAAAAGGGGATCCTCTGCAAGAAGTTCAACCCGTTCGTGCCCGTGCTCTCCAACGTTCACAACAACCGCGATCACAGAAAGATCACCGTGATCGACGGCAAAGTGGGATATACGGGCGGGCTGAATCTCGCCGACGAATACATCAACGAAGTCCATCCCTTCGGGCATTGGAAGGATACCGCCGTACGTCTCGAAGGAGAGGGCGTCAAGAGCCTGCTCTTCCTCTTTTTGCGGCTCTACGACTTGCAGGCAAAGACGACGGACGACGTTTCCCGCTATCTGCCCGATAAAGAGGAGGACTTCGGCGAACAGGGCTATGTCCAGCCCTACGGCGACGGGCCGTTCCCCATCTATGCGCGGCATTTCAGCGAGGATATCTACATCAATATCCTCAACGCCGCCCGCAAGTACGTGTATATCACGACGCCCTATCTTATCATCGACTATCGCATGCGCGAGGCGCTGGTGCTTGCCGCCCGCCGCGGGGTGGACGTGCGCATCGTCACGCCCCATATCCCCGATAAGAAGATCGCCTTTGCGCTCACGCGCTCCAACTATCTTGCGCTCATTCAGCGCGGCGTAAAAATTTACGAGTATTCGCCCGGCTTTATCCACGCAAAGATGTTCCTTGCCGACGGCGCCGTCGCGACGGTGGGCACGGTCAATCTCGACTATCGCTCCTTCCTCTATCACTTCGAGGACGGCGTGTTGATGTATAAAACGGAGGCGGTGGACGCGATCGCGAAGGACTTTGAAGAGATCTTTGAGGCCTCTTCGTTGCAGACGGCGGAGGACGCCAAGCGCAGCGTCGTGTGGCGCTGGATCTGCGAGATCGCAAAATTGTTCGCACCGCTCTTTTAAGGAAAATGATCCATTCGCTCTCAGGCGGCGTGATCGCCGACAACACCGCCGCGCTCTTCGCAAAGGTAGAGATAAGCGGCGCGTTCTATTGGTATATCGCCCCCTTCCCCATATCCGCGGGGGAGAAGGCGCTCGCGCCCTTCGGAAGGGAGGAGAGGCTCGTGGAGGCGACGGTCGTAAGAACGGAACTTTGCACCCCGCAGACGGCTCCCGTTCCTTTCCGCCGCGCCAAAATGCTGGAAAAGATATAAAAAACGTTGACAGCGTCCCGCCCGTATGGTACAATCATATCGTCATAGGGGAGTAATCGGCTCGCACGGCGAGCGGCAGCGTCCACATAATGCGGAAAAAACCGCGGGTGCTGCATGAAACGGTGAGACTTATGCACGGGATTTTGCCGTGCGTGAGTCTTTTTTCTTATCTGCCGCCGCACATGCGGAAGGCGCGTTTCGCCCCCATTGGAAAGGAAGAGAGCATGGAGAGTTGGGATATCCTCCTCATCGGCGTCGCGCTGGCGATGGACGCCGTTGCAGTCGGAATGACGGACGGCATGGCGGAGCCGCGCATGAAGCCGCGCAAAATGTTTGCGATTGCGGCGGCGTTCGCCTTCTTCCAATTCATCATGCCCGTTCTCGGCTATTACTGCGGATATGCCTTCGCGCGGCAGATCGGCGGGATCGCGCCCTATCTCTCCTTTGCGGTGCTCGCCTTTCTCGGCGGCAAGATGATCTTTGAAAGTTTCTCGGAGGAGAAAGAGGGCGTTCCCGCAAGGCGGACGGGCGCTTGGAAAGTGCTCGCGCAGGCGGTCGCGACGAGTATCGACGCGCTCGCCGTCGGCGTCACCCTGCTCGCCGCGGAGAGCGAAGGGGGGCTTCCCGCGCACGTCGCGCTCTGTTCGCTCGTCATCGGGCTTGTTACGCTCTGTCTTGCCCTTCCCGCGGTGTGCTTCGGGCGGTACGCGTCGAAAAAGCTCGGCGGCAGGGCGGAACTCTTCGGCGGGGCGGTGCTCGTTCTCATCGGCATAAAGCTCTTGCTCGAAGGGATACTATAAACCGAGAGAAAGGGGAATGATCCCAAAAGCGGCGGCGCGCCCGCACGCTTGACAATTCTTTTGCGATGTGCTACTTTTACGCAGGAGGAGGGCGTTTATGCTCTATCTTTGGATATTTCTTCTCATCGTGGGATTCGCGCTCCTCGTAAAGGGGGCGGATTGGTTCGTAGACGGCGCGGCGGGGATCGCGGAAAAATGCAGGATATCCCCCCTCGTCATCGGGCTTACCGTCGTCGCGTTCGGCACGAGCGCGCCCGAACTCGCCGTCTCCGTTGCCGCCGCGATCAAACATTCGACGGGCATTGCGATCGGCAACGTCTTGGGGAGCAACATCGCGAATATCCTGCTCATTCTCGGGATCTCCTCGCTCATACGCACGCTCCCCGTCAAGAAGAATTCTTTCTTCCTCGATATCCCCGTTCTTCTCCTTGCCTCCGCCCTCATCATCGGGCTGGGCGTTTGGGGAAGCGCGCTCGCATGGTGGGACGGGCTTATTCTCATCGCCGTCTTTGCGGTCTATATGGTACTGCTCTTTTTGAACGCCCGCCGCGAACAGAGGCAGACGGCATTGGAGCATACCATGCCCGAGGGCAAGCGGGAAGAAAAGCAGCCGAAAACGGCGTTTGGCAAGTGGATGCGCGCGATGATGGAGCGGACATGGTTCCTCATTCTGCTCACGCTCGTAGGGCTTGGAATGGTCGTCGGGGGCGGGACGCTTCTCGTCGAGGCGGCGAAGTTCATCGCCAATTATTTTGATGTGCCCGAGGATATCATCGGGCTTACCGTCGTCGCCATCGGCACCTCGCTCCCCGAGCTTGTCACCTCCGCCGTCGCCGCGGCGAAAGGGGAGACGGATATCGCCGTCGGCAATATCATCGGAAGCAACATCTTCAACATCTTCCTCGTGGCGGGCGTCTCCTCTCTCTTTTGGCCGCTCGCCTTCGACTACCCGAACAACCTCATCGACGGGCTTGTCGCGCTGGGCGCGGCAGTACTCTTTCTCATCTGCGCGCTTGCGGGCAGACGCAAGCTCGGCAAGATCGCGGGGGCAGTCATGCTGCTCTCCTTTGCCGGCTACTACACCTACCTGTTTCTTGTAAGGATTTGAAGTGAAGCATCTATTTTCCTGTCTGAAAACATATCGGCTCGAGGCGGTCCTGTCGCCTCTTTTCAAGCTGCTCGAAGCGGGAATGGAGCTTCTCGTCCCCCTCGTCGTCGCGAAGATCGTAGACGTCGGCATTGCGCAGGGCGACAAGATGTTCATCGTGCACGCCGTGCTGCTGCTCGCGGGATTCGCCGCGCTCGGCCTTGTGTTTGCGCTCACGGCGCAGTACTTCGCCGCGAAAGCCGCCGTGGGGACGGGCGCGGAACTCCGCCGCCGTCTCTTCAACAAGATGCAGACCTTTTCCTTCGCCCAAATCGATAAAATGGGCGCGCCCTCCATGCTCACGCGCATGACGAGCGACGTCGATCAGGTGCAGACGGGGGTGAATATGGTGCTGCGCCTTCTGCTCCGCTCGCCCATCGTGGTGTTCGGCGCGACGGCGATGGCATTCGTCGTAGACTACAAGTGCGCCCTCGTCTTTCTCGCCCTCATTCCTCTTCTCGCACTCGTCGTCGCCTCGGTGATGGCGGCGAGCATACCCAAATACCGCGCCGTGCAGGAGGAACTCGACGGCGTGTACCTCTCCGTGCGGGAGAACCTCACGGGCGTGCGCGTGCTGCGCGCCTTCCGTCTGGAAGAGAAAGAGGGGGCGGCGTTTTCCCGAAAGAGCGAGACGTTGGAGCGCGCGCAAAACCGCGTGGGGCGGATCGCCGCGCTCACGGCGCCGCTCACCTTCCTTCTCGTCAACGTCGCCGTCATCGCGCTCATCTTTACGGGCGCGGTGCGCGTCAACGGGGGAAGTATCCTGCAAGGGGACGTGGTCGCCCTCTACGGCTATCTCGCGCTCATTCTCGTCGAACTCGTCAAATTCGCCAATCTCATCGTCACGGTGTCGCGGGCGGCTTCCTGCGCCAAACGCGTCGGCGCCGTGTTGGATATGGAGGGGGAAAAGGACGGCGCGGAGGAAGAAGAGACCGCGACGGACGCCGCTTTCTCCTTTGAAAACGTCTCCTTCACCTACGAGGGGGGCGGCGCGCCCGCGCTCTCGGGCGTGACCTTCGAGGCGCGCCGCGGCGAGACGGTGGGGATCGTGGGCGGCACGGGATCAGGCAAGAGCACGCTCGTGCGCCTTCTTCCCCGCTTCTATACGGCGACGGAAGGGGTCGTGCGCGTGTTCGGAAGGAACGTCGCGGCGGCGCCCGCCAAAGTTCTGCGCGAAAAAATAGGCTATGTGCCGCAGAAGGCGGTGCTCTTCCGCGGGACGATCGCTTCCAACCTTCGCTGGGGGGCGAAGGAGGCTTCCGACGAAGAACTGCTCGCCGCCCTGAAAATTGCGCAGGCGGAGGACGTGCTCGCCGCAAAGGGCGGGCTGGAAGGGGAGATCGAGCAGGAGGGGCGCAACCTTTCGGGCGGACAGCGCCAGCGCCTCACCATCGCCCGCGCCCTCGTCGGGCGACCCGAGATCCTTGTGCTCGACGACGCCTCTTCCGCCCTCGACTATGTGACCGACGCACGGCTGCGCGCCGCCCTCCGCGGCTTGGGGTGCACCGTCGTCATCGTATCCCAGCGCGTCGCGTCCGTGATGCACGCCGATAAGATCTTGGTTCTTGATGAGGGCAGAGTCGCGGACATGGGTACCCACGAAGAGCTGATGGAGCGCTGCGGACTGTATCGCGAGATCTACCGTTCGCAGACGGAGGAGGCGATATGAAACGCAGAGAAATTTTTCGCCGCCTCTTGAAATATCTGAAACCGCAGGGCGTGTATCTCTTGCTCTCCGCCCTGTTTGCGCTCGTCGTGGCGGCGGGGCAGCTCCTCGTTCCCTACTTTGCGGGGAGGGCGGTGGACTGCATTCTTTCGGAAGGCAATATAGAATGGGCAAATCTTCGCCGCAATCTTGCGATCATCGCCGTCTGCACCGTGACGGCGGGCGCCGCGCAGTGGCTTTTGAGCCTCTCCAACAACCGCGTCGCCTATCGCGTGCTCTCCGATCTGAGGAAGGACGCCTTCCGCAAATTGGAAAAACTTCCGCTCAAATACATGGACAACCGTCCCTACGGCGATACGATCAGCGTGATCGTGACAGACGCCGAGAGCGTGGCGGACGGGCTTCTTTTAGGGTTCACGCAGATCTTCACGGGCACGCTCACGATCTGCGGCGTGCTCGGGGTGATGCTTGCCATTCGCTGGGAGATCGCCCTCGTCGTATTCTGTATCACGCCGCTCTCCTTCTTCGTTGCGCGGTTTGTCGCCTCGCGGACGTATAAAACGTATCGCAAACAGGCGGAGGCGCGCGCGGACGAGACGGCGTTTGCCGACGAGATGATCGGAAATCTCAAAATCGTAAAGGCATTTTGCAGGGAAGAGGAGAACGAACGCGTCTTTGAAGAGAAAAACGAGGCGCTTAAAAAAGCATCTCTTCGCGCCCTCTTTTTCTCTTCCACCACCAATCCGACGACCCGCTTCGTCAACGCGCTGGTATATGCCGCCGTCGCGCTCGCGGGGGGGCTGCTCGTCATCGGCACGGGGGGCGCCTTCTCCGTGGGCGGCATGACGACGTTTTTGCAATACGCCAACCAATACACCAAGCCGTTCAACGAGATCTCCGAGGTGATCGCGGAGTTCCAGAACGCGCTCGCCTGCGCGGGGCGCGTCCTTTCTCTCATCGGCGAAGAGGAGGAGATCTCCGACGAAGGAAATCTCTCCCTCGGGCGCGCCGAGGGAAGCGTGGAGCTTCGCGACGTCTCCTTCTCCTACGATCCCGCCCGTCCGCTCATCGAAGATCTCGATCTTAACGTCCGCGCGGGCATGCGCGTCGCGATCGTCGGACCCACGGGGTGCGGCAAGACGACGCTCATCGGGCTTCTCATGCGTTTTTACGACGTGGACGAGGGCGCGATCTATGTGGACGGAAGGGATATCCGCACCGTCACCCGCGCCTCCTTGCGCGAGAACTTCGGCATGGTCTTGCAGGAGACGTGGCTCAAACGCGCGACCGTGCGCGAGAATCTGTGCATGGGTCGCCCCGATTGCACCGAAGAGGAGATGATCGCCGCGGCGAAAGCGGCAAAGGCCCATGCCTTCATTCTCCGCCTTTCGGAGGGATACGATACCGTCATCGGCGGCGACAGCGCGCTCTCGGAGGGGCAGAGGCAGCTCCTGTGCATCGCCCGCGCCATGCTCTGCCGCCCGCCCATGCTCATTCTCGACGAAGCGACGTCCAACATCGATACGCGCACCGAGCGCATCGTGCAGGAGGCGTTTTCCGCCCTCATGAAGGGGAGAACGTGTTTTATCGTCGCGCACAGGCTTTCCACGATCGTAAACGCCGACCTCATTCTGGTGATGAAGGACGGGAAGGTGATCGAGCGGGGAACGCACCGCGAACTTCTCGCGCACGGCGGCTTCTATCGGGAGCTTTACGAAACGCAGTTCGCCCGCCCCGCCGCGCTTTCATAGCCGATCACGGAAAATTCATCGCATTTTCGCGCCCCAAGTTGTATTCGGTGCGAAAACGTGGTATAATGAACAAAGATCTTTCTATCCTTTCGGAGGATTCTGAATGAAAAAAACATATTTGGCGGCGGCGTGCGTCGTCCTCGCGGGCGCGGTAACGCTTGCGGGCTGTTCCATCGCCGATATCATGCACTCCTATTCTTCCGACGAAGTTTTCCCCTACGACGTCGCCACCGAGCACGGGGAGGACGGCTCCCCCGAGAGCTGGCTCTCCTCGCTGCAAACACCCACCACGGAGCTTCGCCGCCTCTATGAGGAGGCGAAAAACCAAGAGGACGGCGGCTTCACGGGGACTTTTTACGAATTTCTCCAAGAGTTCGGCGTCGAAGACGGCAGCCTCGCCGTTCAGACGGGGATGCGCTCCGTCGTGCGCGTCAACTGCGCCATCGCGGGCACGGTGAATTACAGCCTCGGCTCGGGCGTCATCTATTCCCTCGACAAGAGGGAGGGGGACGCGCTCATCGTCACCAACTACCACGTCGTCTACAACAAAAAGGGCACGGGCAGGGAGAAAGTCCCCTATGTCAGCGACGATATCGACGTATATCTCTATGGGGCGGAAGTCTCCTCCCGCGCGATCGAGGCGACCTTCCTCGGCGGGGCGATGGAGTATGATATCGCCGTTTTGAAGGTGGAGAACTCCCCTTATTTGAAGGAGACGGCGGAAAACAAGGTGTATGCGACGGAGGCGGTCGCCTGCGACTCCGCTTCCGTCACCCTCGGCGATCGCGTCTATGCGATCGGAAACGCGGGCGGCTACGGGCTTTCTGCGGTCGAAGGCATCGTATCTCTGGAATCGGAGACGGCTACCTTTGCGGCGGTAGACGGCAACGGCACGATGACCCTTCCCGAGATCCGCACCGACGCCGCGCTCAATCCCGGCAACTCGGGCGGGGGGCTTTTCAACGCCGCGGGCGAACTTTTGGGGATCGTCAACGGAAGGGCGGAGAACAATATGGTCGGCATCGGATACGCGATCCCTTCCAATATCGCGCTCGCCGTGGCGCAGAACGTGATAGATACCTGCGCAAAAAGCCCGAACGCGCATTGCGGCGCCCTCGCCACGCTTGGCATCACCGTCTCCGTTGCCGACAGCCGCGGGGTCTATGACGAGGAGACGGGCAAGATCTATATCGAACAGCAGATCACGATCGAGGGCGTCTCTTCGGATTCTGCGGCGAAGAGGGCGGGCTTTGCGGGAGGGGATACCCTGATTTCCGCGACGCTCCGCTCGCACCGCGGCGGCGAAGCGTATGAGCGGAAGGTCTATCTTACCGACGAGCGAAGGCTGACGGAGCTTTTGTTGGAAGCCCGTCTCGGCGATACGATGCAATTTGAATTGCGCAGAGGGGGCGAGACGAAGACCCTCTCAGTCACTTTCACAGCGGACGACTTCCGCACGCTCGCGTAGAAGCTCGTGATCGATCGATGATTTTCGGATACAGACCGCCGAGGCAGGCACCATGCCCGCCTTCGGCGGTCTTATTTTCTTGCCCACCCCTTCTCAAATACGTCATGTTGAGCTTGCCGAAACATCACCGCATTATAACAAGGTGATACTTCGACTTCGCTCAGTATGACCATTTAGAAGCCTTCCCCCCTCGGGGGGAAGGTGTCACGTCGAAGCCGTGACGAATGAGGGGCATATTGGAAACCAACCCTCATCAGTCACCTTTGGTGACAGCTTCCCCCTTCAAAGGGGGAAGCCTTGCGGACTTCGTATGAGGGGATTCTCTCGCTTCGCTCAGTATGACGTAATTAGAAGCCCTACCCCGTTTACGGGGGAGGGTGGCACGGCTTCGCCGTGACAGGTGGGGGTGAACCCTTGTCGCCCCTGAAAGGGGAGATGTCACGAAGTGACAGAGGGGTTAAAACCCTTTCCCCCGCTTCGCGGGTACTTTCCCTAAAAGGGACAGCGAGAATAATGTGATACTTCGACATGCCTCGTTCATCGGCGGCTCAGTATGACGAATTAGAAGACCTACCCCGTTTACGGGGGGGGAGGGTGGCGAGCGAAGCGAGACAGGTGGGGGAATATCTCCTACGCGAAAACGGAATAACAAACGATTTTGTTCATTTTTCTTTTTTTCTCCTTATTTTTGGCTTGACAGGAACGTTTTTTGAGATTATAATAGTAAATGAAGTGCGCGAGTCGCCTATCGGTATGGCGCCAGCTTCCCAAGCTGGTTCTGGCGGGTTCGATTCCCGTCTCGCGCTCCATCTTATGCGCACACGAAGCTGTGCGCATTTTTTTGTCGCAATTTTTATTTCCCGAATCGGGAAGAAAGACGCCGCGGTTTCCCCGCTCTGCGAGAATGTATAAAAAAATTTTTTATGCAAGTTCACCCCTTTCCGCAAGAAAATATTTCCTCCGCGCGCGCATGATATATGGAAAAAGGTGATGAAATGTGTGTGAAATCGGTGTAAATCTTTTTCTGCCGCCCCGTGTTCCCTTGACAAAGGCGCCGCAAAAGCGTATAATATTCGATGGAATTGCGATTAAATGAATAATTTCCGAAAGAGCGAGGTTTCTATGAAGAAAATCATGATATTTCTTGCTGCGGCAAGCATTGCGCTGTGCGGCGCTCTGTTTGCGGGATGCGACGGCGGCAATGACGGACATACGCACGAATACGGGGAATGGACGGTCGCCGTCCAACCCAATTGCGAGAACGCGGGTTCGCAATACCGCGCCTGCACCATTTGCGGCGAGAAAGAGGAAAAAACGGTTCCCGCGCTCGGGCACGATTGGAGCCTCGGCACCGTGACGAAGGCCGCTAAATGCGAAGAGGTGGGCGCCCGCCTTCAATCCTGCCGCCGCTGCAATAAGGATCGCACGGTGGAGATCGCCCCCCTCGGCCACGATTGGGATTGGGCGAACGGCGAAGTCGAGACCCCCGCGACCTGCGAAGAGGCGGGCGTCGGTTCTTTTGCTTGTCTGCGTTGCGGGAAGTCGCAGGAAAACGTTGCGATCCCCGCCCTCGGGCACAGCTGGGGGGCGGCGCGCCCCACCAAGAGCGCGACCTGCGAAGAGGCGGGCGAGCGCGTCAAAGAATGCACGGTGTGCGGCAAAGAGGAAAAGGAGACTGTTCCCGCCCTCGGGCACAGCTGGGTCGCGGGCGCGGTGATCCGCGAGGCGAGCTGCACCGAGGCAGGATTGCAATCCCGCACGTGCTCCGTCTGCGGTAAGACGGGGGAGGGGGAGATCGAACCCCTCGGGCATAATTGGCAGGGAGATTACACCATCGACATAAAACCCACCTTCGAGACGGACGGCGAAAAGTCCTATCACTGCACGCGCTGCGATGCGCGCACGGGCGTGACGAAAGTGGATAAATTGGACGAAGATATCCCCATCGACTATGAATTCTGTCTTTTGCGCAATAACGGCACGGCGGTCATCGATCCGCAGATCACCGTGGAGGTGTTCGACGGCGACGAGCGGGTCGCGGTGAGCGGCCGCGGCACCCTCTCGGGGGGCAGGTTCGTTGCCAATCTTTTGCCGAAGGTCTACACGGTGAAGGTGAAAAACCTTCCCGAAGGCTACTCTGCGGAGCAGAGCTATACGGCGGCGCCCGACGATCCCCTCTGCAAGATCTATCTCTCGGCTTCTCCGATTGCCTCTGCCGCGCCGCAGGGCACAAAATACGACGTGGGCGACGTTGTGCACGATTTCACCGTGACCACGGTGGAAGGCAAAAGCCTCACGCTCTCCGAGATCCTCGGCAAGAAGAAGGCGGTCGTGCTCAACTTCTGGTACACGGGCTGCGTATGGTGCAAGGAGGAATTCCCGGGATTGGAGCGGGCGTACAAGACGTATCAAGAGGACGTCGAGGTCATCGCGATCGACCCCGCCGCGCAGGGCGATTCCGAAGTCGGCGCCCGCGCGTTCGCACAGCAATACGGGCTGACGTTCCCCGTCGTTCTGGATCGGGAAAGCAAGATCCACAACTATTTCTCGGTCACGGGTTACCCCGTGACGGTGGTCATCGATCGGGAGGGCGTCGTCGCCGAGATCCACAGGGGCGGCCTTGTCGAGGGCACGGCGGGCAACTACGATTCCGAGAGGCTCTTCTCCGATCTCTTCAAAAAATACATTTCCGATTCCTATTGGAAAAATACTGCGAATACACCGCTTGACGTGCTTCTCTCGGGAGAATATCTCCCCGTCGGGAAGCACTGAGCCGAAAGGAGGCCAACATGAAAACATTGCGGAAATTCTTAATCGCGGCGCTTTTTGCGGCGCTCACGCTGGCGGCGGGGATCTTCGCCGCGGCGTGCTCGAACGAAGACGAGACGGGCGGCGATACGGCGTACACGCTCACGCTGGACTTGGACGGCGGCACGCTCTCCACCTCCTCGCTCTCGCTCAAAGAGGGGGAAAACATCTACGACGCCGTGAAAGATCTCGTCCCCGTGAAGACGGGCGTCACCTTCGGCGCATGGTTCTACGGCGAAAATGCGATCGCCGAGGACATGACCATGCCCGCGGCGGACCTCACGCTTGTGGCGAAATACAAAGTATATTACACGGTGGAAGTGTACCTCGAACAGCAGGGCGGCAGTTACGCCCGCGCAGACGAGCTTTTTGAAGAGGGGAGCGGCTATGTCGGCACCGCGATCTCTCCGCAGGCTCCCACCGTCGAAGGATACGAACGCACGGATATGCCCGCGGGCGGCACGCCCGTGACGTCGATCACGCTCGGTGAGAACGCCGCGGAAAACGTGCTTCGCTTCTATTACAGGATCGAGCGCGAAGTGATCTCCTTCTCTGCGGGAGCTTTGACGGCGACGGGATCCGTCCCCTCCATCGAACTGATGCGCGGCGGCGCCTACACCCTTCCCGAAAACGGCTTCAAACTCGAAGGATACCGCTTCGCGGGCTGGTCTACGGCGGCGGGCGGCGAAGTCGAAAAACAGCCCGGCGAAGAGGTGGAAAACGCCGTGCGCTCCGTCCAATACTTTGCCGTATGGGATCGCGGCTACACCGACCGCATGGGCACGAGCGACGTCATCTTTTTCCCGCGCGGCGCAAAAACGACGGCGATCCTTTCCCGCGGCGGCGTCGAGCTTGACGCGGAGCAGTATCTCGGCGTGCGCGACGGCGACGAATTCTCCTTCCGCGACGGCGAGACGCGCGGAAAGATCTTCGAGGACTATACGTTCTGCTACGCGCAAAACGAATATCTCGGAAAATATGTGTTCTACGATCACAACGAGGGCGACGCCTATTTTGAGGAAACAACGCTGACGGTGGACGAATATTTGGGCGCCGTTTATGCCTATTCCGACGAGAAGGGCGCACACTCCGTTTCGGGCAGCCTCGCCTTCGACCGTGAAAACGGCGACTACCTCTTCACGGAGAGCGGGGAAGGGCGCACCGCCTTCAACTGTCTGCTCGGCGCGGACGACGGCGGCACGAAGATCTTCTCGATCCGCGGCGACGAAGCGGGCTTCTATCTCGACTTCTGGATCGTGGACAGGGAGACGGGGCAGGGCTTCTCGATGGGCGACATGCTCATGCTCGACGGATACGGCAAGGCATACGTCTATCCCTCTACGGGCTATTTTGTCTGCGAGGGCGTCTACACCGTGAGCGGCACTTACAGCAGTTCGACGGGCGAAAGATTTGTGAAGATGTCCTGCGTCATCGAGGATCCCTACGGCATTCTCGACGGCACGGAGGGGATCTTCGCGCGTTCGATCTATACCATGCCCTCGGGAGAGGCGGAGTACGGCTACTACGTCTTTGCGGACAGCTATGAGGGCAATTACACCGCCGCAGACGGTTCCACCCTCACCCTCGACGGCTTCGGCAACTTTGCGGACAGCGCGGTCTACGCGCCTGCGCAGGGCGAGCGCGTGCAGGGCGGCTACGAACTCTCCATGATCTACAACGAGGGGGCGGTGATCGTCACCCTTGCAGACGGAACGCAGTTCAAGTTAGACTTCTCCGACCGTCTCTCGCCCTCCTTCGCGCCCTACGCGCCCACCGCCGCCTACACCGAGTATCACCTGCTCGGCTCGGGTGAAGCGGTCGGCTTCCCCCTCCTTCTCCTCTACGATGAGGACTACGGCGACGGTACGCTCGGGAAGAAGGCGGAACTCTATGTCTCCTTCGACGAGGGCGACACCCTCCAATATGCGGCGAGGGGCTATTATACCGCAACGGAGATCGGCTCGGGCTTTCTTCTTTACAGCTTCGTGCGCACGGAAGTGGAATCCATCTTTTCCTTCAACGTTCCCGAGACGATGAAGTTCTACACGACGGAACTCATCAGCTCGGAGACGCTCTGGCGTCTGCCCGTCTACTGCATTCTCGAAGAGAACGACGTGAAGAATTACGACGTCGTCGAACTTCCCGACGGCAGTTATTTCTGGGCGCACAGGGAGATCACGTTCGCAGGCGTCGGCTCGCTCTGGTTCGTGGGCGGCGCTGTGATCGAGGGAACGTTCACGATCTCGCGCAGCCGCTACTTCGATACCGTGCGCGGCACCTTCCTCTACGGCGACGGAAACGCGACGCGGACGCTCTCCTATCTGCTCAATGCGGACGCCGACGGCGTATACCATGCCTCGGACGGGGGCGGCGAGGAGACCGAACTTTACTTCTATTATGTAGATAGCGGCTCTTCGAGCGGACAATATATCATGGACTTCGTTCTCGACGGACAGGGTAACGCGAAGTGGCAGGACGATCAGGGCGAGTGGCAGAGCGGCACCTATCAGGAAGTGGGCAAAACGGAGTTCGACGACCAGATCTTTACGCTGCGGATCGCAGGGGAGATCAAATTCCGTTTCACGATCTATCAGCTCCGCGGCAGCTCCGTCATGAACGTCTACTTCAAATACGACGGAAGAACGCAGGGCGATTACACGGCGGCGGACGGCAGCGCCCTTCATCTCGACGGGTACTTCTATGCCAGCTATACGGCGGCGGACGGAACTTCCTCCTTCGGCACCTATTCCGTCGATCCCTCGCGCACCGTCGTGCTCTTCACCTACGACGAGACGGGCGCGGCGCAGTATTTCAGGATCAACACCTCCTCGCGCCTGCTCAACATTCTCGACGACGCGTACGGCGAATGGTATCTCGTGAACGCCAGCCTTCAATTCGTCAACTTCTTCACGATCAGATTCGACGGATTGGGCAACTTCTCCGTTTATACCCAGCTCGGCGCGCTGTATAGCTCGGGGCTTTACGCGCCCTTCGGCACGGACGGCGAATATATTCTCTACGACGCCGACCTCGGCGCGTCGCTCGGCAAGCACGATTTCCGCATCTCATTCTACCGCCCCGCGATGGGCACCTCCGCCTGCGTGGTGTACGACGAGGACTTGAAGGGGCTGTTCATCAACGACGATCTCGATATCCTTCAACTCGACGGCTACGGCAACGCGAGCCTCTACACCGCGGACGGAAGATACGGCGGCACGGGCTATTCGACGGTGGTAGACGAGGAGAACGGCTTCATGTACCTCACCTTCGAGGCGGATTACAGCGAAGTGTACTTCCTGCTCGACCGCGAAGAGGGCACGTTCTATCTGCTTGACTACTCCGCGTTCGATCTCGTGTACTACTCCGACGAGTTCAAGCTCCTCTCCTTCGGCTCGGACGCCGCGGCGCGCGTCAATCTGAAAGGCACGCGCTATACGGAGGGGGAGGACGGCTCCCGCACCGAGGAGGAATACGAGACGCTGTTCAGCGGATTCTACTATGTGTGGGAGGGCAAGACGCACGTCTATCCCTACGACTACGAGACGGAGTCCTCGACGCACCATGTGCTCGACTTCGCGCCCGGCAAAGACGTCGCAAATTTCACCTACGACGGCGCGACGTACACCCTCTGGGACGGAAACGAGATCCGCATCCGCGGCGTTGTGGAATTCTACGGCAAGGACAACGAGCCGACGGGCGAGGATCCGATCGACGCGGAGTTCGCCTTCAAGTTGAAGGACAACGGGCAGAACTACAATCTTGCGGGGCAGTTTGTGCTCGGCGGGCAGACGTATAACGACTTCACACTCAACTTTTATACGGACGGCGGCTTCCGCCCCACGGTCACATATAATTATGTAGACTACGCGATTTCGTTCGGCGTGGAGGGCGATACGAGAACATTCACCGTAAGGGCGGGATATATCGTCGAAGATATGCCCGACTTCTACGACAACTTCCGCGAGACGGAGACGGTCCACCTCGGCGGGCACATCGTGAAGGAATTCATCGGGTTCGGCCCCCTCGAACTTCGGCAGGCGGAGTACAGCGGCGAATTCTACTATCTCTACGACAAGGCGACATTCTCCGAACCTATCACGTTCAGCGAGATCAAGGCGGAGGAGCTTGTGAAGGTCGGCTACCGCGGCGACAACGGCACGGGTTCCGGCTCGCTCGGCTACTGCTACGAGATCGTGTTCGCGTTCAAAGGCGTGAACTACGCGGTGGATTTCTATGAAACCTATGCCGAAGAGAACGAGGGCACCGTCTACGTTCTGCAAGGCTTCTATTCCTACAAGGAGTTTGAAGCGGACGGATACACGGTTCGCCTCAAATTCTTCGAGCATGCGACGACGCAGAACACGCCCGGCTACGGCGTGGAGGGCGCAAAGGGCAAGCCGTACGCCGCGACCGTGTTCAAAGACGGCGAGGCGATCGTCAACTACGATACGGGCGTGACGATCGGCGGCGACGCGGTTTGGCTCATCGAATTCACGGGCGTAAACGACAACGGCTATTCGCGTGCGGGCGCGGGCTATCTCGTCAAATATGCGTACGCTCCCGACGGGGCGGCGGTGCAATCGGTCACCGTGGAGAAATACGCCTTCAAGCAGCTGGCGACGGCTTCGGGCGACTTCTTCTTCAACCTCTTCGTAGACGGCGAAGGGAACATCGCGCAGGTCATCGCCGTTGCATACAAGGTCTCGTCGGATGCGTGGGCGTGGGTCGAGGAGGCGCACGATCTCACCCGCAATGCCGACGGCACGGAGTGGGTGTTCTACGGCAAGGCGGGCAGCGCGATCGAGAACAAGTTCACCGCCGTGTTCGAGCAGTCCGCATCTCTCGGGCTGACCGTGCGCGTCAAGACGGAGATCGCGGGATAAGGCAGAAAATTTCTATGGCAAAACGAGAGCCGCGCACCTTTTCGTGCGCGGCTCTTTCATATGGAAGTTTTTTCAAAAGAGAAAGCCGCCCTGCGCGGGCGGCGGCAAAGCTACTGTTCTCTTATACGCTATCGCCATGCGGAGAGCGGGAAGATCGTGCCGCAAATTCCTTCAAGATCTCGCTTGCCGTATAAAAGATCGCAGACATGGTATGCTCCGATCGCGCGGAGCAGACGGAGAGCATATACTCTCCCTCCTCTTCGGCGGGAAGAAGGGTTTTCTCCCCGTACCGCAGGCGATAGGAGCGAATGGCGCAGGCGAGCGGTGCCCCGTCGAACGAGGGATCGCCCGCCGTGTCGAGCCGTTTGAGGTCGTTTGCAAGGGAGCCGCCGCGCTGTTTTACGGCGCTCTCCTTCGCCGTCCACACGCGGAAGAAGGCAGAGATGCCGCCGCAAAGTTCCGCGCGTTCCCGCTCCGAAAAACACCGCGCCGCGATGGAACGAAAGTCGATTGGGCGGATCTTCTCCACGTCCACGCCGACGGGTGCGTCGTCAAACGCGCAGACGGCGATTCCTCCCGCATGGGAGGCGTTGAAACAAAAGTGCGGAAAGCCTGCAAGATAGGGCTTGCCGCGCTCTCCGCGGCGGATGTCGATGCGGTCGGAGGAAAGGGAGAGCGACTGCATGATTTCGAGGCGGAGGATCGCCTCCGCGACCGTACTCCTCGCGCGGTCGTCCGCCCTTTGAAAGCGCACGATCTCGGCTCTGCGCGCCGCGGGGAAATATTGCAGCGCGTCCTCCTCCCCGTTCAGATCGGTAAGATCGGCAACGATCAGTTTCACGCCGCCACCCCCGTTTCTCTCATTTGAGGTGGGCGGCAAAGAACGCCGCGATCTTATCGAAGGGAATGGCGTTCTTCCCCCCGCCGTCGTAGAGGTCGGTGTGCACCGCGCCGGGGACGACGAGAAGCTCCTTGTTTTCGCCTTCGAGCTTTTTGAACGCGTCCTCCGAGAAATAGCGGGAGTGCGCTTTCTCCCCGCATACGATCAAAACGGCGCTTCGTATCTCCCCCGCATAGGCGAGGATGGGCATGTTCATAAACGAGAGCGAAGAAGTCGTATTCCAGCCGTCGTTGGAGTTCAAACTGCGGACATGGTATCCCCGTTTTGTCTTGTAATAGTCGTAATAATCCTTCACGAAGAAGGGCGCGTCGTCGGGAAGGGGATCGACCACGCCGCCCGCCCGAGCGTAGCTTTCGCTCTTATAATCGAGCGTTCTTTGCGCGTTCATCGCCTGTTTTTTCGCATAGCGCGCTTCGGCGGAGTTCTCGCTGTCGAAATAGCCGTTCGCGTTCACCCTCGTCATATCGTACATGGTAGAGGCGACCGTCGCCTTGATCCTCGTATCCATCGCGGCGGCGTTCAGCGCCATTCCGCCCCAGCCGCAGATGCCGAGAATGCCGATCCTTTCGGGATCGACGCGCTCGTCGCAGGAGAGGAAATCGACCGCCGCGCAAAAGTCCTCGGTGTTGATGTCGGGAGAGGCGACATACCTCGGCTCGCCGCCGCTCTCGCCCGTGAACGACGGGTCGAACGCGATCGTCAAAAATCCCATTTCCGCGAGCGTCTGCGCATAAAGCCCCGCGGCTTGCTCCTTCACCGCGCCGAAGGGACCGGAGACGGCGATCGCGGGCAGCTTTTCGCCGCTGTTCTTCGGAAGATACAGATCCGCCGCAAGGGTCAGCCCGTAGCGGTTATGAAAAATCACCTTCGTGTGTTCGACCTTTTCGCTCTTTGCGAAGGTCTTATCCCATTTTTCTTCCAACTTCAAAGTCTGCATATGCGCCTCCTTTTTTCCCATTATATCACCGAACGGAAAAAATAGCAATCCCTTCGCGCCCTCTGCGTAATGCGCTTCGGCGTTTTTTTCCGCCGACGGCGAAAGGGCAATGCAAACCTTTCATACGTCCGTCTTGTTCAGAATGACGATCGAGACCGCCCCAAGCCCCGCGGCGAAGAGGGGACCGCCGAGGACGCATAAAACCACATGGAACGCGCCCGCATTGAGCGGCGTCATCATGGGGATCATGGTAAAGAGAAGCATTCCCGCCGCGAGAGAGCCGAGAATGGAGAGCCACAGCCGTTGCTTTCCGACGGTCGCAAGCGTTAAAGCGATGGAAACAAAGACGAGCGCAAAGAAAATTTTGCTTATCATGCAGGCGATAATTCCGCCCGCGCTCGCACCTACCGCCGAGGTATCGAAGGAAAGCCCCGCGATCCCGCCGCCGATCATTGCGCCGATAAAGTAAAGAAGGAATATTCCGACCGACGCTACAAACAACACAATGGTTTTGGAGAGGACGTAATCGGTCTTTTTCGAGCGCACCGTAAAGAGATTTTTCACGTACCCGCTTCGGAAGTCCTCGCCGACGAACAGGCAGACGAAGATCGCCACAAGGAAGTACAAAAGGTTGATATTGCACATGCTCGTAAGATCCATGCTCATGGCGTTCCCGCCCGCCGAGCCGATCGCCTGCCAAACGTTCGTAAACATTTCCTCGGTGCGAACTGTCTGCTCTGCTGCGGGCATGCCCCCCATGAATGACGTCATAACAAGAATGAGAACGGGAAGGGCGAGAGAGATCGCGAACATGATCCATACCGTGGGCATTGTGAACATTCTGCGCGTGTCCACTTTGAGCATGGTTTTCAGGCGTTTTGAAAAATCGCCGAATTTTGTATTCGCGTTCATTTTCTTTCCTCCCTCATGAGACCCTCGTAGTATTCTTCGAGGCTGATTTTTGCCGTCCTGATTTCGCTCACAACAATTCCGAAGTTCCCGAACAGATATTTCGCAACATCCTCTGCATGCGCTCCATACACGCGGATTTCGCCCGTTTGCTCGTCCATATCCGCCCGTCCGAACGCCCGCTGTAAAATCGCTCGCGTCTTTTCGATCTCGTCCGTTTTGAGGGCAACATAGGTCGGGCAGTCGGCATTGAGCTGTTCGGCGGTCATCTCCCGTAGCATCTTCCCATTGCGGATAATCCCGTAATGGGTAGCGATTTTTTCAAGCTCGCCCAAGATATGCGAGGAGATGAGAATTGTCGTGCCGCGCTTCGAAAGGTCAATCAAGACCTCCCGCATGATGCGCATGCCGTCGGCGTCCAGCCCGTTGATCGGCTCGTCGAGAACGAGGAGCTTAGGGTTCCCAGCAGGGCAAAGGCGATTCCAATGCGTTGCTTCATGCCGAGCGAGCAGTTTTTGAACTTATTCGATGCCGCGCCGTCCATGCGGACGAGGTGCAGAACGCGCCGTATTTCTTCGTCCTCGTTCTTTAAGCCGAGGTTGGCGGCTTGCAGTTTCATATTGTTCCAGACGGTGTAATTCGGAAAGCACCCGGGGGCTTCGATGAGAACGCCGATTTGCGAGCGAACGCCCTGATCCCGATGGTCTTTCCCCCAAAGTTTTATTTCGCCGCCGCTCGGCCGAATGAGGCCGCAAATGAGCTTTTCCGTCGTCGATTTGCCGCTTCCGTTCTCACCGATAAAACCGTAGATCGCGCCCTCGGGCACGGACATGGTCAGCCCGTCCACCGCGCGTTTTTCACGGAACGTCTTGGTCAAATTTCTGATTTCGATCGCATTCATACTTTCACCTCAATACACGTCCCTGCGGTACAGAATGACCGACCCGAGGACGTTATAGATGACCGCCCACACGAGAGAGCAGGCAAGGCACACGACGACGGAAGTAAAGTTTGCCGAAAGGCACGCCTGCACCGAGGAGCCGTAGAGGAAGATATTCAGCGCCGCTGTATTTCCGACGAGCGCCGCCGCGCCGATGACGGGGATCCCCGTTCCCAATACGAAGCAGAGGGCAATCGAAATGCCGAACTTCCTGCGGAAGATGATATTGATGAAGGTGTAGAGGCTCGCCCAGCCGAGGCTCATAATCATTTTACCGAGGATCGCGCAAAGGAGAGAACCTGCGTTGATCGCAAACGGAAGTCCCGTCGCCGCGCCCGCGATCGTCCCGCCGACAAGATAAGTAAAGCACATACACACCATCGAGAACGCGGAGACGAGGGTTTTTGAAATCATATAGTCCTCTTTCTTGGCGTGGGTGGTAAACAGTTGCTTGACGTACCCGCTCCGATAATCGTGTCCGATGAAGATAGACACCATAATGCCGCCGAAGATGAACACCATGTTCATGTTGGCGTATTCGCCCATATCGTGAACGATATAGAGCGGGCTGTCTGCGGCGATGATCTGCCAAGCATTGGAGAACATGCCCGCCGTCTCGCCCTCGCCCATTGCTCCCATCGATACAAGCGCGGGAATGAGTGCCGCAATCACGATGAAGATATAAAAGAGCGGCGTATGAAACAGGCGGTAGAAGTCCACGCCGAGCATACCTTTGAGCCTTTCAAAAAAGCTCGGCTTCTCGAATTGCAACGTTTTCGTTTTTTCCATATTACACAGCCTCCTTTCCGCTCATAAGGGAAACATAGTATTCTTCCAGCCCGATCTTATGCTTTTTCAGCTCGCTCGGCGCGAAGCCGTGCTGCATAAGATAAGCGGAGAGCCTTGCCGTGTCGTCCACGTCATAGACGCGAAGCTCGCCTTCCTCGAATTTGACGTTGCACCCGCCGCGCCACAAAAGGTCTGCCGTCGCTTGCAAATTTTGCGTCTTTAAGGAAAC